>NZ_JBFALC010000078.1:0-39719 GCF_040656035.1 Streptomyces sp. NPDC050211
CCGAGGATGCTCGACTACCGCAAGGGTGACCACGGCCCGTTCGTGCCCTACATCGGTGACTGGAGCGAGAACATCAAGTCCGGGAAGATCCAGAAAGCCCGAGCGCTGCCGGACGCGGGAGACGTTCCGGCACCGCTGCGCGACATCACGCGTGCCTGGGGGTACCCGTGTTGAGCGATACGATCACCGGCCATGGACTGGCTCGAGCGCACCGCGAAGCTGAGGCAGTGGACCAGAAGCGGGACGCGCGCGCCGCACAAGCCCCTCCTGCTGCTCTACGCCCTCGGCCAGTTCCAGGAGGACGCCGACCGTGAGCTGCGGTACAGCGCGGTGGAGGAAGACCTGCAGCGGCTGCTGACCGAGTATGGCCCGCCCAACAAGACGACACCCGCCTACCCGTTCCACCACCTGGTCAGCGACGGCGTATGGGAAGTACGTACGGACCGTGGGCCCGGCAGTCCAGGCAGTGGCCTGCGAGAGCTCCGCGAGTCGGGCGCCGCCGGACGACTCGCCCCGGAACTCAGAAATGCCCTGCGGCGCGAACCCCAACTGCTGCACCGCATAGCGCGATCACTGCTCGACCTGCACTTCCCTCCCTCGCTCCACACCGAGTTGTGCGAAGCCGTCGGCCTGGACCTGGAGCCGGCGGAGACCGGTCGGCTCTCCCCCGCGCGGAGGCAGCGTGACCGGCGGATGCGCGAACTGGTGCTGACGGCGTACGAGTACCAGTGCGCCTTCTGCGGCTATGACGGCCGGATCGGCGCTGTGCCGGTCGGGCTGGAGGCCGCTCATGTGCGGTGGTGGGCGTTCGACGGCCCCGACGACGTCGACAACGGACTGTGCCTGTGCTCGCTGCACCACAAGCTCTTCGACAAGGGTGTCCTCGGGGTCGACGACGGCCACCGCATCCTCGTCTCACAGCGATTCGTCGGCCACAGCCAGGCTTCCCGCGACCATGTCATAGCGCTTGCGGGCCGTCCGCTCGTCGGCCCACAGCCAGGCGCGCTCCCCGTCGCCGCCGGCCACCGCTCCTGGCACGCCGACCAGGTCTTCCACGGCGCTCCACGCCCTGCGACGCGGGCGTGAAGGCTCTGGTCACAGGGGCATGGGTCATAGGGTCAGAGGGCTGATCAACGCACCGAAGCGACGACCGGCTCCAACCTCCGCACGCGAATCCGGTCGCGCCGCACCAACGGCCGCTCGATGAGGACGTACGAGGCGAGTGCCGCCGCGACCGTCGCCGCGACGCCGGCGGGGAGCAGCCGGTCTCCGTCCACACCGAGGTCGGAGAGCAGCCGGATGACGGGGTAGTGCCACAGGTACAGCCCGTAGCTGAGGTTGCGCCCGACCCACGCCAGGGCGGGCACCGACAGCAGCCGGGAGGGCCACGCGTCCGGGCACAGGTCCACCGTGGCCACGACGACGGCCGACAGAACGGCGGCGGCCAGCAGTCCGACCGTGTACCACGCGGGGTTCCACCCGCTCGGTTCGGTGATCGGGAGCTGCCAGGCGATCAGCCCCAGCACCGCGAGCGCGGGCCAGCACAGCCGTTCCGCCCATCGGCGCAGCAGCGCCAGCCGGGGGTCGTCGGCGCGCAGTCGGGCCAGGACCAGCGCCAGCAGCGCCCCGGCGAGGAGCTGGTCGGCGCGGGTGTCGGGGCCGTTGTAGATGCGGTGCGCCGCCGTCGGATCCCAGAGCGCGAGCCGCCAGAGCACCGGCAGGACGCACAGTGCCGCGACCCAGACCAGGACCGTCCGCGCCGTCGTGTGCCGTAGCAGCACCAGCAGCAGAAGCGGCCAGGCCAGATAGAACTGCTCCTCCACCCCCAGGGACCAGGTGTGGCTGAGAGGCGCGGTGAGGTCGGAGTACGGCCCGGACTCCCCGGCACGTACGAGATTGACCACCGAGACCGCGGCCAGCGCCGCCGCCATCCACGCCCCGTCGAACAGCGGCAGCGGGAGCGCCACGGACAGCAGAGCGGTGACCGCGCACATCACCAGCATGGCCGGTCCCAGCCGCAGCCAACGCCGTCGGTAGAACGGCCCCAGGCCAATGCGACCGGTACGTGCGAACTCGGCGACCAGCAGCCGGGTGATGACGAAACCGCTGATCGTGAAGAAGACGTCCACCGCCACCGAGCCGCCGGGCACCCAGTTCGGCTCCACGTGATAGACGATCACCAACGCCACCGCGACCGTCCGCAATCCGTCCAGCCCCGCCACCCGCCCACCGCGCAGCGCCGACGAAAAGCCCCGCCCACCACCTCTTCGCCGTTCCGCCGACGACGGGACGAGCGGCGGCTGCGCCGCCTGCTCGCGGGGGCTCTGCTTGGTGTCCTCGTCTGCCGTGCTCGGATGGGGAATGCTCATGACGGCGGCGCCTGCCCAGTTACTCCGAGCTCACACAAATTCTCAGGTTCCCCACAGGATCAAGGCAGCTTTCCGGCCCCCTGAGCCAGGGGCGGCGTCCGCCCCCAATGTGGCGTCGGCGAGACTTGCCCGGTGGCAAGCACAGACGAGACCGGTCGGGCCGCCCCGCACCCATCTGCAACCGACACACCGCCCAGCCCACAGCCCGCCCCCGGGCAGGCCACCGGGTCGAATGCGCGCATGCCGCGCTGGCTGCCGCGCGCCATGGTGCTTGCGCTCACCCTCTTCGCCGTGTTCCAGCTGGGCAGTTGGGCCTTCCACCAACTCCTTGGCCTGCTGATCAACATCCTCATCGCGTTCTTCCTCGCCCTCGCGATCGAGCCCGCGGTGAGCCGGATGGCCTCGCGGGGCATGCGCAGGGGGTTGGCCACCTTCCTTGTCTTCCTCGGCCTCCTGGCTGTGACCATCGGCTTCGTCACCCTGCTCGGTTCCATGCTCGCCGAGCAGATCATCAAGATCGTCGAGGACTTCCCGGCCTACCTCGACTCAGTCATCAACTGGTCCAACACCCACCTCCACACCGACCTGAAGCGCGTGGACGTCCAGGAGGACCTGCTCCGCTCCGACTGGCTGCGCGACTACGTCCAGAACAGCGCGACCGGCGTCCTCGACGTGTCCGGCCAAGTCCTCGGCGGGCTCTTCCGGCTGCTGACGATCACGCTGTTCTCGTTCTACTTCGCCGCCGACGGCCCTCGACTGCGCCGAGCACTCTGCTCCGTACTACCGCCCGCCAAGCAGGCCGAGGTGCTCCGCGCATGGGAGATCGCCGTCAACAAGACCGGTGGCTACATCTATTCGCGCGGCCTGATGGCGCTCATCTCCGCCGTCGCGCACTACATCCTTCTCCAAGTGCTGGGCGTTCCGTACGCCCCCGTACTCGCCGTGTGGGTGGGCCTGGTCTCGCAGTTCATCCCCACCGTCGGCACCTACCTCGCAGGCGCCCTGCCGATGCTGATCGCCTTCACCGTCGATCCCTGGTACGCGCTGTGGGTGCTGATCTTCGTCGTGATCTACCAGCAGTTCGAGAACTACCTGCTCCAGCCCAAGCTGACTGCCAAGAACGTAGACATCCACCCCGCGGTCGCCTTCGGCTCCGTCATCGCCGGTACCGCCCTCCTCGGCGCCGTAGGCGCCCTGATCGCCATCCCCGCGGTCGCCACACTCCAGGCGTTCCTCGCGGCATACGTAAAGCGCTACGACGTCACCGACGACCCACGCGTCCACGGCCGCCGGACCGGAAGCTCCAGTTGGCGAAGGCTCGGAGGGAAGGCAACAGCAGAGCCACCAGAGGACTCCACCCCGACAGACGACGAGAAGGGCGAAGCGCCTCGCCGCACGGCCACTTCGGGCAGCTCGAAGTGAGTCCTCGAGGCTGCGCTGCAAGCGACATGCGTGCAGGTCAGAAGCCATCAGACCGTCCAAGCGCCGTCGCTTCCCAAGCTGAGGGTCTTCACGGCACCATGGGCTGACGGACCAGGGGGTGTCGTGGGGAGCACAGCCAGTAGCGTGAGTCGGCGTATGGCCTGGGTCGCCCTGCTGACGGTGTCTGGAGTGCTGCTCGTAGTCGTCGTAAGCACGATCTTCCTGGTGCCTCGTCTGCTCTACCCTCCCCTGAGTGCGGCGGATCTGCGCGGCGTTGGGAGTGCAAAGGCGCGCATCGAGCTGCAGCAAGCTCAGTCTCGCCTGGCCAACGACGCGCGATCAGCGATGCTTCAAAGCTGTGTTGGGCTTCTGGTGGTTCTTGGTGCTGCCGCCACTTGGCGTCAGGTTCACGTCAGCCGAGAGGGCCAAATCACTGAGCGCTTCACTCGGGCGGTGGACCAGATCGGCAGTAGTGACGTCAACGTCCGTATCGGCGGGATCTATGCACTTGAGCGCATCGCCAAAAACTCCCGCGCTGATCGTGACCCGATTCAGTTCCTTCTAGGCGCATTCGTTCGCGGCAGACTCACGTGGCTGGTCGGCTCTGCCGACGGACCGGAGCACCCAACCCCGTCAGTGAATGACCAACTGCCGGTGATGAACGTCCGTGCCCCCGATGTTCAGGCTGCCATGTGGGTATTGGAGCGCCGTTCCAGGACCCCGGATGATCCTGCGCTCTACCTGTCGCGGGTAGATCTGCGCGGCATATCTCTCCGTGATGCCCGATTGAGCCGGACCCTGTTGCGCCACTCCAACCTTGCTCGGGCTGCGCTGGCCGGCGCTCAACTCGATGGTTCTGACTTCACAGATGCCGACCTTCGGAGGGCGCTCCTCGATGGTGCGAGCCTCAAGGGCGCGAACCTCAGTCGTGCACACCTACAGGAGGCCAGTCTGCGCCGAGCTGACGTTCGCGGCGCGGATTTGCGTGGCGCCGACCTCAGTGGCGCGGTGCTTGACGAAACACTGCTGACCGGTGCGTATGCAGATGCGACGACAGTCTGGCCCACCGGCCTCAGTGCCGAGGCGCGCCGTGAACTGGGAATTCTCGACGACGATCGAAGCCCGTGACAGGAGCCCTCCTATCCGTCCTCTCGCATCGCACGGCGTTCCGGCATGCCTTGGAGTCGAACCCGGGAAGTGCGGAACGGGCAAGGGAAGCTGGTGCCAGCCGTTCGGCGCAGGCTCCCCCTACATGGTTGACGTGCGCAGTCAGTATCGGGCGATCATGATTCATGACTCGCGCTCTGTCGACACCGCCCGTCATCACCTCCGGCTTGCTCGCCGACGCTCCCCAACCCGTGCTCCCCGCCACCGGGGGCTTACAGCTGCGCCCCTGGGAGAAATCCAACGCACCCGTTTTCCTGTCTGCCTACCAGGACGATGAGATCCGCCGCTGGCATACGCGTCGCCCCTCTTCGCAGGCTCAGGTGCGGGAATGGTTCGACGCGTACCGCCAAGACTGGAAACGGGAGAAGGGCGGTCACTGGGCGATCACCCGCGACAGCGGCGAGGTGCTCGGCCGGATCGCACTGCGCGGCCTGGACTTCGACGACGGCATCGCAGGCGTGGCCTACTGGGTGCTCCCGGCCGCCCGTGGCGCCGGCGTGGCCTCGCGCGCCCTGGCGGTGCTCACCGCCTGGGCACTGACCGAGATCGGCTTCCACCGGTTGGAACTGGACCACTCGACCCGCAACCATCCCTCATGCAGGGTCGCCACCAAGTCCGGCTACCTCCTGGAAGGCACCAAACGCAGTGCCGCCGTGCACGACGACGGCCGACACGACATGCATCTGCATGCACGGATCCGCGGCGACTGAGCCTGCCCCGTCAACCATGAGGTTGCCGGCCCGGACCGTCGTCTGCTCGGCGACGCTGCGCTGCCCGCCGACCGACCGAGTGGGCGGTATTCATCAGGCTGGCCCGAACTCCCGCTCGTGTTCGGAGCGGTCGGCTGTCCGCTCCGCGCGTCGGGAGCGGGTGAGAGCGCGTCGGCCGAGGGCCATGGCGATCAAGCCCAGGGGGACGGCCCCGATGGCTCCCACCATCCCGTTGCCGGTGCCGGGACCGCCGCTGGAGGTGGCCAGATGCAGCACCGCGAGGGCGATGCCGACCAGCCCCACCGCCATGGCTGAGACAGCGCCGGTGCGTGCGTTGCCGGTGCTGATACGGCCGGGGACGCGGGCCAGGGTCAGCCAGCCGAGGGCCACGCCGATCAGGCCCACTCCGAGGGCCAGGTTGGCCCCGGTCCGTCCGTCGCCGATGACTCCGCCCTCGGCGGCCACCATCAGGGCATCTGCTGCGTTCATGCCGCTCTCCTCCTTCTGCGTGCTTGTTGCGTGCTTCCTGCGTGGTGAAGTGCGAGGTTCGCTGTGCCTTGAGCGTGCCTGCCGACCGCGCCTCCGGTCGTCCGGCGGGCGCGGTCTCTTCGGGCTGCCGTCGACGTGGCAGTCGACTGCCACGGATGCGGCAGGCGGTGGGCGGATACCGCGGGTGCGGTAGCCGACCGCTCGTCCGCGGGCGGGACTCGCCCGCGGCGGCGCCGGGCTAGGGTGCGCGCATGGACACAGGGCGTTTTCGTGTCCCGGCCGGTGCCATGGACTGGGCGATCGCCGTCAGCGTGGCGGCACTGCTGCTGGGCACCGGGTTGTCCGGGCAGCACCCGACCGGGGAGCGCGAGCTGCTCGGCTCCGTGCTGCTGGCGGCCGGTGGTCTGGCGCTGGTCGCACGTCGCAGGGCTCCGATTGCCGTACTGGCCGTCACCGGCCTGTGCGCGGTGGGCTACGAGGCGGCGGGTTTTGAGGTGCTGGCTGTCTCTTACCTGGTCGCGGTGTACGGCGCCGTACGAGCCGGGCACCGGGCCCTGACGCTGGCGGCATCCGTGGCCCTGCTCGTCGTCCTCCCCCTCACGGCCCTCGTCTTCCGCGAGGGGCCCGCGCGCGAGGCGTTCTCACAGGCCCGGAACGTACTAGAGATCGCCTGGCTCATCGCCGCCTTCGCCGCCGGTGAGGCGCTGCGGCAGGCCGAGCGGCGGGCGGACGAAGCCGAGCGCACCCGGGAGGAGACCGCGCGGCGCCGCGCCGACGAGGAGCGGCTGCACATCGCGCGGGAACTGCACGATTCACTCACCCACCAGATCTCGATCATCAAGGTGCAGTCCGAGGTCGCCGTCCACGTGGCCCGCAGGCGGGGCGAACAGGTGCCGGAGACCCTGCTGGCGATCCAGGCGGCCGGCCGTGAGGCGACCCGGGAGCTGCGCGCGACCCTGGAGGCCCTGCGCGACGACGACACGACCCCGCCGCAGGGCCTCGACCACGTACCGGAACTGGTGGAGCGCGCCCGTTCGATGGGCCTCGACGCGACGCTGACGATCGAAGGGCAACGGCACGACGTGCCGGCCGCGGTGGGCCGTACCGCCTACCGCATCGTCCAGGAGGCGCTGACCAACACCGCCCGGCACGCCGGTGCGACGACCGCGGCGGTCCGGATCGAATACCGGCCCGACGCCCTTGCCGTCCAGGTGGACGACGACGGCAAGGCCACCCCCGATGACGCCCCGGCCCCGGGCCTCGGGCTGCTCGGCATGCGCGAACGCGTCACCGCCCTCGGCGGCCGACTGCGCGCCGAACCACTCACCGAGCACGGCTTCACCGTCCAGGCCGAACTCCCCGTGGAACGAGGATCATGATCCGTGTCCTGCTGGTCGACGACCAGCCGCTCATCCGCAGCGGTTTCCGCGCGCTGCTCGACCTCGAGGACGACATCGAGGTGGTGGCCGAGGCCGCGAACGGCGCGGAGGGCTTGGCACTCCTCCAGGAGCATCTGCCGGACGTCGCGCTCATCGACATCCAGATGCCGGTCATGGACGGCATCGAGGCAACCCGGCGCATCGCCGCGGACCCCGCCCTGGCCGGTGTGCACGTCGTCATGCTGACCAACTACGGCATGGACGAGTACGTCTTCGAAGCACTGCGCGCCGGTGCCGCCGGGTTCCTGGTCAAGGACATCGTGCCGGAGGACCTTCTGCACGCCGTACGGGTCGCCGCCCGCGGCGACGCCCTGCTCGCCCCGTCCCTCACCCGCAAGCTGATCCACCGGTACGTAACCCAGCCCCTCCCCACCACCGGCGCCGCGCTTACGGAGCTGACCGGCCGGGAACGCGAAGCGGTCGCCCTGGTCGCACAGGGCCTGTCCAACGACCAGATCGCCGACCGCATGGTGATCAGCCCAATGACCGCGAAGACCCACATCAACCGAGCGATGACCAAACTCCACACCCGCGACCGCGCCCAACTCGTCGTCCTCGCCTACGAGTCCGGCCTGGTCACCCCGCGCAACCACTGACCTCCGCGCACCGGTCGCCGACTTCACGGCGGCGGATACGGGATCAGGTGACCGAGTGGCACCGGCAGAACACGCCGGGGCCGGCTCGCGTTGGGTGCCGCGCGGGCGGCGGCTTCCTCTTCCGCCTGGCGGCCGGGCTGCAAGTACTGCATACGGCTGTGACCGGTACACGAACAGGCTCAGCCACCGCGCCTCCAGCGGTCGGATCGGACGTCACGGTATATCCGACCGTCACGATGACGAGGGTTTCCGTCCGCCCGTTCAGCCAAGGGGGTACGGGCGCATGAAGCGGCAGCAAGTGAACAGGTTGTTTACAACGGCTAGTTGACATTAAGTCGTGCGCATCTCATCCTCATCTCATGCCCTCGACTCCTGATCAGCAGGCCGATCTCTTCACGCCTCCGCAGCCGGAGCAGGCGCGAGCACACCGCGTCTACGCGTCCCTGTTTCGCATCGCCGAACGCCATGCGACCACTGACAAGCAACGCCACCGACAGGTTCACCCTTCGGTCATCGGACCGCACGAGGCCGTCAGGCTTGTGTCGTTTCTGCTCAGCGGAGCCGCACAGCCCGATGACGGCGAACCGGAGGTGGACCACGCTGATATCACCGCTGCATTGAGCCTCGTCCCACTGGTTCGCGGGGAGATGGACGAATTGGAAACCGGACTCCTCCAGATGGCACGGGGCCGCGGCATGACCTGGCAGCAGATCGCTTTCGGACTCGGGCTTGGCACTCCGCAAGCCGCCAGGCAGCGATACGAACGACTGGCCAGCCGCGCCACAGCCGATACGGACGGCTCGGAGTAGAAGGACTCTCCCGGACTCGCTCGCCTGGGGTGTCGGGCAACAGCCCCTCCCGGCTGATCACCGTCGTGGGACGCTGCCGCCGTGAACACGCTCCCCTCCCCGCCGCATGGGTCACCGCGGACGAGGCTTACGGGCAGGACTGGCACTGGCGCCGCCTGCTCGAACAACTCGACCTCAGCTACGTCGTCGCCGTGCCCAAGTCCCAACAGATCAAGTCAGCTGTCCTGCGGCAACGGAGTGAAGGGCGCGCGCGTCTACGACTGGGCCGCCGCCAAACTGCCCGCCAACCTGATCTTCGACCCCGATCCTCCACCCGCCACCGCTGGGTGATGGCCCGCCGCAGCCTGTCCGACCCCGGCGAACTGGCCTACTGCCTCGCCTACGCGCCCGTGGGCGTCGAGATCGCCGAGTTGGTCCGGATCGCCGGCTCCCGCTGGGCGATCGAGGAGTGCTTCCAGGCCGCGAAGAATGAATGCGGCCTGGATCAGTACGAGGTCCGCCGCTACATCGGCTGGTATCGGCACATAACCCTGGCGGCGACGCCACACAGGGGGCAGCAGAAACGGATCAGCCCTCGTCCCATTCACCGTGGTGGAGATCCGGCGACTCCTGGACGCTCTCCTGCCCCGCCCACGAGCCCACCGCAACACCGTCAATCGCACACTGAAGTGGTCGGCCTGGAGAAGACGCCACCAACCTGCTGGAGTACTTGAGGGGAACAAAGCGATAACAGCAGGCAACTGGAAGGGGGTTGGTGAGGTCTAGTCCGCCATGAAGATCTCTTTCCTGATTCACAACGCCTACGGCATCGGAGGCACGATCACCACGACCTTCAATCTGGCCCAGGCACTGGCCGCGCGGCACGATGTGGAGGTCGTCTCGGTGTTGCGGCATAGGGAACGTCCGAACTTCGCCCTGGACCCGAGGGTTTCCTTGCGGCCGCTGGTGGACTTGCGGGAGGCAAAGGAACATCCACTGCATCTGAGACCCGCGAGAGTGTTCCCGGCCTCCGAGTACCGCTACCGGCAGTACAGCGAGTTGACCGATCAGCGGATCGGTGAGTGGCTGACAGCGACCGACGCCGACGTGGTCATCGGCACTCGACCGGGGCTCAACGTACATCTCGCGTTGCAGGCCCCGCGCCATGTCGTCCGCGTCGGGCAGGAGCACCTCACGCTCGACAACCACTCACCGTGGCTGCGCACCGCGTTGCGCCGGGCCTACCGCCGGCTCGATGTGCTCACCACGGTCACGGAGGCGGACGCTGCCGCGTACCGGCGCAAGATGCGGTTGCCGGGCGTCAGAGTGGAGGTGCTTCCCAACAGCGTTCCCGATCCGGTGCTGCCTGCCGCGGACGGCACCGCGAAAGTGGTGGTGGCGGCCGGGCGGCTGGTTCCGGTGAAGCGTTACGACCTGCTCGTCGAGGCGTTCGCCCGGGTCGCCGCCAAGCACCCGGACTGGCAGCTGCGGATTTACGGAAAGGGGGAGGAGCAGGCCCGGCTGCGGCAGCTCATCCAGAGCCTGGGCTTGTGCGACAACGTCTTTCTGATGGGTGCGGCCGCACCCATGGAGGCGGAGTGGGTCAAGGGCTCGATCGGCGCGGCCGCGTCCAACTTCGAGCCGTTCGGCATGACCCTCGTCGAGGCGATGCGCTGCGGACTGCCCGTGGTGAGCACCGACTGCCCGCACGGACCCGGCGAGATCATCAAGGACGGGGTCGACGGCCGGCTGGTGCCGGTCGGGGACCGCGACGCGCTGGGCGACGCTCTGCTGGAGCTCGTCGGTGACGACGAGGGGCGCCGACGGATGGGCCGTACGGCCATGGAGAACGCGCGACGCTTCGCCCCGGCCCCCGTCGTGGAGCAGGCCGAGCACCTGATCGGCGAGGCGATATCGGCGAGAAGGGCAGGGCGGCCGGTCACACCGGAACCCGGCCGGATACATCGCGCCCTGATCACCCGGGGCTTCGCCGCGCGCGACGCCGCCCATGCCGCGGCCGGCAGTGCGCTGCGCACCGTACGGAGGGGACGGCGATGAACAGGGAACCGGGCACGACACAGGACACACAGCACCGTGCCGACTGCACGGCCGACGTGGATGGCCGAATTACCTTTGACCTTCCACCACTTGAGAAACCAGCCTCCCAGTCGGCCCAGTTGCTGCTGCGGCTGCGCCCCAAGAAGGGACAGCCCGAGGAAACCCTTCGCGTCCTCGATGTCGAAGCGGTGGACAACGGCGGCCGGCGCGCCGTCCTGGAGTCGCAGCCCCCTCTCGCCGAGGGACGGTGGGACGTGTACCTTCTCCCCGAACCGGGAGCGCCGCGACAGCGGCTCCGCCCCGGTCTGCGGGACCTGCGAGCCCTCGTCGACGGACACACCCGTGACTGGCCGTCGCCGGTGGCGGTGCGGGTTCCGTACACCACCAAGGATGGCTATCTCGCTGTACGGGCCTGGTTGCGCACTGCCCATGCCGAGGTCGAGGGCATCGACGTGACGGGCCGGTCGATGACGGTCAGGGGGCGGCTGCATGGCGCCACGCTCTCCGCGGGAGCCGTCGTACATCTGCGTGCCAGGGGTCCCAAGGGCGCTGTACGGACCCGGGAGCCACAGGCCGAGAGCTCCGGCCGGCGCTTCTCCTTCACCGTGGACCACGAAGAGTTGGTCGCCGCCGACGCCATCGGAACCCGCGTCTGGGACATCAGCGTTCAGGCTCGACCTGCGGAGGGATCCCCTCTCATCCGTGTCGGTCGCCTGCTTGACGACGTGGCGGACCGCAAGGAGATCTTCGTGTATCCGTCGGCTGCGGTCGGCGGTGTCGCCGTGCGTCCTTACTACACGGTCGACAACGACCTCTCCGTGGAGGTGACAGCCGCCGAGTGACCGCGCCGCCCCGGTGCCACCCCCGTCAATCGAAGGCACTCAGCTCGCGGCGCTCCCGCATCACCGTGTAGCCGCCGGCGATTTGCCCACTTGCTGGCGCATGCGCGAGAGATACCCGTCTCAGCGGCGACGTGGGCAATCCTCTCGAAGTCAGACGACGGCAGGCGCGACACCTATCGTGCGCGCCTGCCGCATTGCGGCCTTTCAGCCCTTCGGTGCGACGCGGATACGGTTCCCGTCAGGATCGGCTGCGAGGAAGGTAAGCCCGAACCCCGCATCATGAGGCTCGCGCAGGATCGTGACCCCGTTGGACTTCCACTGTTCAAAGGTCGCGTTGAGCTCGTCGGGTCGTCCACCGTCAATGGCCAGGCAAACCTCACTGGTGCGCGGGACGTCCGGTGACAGATCCTCGAACTGGCCAGACCACAGACCGAGGTCTGCCCCTGGCCCGAGGTCGAAGGTGATGTATCCCGGAGTCTCGAACGAGGGGCTCATGCCGAGGAGGTCGCCGTAGAAGCGAGCTGCGGCGGGAGCGTCGTTCACGTAGACGATGGACACGACGGATGTGGTCATGGTTGTTCCTTCTCACAGGTGGTAGGTACGCATCCACCAGCCTGACCGGGATATGCGCCGCATCGTGTCGCAATTCCTGAAAAAATTGGTGTGTGACCCCAGACCGCTTCTTCACCCTGATGCTGCTCCTCACATCGAGGGATGCCGTGACCACACAGGAACTCGCCTCAGCACTCGGGGTGTCCCTTCGCACCATCACCCGAGATCTGAACTGGCTCCGCGACGCCGGTCTGCCGGTGACCGCACACCGGGGCCGCCTCGGAGGCGTGACCATGCTGCCCGGATCCGGACTCGACCTCACGCGCCTCACACCGGGCGAGCGTGATCATCTGTCGCTCACCGGGCTGGATGAGAAGCAACGTGCGGAGCTCAACGCATCGGTCGAAAGCCGGCGCGCGCTCTCCAAGATCGCCACTACACAGCCACGTCGAGTTCATGAGCTCCTGCCGCTCACCGACGTAGTGCACGTGGACAGCCGCCCCTGGCGTCAGGCACCAGCTTCCGGCACGACTCCGGCTTCGCTGATCGGCGCAGTGCGGCGAGGTCGCCGGCTACGGATCGAGTACGACAGCCCACGCGAGTCATGCCCACGCGACCTGGTCGTGGATCCCTACGGGCTGTTCGCCAAGGCCGGCATCTGGTACCTCGTCGCCGACTGTGCCCGAGTGCCACGGATGTACCGACTCGAACGGATCACGTCGTGGACAGAAGTAGACCAGCCACGACGGATCCGCGAGAGCCAGACCCTGGCCACCGTCGCTGCGGCGCTCATTGCTCAGTGGGAAAACAACCACGCGATAGAGGTCAGCGCCACCATCGACCAGGCCCAGATCGAGCGGGCGCAACGGATCTTTGGCCTACGACTCGTCCGGGACGACCATGAAGAATCCGCCACCGGCCTCAAGGTGACGATCCGCTTCCTGCATCTGGAGGACGTGCGAGCACTACTGCCGTTCGGGAGCGCCATCACTGTGCACGGCCCCACCGAAGCCAGGGCTCACCTCCGCGACCTCGCCACCAACCTTGCCCACCACTATGCGCCGTCACCAACCGTCGCCGCATCGCACCGAAGCCGACACGGCTGACGGGCAGGTCACCGAGGGTCCAGGTGCCGGCGGCCTGCGGGGCGGCGTCAGCAGTAGAGGTTGCCGCCGGGCGAGACGCCGAGGATCGAGGTGAAGCGGTTGTAGTTGTTGACGCGGCTCTGCACCTGGGCCGGGTTCTTGCCGTCGCACTCCAGGGAGCCGTTGATGGAGCGGATCGTCTGGCCGAAGCCGGCCTGGTTGACCATGGCGTTGTGCGGGGTCATGGTGCCGGGACCGGTCTGGGTGTTCCAGTACCACAGGCCGGTCTTCCAGGCCACGGCCGCGTCGTTCTGCACCAGCCAGGGGTTGTTCAGCAGATCCAGACCGAGCGCGTCACCGGCGGCCTTGTAGTTGAAGTTCCAGGACAGCTGGATCGGGCCGCGCCCGTAGTAGGCGGCCTGGCCGGCCGGGCAGCCGTACCACTGGCTCCAGTCGCAGTAGTGCGGGTAGTTGGCCTGGTTCTGCTCGACGATGTGGACCAGCCCGCCGGTCTCGTGGCTGACGTTGGCGAGGAAGGCGGCGGCCTCCTGCTTCTTCACCGTGTCGCTGCCGGTGTTGGCGAAGCCCGGGTAGGCGCTCAGCGCGGCGGTCAGGCCACCGTACGTGTAGAACGAATTCCGGTTCGGGAACATCTGGTTGAACTGCGCCTCGCTCACCACGAAGGTGGCGGCGGGCGTGTCCGAGCCGTTGTCACAGGCGTACGGCTCCCAGTACCAGGTGCTGATGATCGGGTCGTAGCCCGGGTTGGCGTGCTCGGCGATGTACGCCTTGCCGTCGGTGTAGCGGACGATGTCTCCGGCGTTGTACGACCGTCCGGCCGTCCAACTCGGGTAGCTGGAGCAGGCGGCGGCGGACGCCTCGGCGGCCGGGAGGAGCACCGGCACGCTGCCGGCGAGGGCGAGAACAGTCAGTACGGCGGAGATGCGGCGCCTCGACACAGGATCAACTCCTTTGCGAAGCACGGCCGACCCCGACAAGGCGGGGCGGGGCGGAGCCTTGAGCGCACGTGCCGGCGGGGCCGGCCACGGCGTGGGGGCGGCCGTGGTGGGGGGTGGGGAGCCACACTCAACCGCATTGGTCTGTACCAGTCAAGGGTGTAGACCAGTCAACTCCCCTGGCGCTCCTCGCCGCTCAGCCCCGCCGTTCCTGAACGGTCAGCTCACCGGCTTCCGCAGGATCGCCTTGCGATGGCTGAACGTGGGCGGACGCGTCGAGCGTCGCCGCCAGCCTCCCCAACAGCGCCTGCAGCAACTCGCCGTCCCCTTCGTCGACGAGGGCCGGCCAGTCGACGCGGACCGCCCGGTCGACGCGCCGCCAGTACTCGAGTCCGCGCGGGGTGAGGTGGGCGAGGATGCGCCGACGGTCGAGCGGGTCGACGCGCCGGTGGACGAAGTTCTGGTCGACGAGCTGATCGACCAGCTTGGTCAGCGTCGGCGGCGGCAGAAACGCTGCCTCCGCGATCGCCGTCATGTGATGCCCCTGCCCGTCCGCGAGCAGCGCGAGCACCCGCCAGGCATCCAGCGAGCAGCCCTCCTTCTCCAGAACGGCCTGCAGCCGCCGCGCGGCCAGCCGCTCGGCCCGCGTCAGCAGCTGCATCAGATCATGAGGCTGACGTGCAGCGGAGGTAGGCATCCTGCTCCTAGGTCACCGGGTGCGTACATCGTATGAGACGGACTGGAGTTCGCCAGGGCGACCCGGAATCATGACGCCATGTTCCCGCCCGATCCCCCCGCACCCGACTGGTTCACCGCCGATGACTCCACACTCGGCGTGGCCCTGGTCTTTCCGTTGCAGGGGCCGGCCGGGATGTTCGGGCCGACGTGTGAGCTGTGTGCGCGGCTGGCCGCGGAGGAGGTCAACCGGGCGGGCGGGGTGCTCGGCAGGGAGCTCAAGTTGCTGCCGGTCGACGGGGGCGCGGCGCCGCGCGAGATCGCCGACCACCTCGAGGCACTGGTGGACCTGGGCGTCGTCCAGGGCGTCACGGGCTGGCACATCTCCTCGGTGCGGCAGGCGCTGGCGCCGAGGATCGCCCATCGGGTGCCGTACGTCTACACCGCGCTCTACGAGGGCGGCGAGCACACCTCCGGCGTCTTCCTGACGAGTGAGACGCCGCGCGACCAACTGCGGCCCGCGATGGGTCTGTTGGCGCACGAGCGGCGGGTGCGGCGCTGGTTCGTGGTCGGCAACGACTATGTGTGGCCCAGGCGTACGGCACGGGCGGCCCGTGCGTACGCGCGGGACTGTGGCTCAAGCATCGGCGGTGAGGTCTATCTCCCGCTCGGCACCCACGACTTCGAGCCGGTACTGCGGCGGATCGAGCACTCGGACGCGGACGGCGTGCTGATGCTGCTGGTCGGCAGCGACGCGGTGCGCTTCAACCGGGCGTTCGCGGCCTACGGTCTCGACGCCCGCTGCCTGCGGCTGAGCACCCTGATGGACGAGAACATGCTGATGGCGAGCGGCCCTTCGGCCACCGCCGATCTCTACAGCACGGCCGGGTTCTTCGCCTCGCTGGCCAACCAGGACACGCTCGACTTCCACGGGCAGTACGCGGGCCGGTACGGCGTCGAGGCGCCCGCGCTCGGCAGTCTCGGCGAATCCTGTTACGAGGGCGTGCTGTTGCTCGCCGCGCTGCTCAAGCAGGCCGGGACGCTGGACGTGTCCGCGATCGGCGCGGCCGCCGACACCGTGTCGTACGAGGGCCCGCGCGGGCTGCTGCATCTGCGCGGCAGCCATGTGCGGCAGCGGATCTACCTGGCGCGCGCGGACGGGCTCGACTTCGACGTGCTCACGGAGCTCGATCTTCACGGTTCCCGCCCTTGACATGCCCGCGCCCCCACCAAGATACTTCCCACAGAAACTAATTAGAATGCCTCGGGCGAATTGTGAATTCGGCTTCTCAATGCCGGTCACGTTTCCTCGGGGCGTTTTTTGTTGCCTCGGGGAAAGTCTGGTGAAACATCGTGGAAACAGGGTGACTTGAGGCTGTGGACCGCTTCGGGAGGTTGCCTCCCGCCATCCCCGAGGGGGTTCTTTTGTCCACGGTTTCACTTGTTCTCCGACGTCGTTTCATCGCCGGCGGCGCCGCGCTCGCAGCGGTCGTGGCGCTTTCCGCGTGCGGTGCGAAGACCGACGCGGCCGGTTCCACCGACGAGGCGGCGAAGGCCGACGTCAGCGGTGACACGGTCAAGGTCGGTCTGCTCAACTCGCTCTCCGGCACCATGGCGATCAGCGAGGTGACCGTACGCGACTCGCTGAAGCTGGCGATCGACGAGATCAACGCCTCCGGCGGTGTGCTCGGCAAGAAGATCCAGCCGATCAGCGAGGACGGCGCCTCCGACTGGCCCACCTTCGCCGAGAAGGCGCAGAAGCTGATCAAGGAGGACCGGGTCGCGGCCACCTTCGGCTGCTGGACCTCCGCCAGCCGCAAGGCGGTCAAGCCGGTCTTCGAGAAGAACAAGTCCCTGCTGTTCTACCCGGTGCAGTACGAGGGCCTCGAGCAGTCCCCGTACATCTTCTACACGGGCGCGACGACCAATCAGCAGATCGTCCCGGCGCTCGACTACTTGAAGAGCAAGGGCCTCAAGAAGATCTACCTGGTCGGCAGCGACTACGTCTTCCCGCGCACCGCCAACAAGGAGATCAGCGCGTACGCGAAGGCCAACGGCATGACGATCCTCGGCGAGGACTACGCGCCGCTGGGCTCCACAGAGTTCAGCACGATCGCCAACAAGGTGAAGGCGTCGAAGGCCGACGCCGTCTTCAACACCCTCAACGGCGACTCGAACGTGGCCTTCTTCAAGGAGTACAAGTCGGCCGGTCTGACCGCGAAGTCCATGCCGGTCGTGTCGGTGTCGATCGCCGAGGAGGAGGTCAAGTCGATCGGCGCCCAGTACCTCGCGGGCCAGCTGACGGCGTGGAACTACTACCAGACCACCGCCGGCGCGGCGAACACGAAGTTCGTGAAGGCGTACAAGACCAAGTACGGCCAGGACAAGCCGACCAGTGACCCGATGGAGGCCGCGTACACCTCGGTCTATCTGTGGAAGGCGATGGTCGAGAAGGCGAAGTCCTTCGACCCGGAGAAGGTGAAGGCGGCCTCCGACGGCATCACCTTCGACGCGCCCGAGGGCAAGGTCACCGTCGACGGCGCCAGCCAGCACATCTACAAGACCGCCCGCATCGGCGAGATCGGCACCGACGGACTGATCAAGGAGGTGTGGAACTCCGGCAAGCCCATCAAGCCGGACCCGTACCTCAAGGGCTACTCCTGGGCCTCCGGCCTGTCCTGACCGACCGTCACCGTCCGTGGGCCCTGAGAGGGGCCCACGGCCGCCGTCTCCCGGAGCCGCCGTATGACCGTGATCCTCGGTCAGACCTTCACCGGCATCAGCATCGGTGCCGTCCTGCTGCTCATCGCGCTCGGCCTGTCGCTCACCTTCGGCCAGATGAACGTCATCAACATGGCCCACGGCGAGTTCATCATGGCGGGCGCCTACACAACGTATGTCCTGCAGAAGTCCATTGCCGGTGCGGGAATTTCGCTGTTGGTCGCGCTTCCCGTCGCTTTTCTCGTCTCGGGAGCGCTCGGCGCTCTTCTGGAATGGCTGCTGATACGCCGCCTGTATCTGCGGCCACTTGACACACTTCTCGTCACGTGGGGCGTCTCGCTGATGCTTCAGCAGCTCGCCCGTGACATTTTCGGGGCGCCGAATGTGCAGACCCGTGCGCCGGACTGGCTGACCGGCAACATCACGGTCATCGGCGGCGACGATCCGCTCACCTTCGCCAACAGCCGCCTGTTCATTCTGGCGTTGGCGATCGCGGCGGTGGTCGCGCTGTCGCTGACGCTGCGGCTGACCCCGCTGGGCCGCCGGATCAGGGCCGTCGTGCAGAACCGGGATCTCGCGGAGGTGTCCGGCATCTCCACGTCCCGCGTCGACCGCACCGCCTTCTTCATCGGCTCCGGGCTCGCGGGTGTCGCCGGAGTGGCGCTGACGCTGGTCGGTCCGATCGGGCCGACGATGGGCACCAACATCATCATCGACGCCTTCCTGGTGATCGTGGTCGGCGGCATCGGACAGCTCAAGGGCAGTGTGATCGTCGCCTTCGTGCTGGGCGCGCTGCAGTCGGTGCTGGAGTACTCCACCACCGTGAGCGTCGCCAAGGTGCTGGTGCTCGTGGCCATCGTCGCCTTCCTCCAGTGGCGGCCCCAGGGGCTGTACACACTGCGGACGAGGAGTCTCGTATGACCGTTCTCAAAGGGCGCGCCCGGACGTTGGCCGGCTTCGCGGGAGCCGCCGCCCTGCTCTTCGCCGTCGCCCCGCTCGCCCTCTCCGACTTCCGGCTCGGCCTGCTCGCCAAGTACCTGTGCACGGCGATGGTCGCCGTCGGCATCTGCCTGGCGTGGGGCCGCGGTGGCCTGCTCACGCTCGGCCAGGGTGTCTTCTTCGGACTCGGCGGCTACGCCATGGCGATGCATCTGAAGATCGCCGACGCGGGGCCGGGCAACCTGCCCGACTTCATGGGGCTGTACGGCACCGCGACCGAACTGCCCTGGTGGTGGCAGCCGTTCGCGAACCCCGTCTTCGCGCTCGCCGCGACCGTGCTGCTGCCGATGGCCGTCGCGGCGATCCTGGGCCTGTTCATCTTCCGCCGCCGGGTGAAGGGCGCCTACTTCGCGATCCTCAGCCAGGCCCTCGCCGCCGCCTTCGCCATCTGGCTGATCGGCCAGCAGGCCACGACCGGCGGCACCAACGGACTCACCGACATCCAGGGCTTCTTCGGCTACGACCTCGACGACCCGCTCAACCAGCGGACCGTGTACTTCATCATCGCCGCCTCCCTGCTCGCCCTGATCGCGATCGCCCGCCAGCTGATCCACAGCCGTTATGGCGAACTCCTCGTCGCCGTAAGGGACTCGGAGGAGCGGGTGCGCTTCCTCGGGTACAACCCGGCGAACGTGAAGCTCGTCGCGTACGTCGTCGCGGCCGGCATGGCGGGCCTCGCGGGCGCGCTGTTCGTCCCCGCCGTCGGCATCATCTCGCCCGCGATGATCGGCATCGTGCCGTCCATCGAGTTCGTGATCGGCGCGGCGGTCGGCGGCCGGGCCAGCCTGGTCGGCGCGGTGCTGGGCGCGGTCGGTGTGGCCTGGGCCAAGACGGCGCTGTCGGAGGAGTTCCCGGCGGGCTGGACCTACTTCCAGGGGCTGCTGTTCATCGTGGCGCTGGCGTTCCTGCCGGGCGGTCTCGCCTCGCTGGCGGGCGTGGTGCGACGGCGCCGCAAGGCTGTCCAGCAGACGCCCGCCCTTCCTGTGGGAGAAGCGGCATGAGCGAGCTGTCAGGACTGGAGATACGTCAACTGCGGGTGTCCTTCGACGGGTTCACTGCCGTGGACGGCGTGGACCTGGAGGTGCGGCCGGGCGATCTGCGGTTCCTCATCGGGCCGAACGGCGCGGGCAAGACGACGCTCGTGGACGCCGTCACCGGTCTGGTGAAGGCGGAGGGCTCGGTGCTGTTCGGCGGCGCGGAACTGCTCGGTCGGAGCGTGCACAGGATCGCCCGGTCGGGGATCGGCCGTACGTTTCAGACGGCCACCGTCTTCGAGGAGTTGACGGTGCTGCAGAACCTGGACATCGCGGCGGGCGCGGGCCGCAGCGCGTGGACCATGCTGCGGCGCCGCAAGGACGTGCCGGAATCCGTCGCGCGGGCACTGGAGACGGTCGGGCTCGCCGACCTCGCGGACTCCCCCGCCGGGACGCTCGCACACGGGCAGAAGCAGTGGCTGGAGATCGGCATGCTGCTCGTGCAGGACGTACGGCTGCTGCTGCTCGACGAGCCGGTCGCCGGGATGAGTCACGACGAACGGCAGTCCACCGGCGAGCTGTTGGAGCGGATCAGCGAGGAGCGGACCGTCGTCGTCATCGAGCACGACATGGACTTCATGCGGTCCTTCGCGCGCAGCGTGAGCGTGCTGCACGCCGGCAAGGTGCTCAGCGAGGGCACGGTGGCCGAAGTGCAGGCCGATCCCAAGGTGCAGGAGGTGTACCTCGGGCACAACGCGACCGAGGACGCCGCAGCCGTCGTACAGGAGGCGTGATGCTCGAGATCGACGACGTCCACGTCGGCTACCACCGCAGCACCGTCCTGCACGGCGTCTCCGTGGACGTCCCGAAGGACGGCGTAGCCGCCGTGCTCGGGCACAACGGCGCGGGCAAGAGCACGCTGCTGCGCGCGGCGGTCGGGCTGCTGACCCCGGCCGGCGGCACCGTCCGGCTCGACGGCGAGGACATCACGCGCCGCAAGCCGCACGAGCGGGTCGCGCGCGGGATGGCGTACGTCCCGCAGGGCCAGCAGGCGTTCCCGCATCTGACGACCGCAGAGAACCTCCAGTTGGTCGCCGACGGACGCAAGCGGGGGAAGGCGGCGGTCGCCGAGGCGCTGGACCTGTTCCCGGCACTGCGCACGCTGTCGAACCGCCGCGCGGGCCTGCTGTCGGGCGGTCAGCGACAGCAACTGGCCATCGCTCGCGCCCTGGTGACGGAGCCTCGGATCCTGCTCCTGGATGAGCCGACCGAGGGCATCCAGCCGTCGGTGGTCGCGGAGATCGAGGAGACGATCCTGGCGCTGGCCGCTCGGGGCGGGCTGTCGGTGCTGCTGGTCGAGCAGCACGTCGGCTTCGCGATGCGGGCGGCGCAGCGCTACTACGTCCTGGAGGCGGGACGTGTCACCTCGTCCGGCGAGGGCGGCAAGGACGCGGAGGCGTCGGTGCGGGAGGCGTTGAGCGTGTGATCACAGGGCCCGCCGGACGCGTTCCAGATACGCGCGTTCGGCCGGGTTCTCGCTGAGCTCGATCGCCGCTTCGTACGCGGCGAGCGCTTCGGCGGTGCGGTCCAGGCGGCGCAGCAGGTCGGCCCGTACGGCGTGGAAGACGTGGTAGCGCTCCAGGTCGAGGGTGTCGACGAGGGCGAGCGCCGCCGCGGGGCCGGTCACCTCGGCGACCGCGACGGCTCGGTTGAGGGCCACGACCGGGCTGGGGACCAGTGCCATCAGCTGGTCGTACAGCTGCAGGATCTGGCTCCAGTCGGTGGCGTCGACGGTGGGCGCGTCGCTGTGCACGGCCTGGATCGCGGCCTGGATCTGATAGGGGCCCGGCTGGTTCCGGCGCAGACAGCGGCGGACCAGTGTCTGTCCCTCCGTGATCAGGTCACGGTCCCAGCGGTCTCGGTCCTGCTCGGGCAGCGGCACCAGCGCACCGGCTTCGTCCTGCCGGGCGGCCCGGCGCGACTCGATCAGCAGCATCAGGGCGAGCAGGCCGGTGACCTCGGGCTCGTCCGGCATCAGCTCGGCCAGCAGCCGACCCAGGCGTACGGCCTCGGCGCACAGCTCGGGTGAACCCTCGTACCCCTCGTTGAAGATCAGGTAGACGACGGCCAGAACGCCGTTCAGCCGGTCGGGAAGGTCGGCGTCGCGGGGCACCCGGTACGGGATCCGGGCGTCCCGGATCTTCGCCTTGGCCCGGACCAGGCGCTGGGCCATGGTCGGCTCGGGGACGAGGAAGGCGCGGGCGATCCGGTCGGTGCTGAGCCCGCCGAGCAGCCGGAGTGTGAGGGCGACCTGAGCCTGGAGCGCCAGCGCCGGGTGGCAGCAGGTGAAGATGAGGCGGAGCCGGTCGTCACGCACGGGTCCCTCCTCGGCCGGTGTGTCGGGGGCGTGCAGCAGAGCGGCATCGGCGTGGCGGGCTTCCCGGGAGGATTCGCGGCGCAGCCGGTCGATCGCCCGGTTGCGGGCGGTGGTGACGATCCACCCGGCGGGGCTGGGCGGGACGCCGGTCTCCGGCCACCGCTGTACGGCCGTGGTGAACGCGTCCTGGACCGCTTCCTCGGCGAGGTCGATGTCGCCGAGGAAGCGGACGAGGACGGAGACCGCGCGGCCGTACTCCGCGCGGAAGACGGCCTCTACATCAGGAGCCATCAGTCCTCGGGTTCGTGCATGAAGGGGCGCACCTCGATCGGCAGCGTGGTCGCCAGCGCCGCCTTGCGCCCCCACTCCAGGGCCATGTCCAGGTCGGGTGCCTTGATCAGACAGATGCCGCCGAGCATCTCCTTGCCCTCGGCGTACGGGCCGTCGGTGACCAGGACGTCGCCGTCGCGAGGCCGCAGCACGGTGGAGGACTCCGGGCCGTGCAGTCCCCCGGCGAACACCCAGGCGCCCGCCGCACGCAGTTCCTGGTGGAAGACATCGAGCCTCTTGCCGATCTCGGCGAGGATCTCCGGGGCGGGCGGCTCCCCCACCGGTTGCATCACGCTGAGCAGGTAGTACTTCATGACGGCCTCCCAGGCGTCGTGGCGTTCTCTCACCTCCTACACGAACGGCAGGCCCCCGGATCGACACCCCGCGCCACGACACCGGAAGAATCTTGTCCATGACCACCACATCCCACCCGCTCGTCGCCCGTGCCCGACAGCTCGCCGCCGAGGTCCTGGCGCCTGAGGCGGAGCGCGTCGACCGGGAAGACGTGCCGATGAGCCATATCGAGGCGGTCAAGCGGTCCGGGCTGCTCGGGGTGAGCGCGCCCGAGCAGTACGGCGGCTCGGCCGCGCCCGCCGCGGTGGCCCGGGAGATCGCGGAGGTCCTGGCCGGGGCGTGCTGCTCGACCTGGTTCGTGCAGACCCAGCACTACACGCCGGTGAAACTCCTCGCCGACTCCCGACTGCCCGTCCGGGAGCGGCTGCTCAGCCCCCTGGCGACCGGGGAACTGCTCGCCGGGATCGCCTACGCGCACGTCCGCGCCTTCCCGCGGATCCCGGTGCGGGCCACCGCCGAGCGCGGCGGCTGGCGCTTCGACGGCACCGTGCCCTGGTACACCGGCTGGGGGCTCAACGACGTGATGCTGCTCGCCGGTGTCACGGACGCGGGCGAGGTGGTGTTCGCGTTCACCGAGGCACGCGAGCAGCCCGGGCTGCACCCGTCGGACCCGATGCGGCTCGCGGCACTCACCGCCGCCCGCACCGTGTCGTTGCGGCTGACCGGGCTGTGGCTGCCCGACGAGGCGGTGGTGCTCCGCACGCCACACGAGAAGTTCGCGCAGATCGACCTGCCCCGCGCCGCCAACACCAACCCGGCCGTCTTCGGAATCGCGTACGCGGCACTCGCCCTGCTCGACGCGGATACGGAGACGGCATCCGCTCTGCGCGCCCGCCTCGACGAGGTGCGTTCCGAGGCGTACGCCCTCGCCGACCACCCCGTGCCCCACGAGCACGTCGAGGAACGGCTGGCCCTCAAGACACGGGCGTACGACCTGATGCGCGCCGCGACGACCGCCGCGATCGTCGCCGGAGGCGGACGCGCCATGGACCTGCGCAGCCCGGCCCAACGGCTGGCGCGCGAGGGGATGTTCCTGCTGGTGCAGGGGCAGACGGC
This sequence comes from Streptomyces sp. NPDC050211, assembly GCF_040656035.1. Taxonomy (NCBI): domain Bacteria; kingdom Bacillati; phylum Actinomycetota; class Actinomycetes; order Kitasatosporales; family Streptomycetaceae; genus Streptomyces; species Streptomyces sp. NPDC050211. The sequence goes on from NZ_JBFALC010000078.1 coordinate 23,960, forward strand.
CGGGGTGCGCAAGGCGCACCTCGACCGGCTGGCCCGCTGAGGTTCAGCTCGCGAACGGCACCTGCGCCGGAGAGGCCGCCTGTTCTCCGTACGGATGCCGCCACAGCCCCCGCCCCGCGAGCCGGGGCAGGACGCCCTCGCCGAACCAGTACGCCTCCTCCAGGTGCGGATAGCCCGAGAGGACGAACTCGTCGATGCCCAGGGCGTGGTACTCCTCGATGCGCGCCACGACCTCGTCGTGGCTGCCGACCAGGGCGGTGCCCGCTCCGCCGCGCACGAGCCCGATCCCGGCCCACAGGTTGGGGTGGATCTCCAGACCGTCCCGGCTCCCGCCGTGCAGCGCGAGCATCCGCTGCTGCCCTTCGGACTCGCTGCGGCCCAGCCCGGCCTGGACGGCCCGCACGGTCTCCGCGTCGAAGCCCTCCAGGAGCCGGTTCGCCTCCGCCCAGGCCTGCGCGGAGGTGTCACGGGTGATGACGTGCAGCCGGATACCGAAGCGCAGTGTGCGGCCCTGCTCGGCGGCCAGTCCCCTGATCCAGGCGATCTTCTCGGCCACCTGGGCAGGCGGCTCGCCCCAGGTGAGGTACACGTCGGCGTGCCGGGCCGCGATCTCGCCGGCGACGGGCGAGGAGCCGCCGAAGTACACCTCGGGAACGGGATCCGGCACGCGGGCCAGCTTGGCGTCCTCGACGTGAAGGAACTCGCCGTCCAGATCGACGGTCTTGCCGTCCCACAACTCCCGTACGATCCGCAGGAATTCACCGGTACGGCGATAACGGGCGTCCTTGTCGAGGAAGTCGCCGTAGGCCCGCTGCTCCTGACTCTCGCCGCCGGTGACGACGTTGAGGAGCAGCCGTCCGCCGCTCTGCCGCTGGAAGGTCGACGCCATCTGCGCGGCGAGCGTGGGCGAGACGAAGCCAGGCCGGAAGGCGACCAGGAATTTCAGGCGCTCGGTGTTCTGGCTGACCATCGCGGTGGTCAGCCAGGCGTCCTCGCACCAGGCGCCGGTCGGCGTGAGCGCGCCGACGAAGCCCAAGTCCTCGGCGGCGCGGGCGATCTGGCTCAGATAGCCGACGGTCGGCGGCCGGTCCCGTCCGGATGCGGTGGCGGGAGAGCCATGGCCGCCGCCGACGACATGACGGCTGTCGCCGTTGGTGGGCAGGAACCAGTGGAACGTGAGGGACACCGGGATCTCCGATCAGAGCAGGCCGAGGTGCTGGAGCTACGGAATGCTTTCGGGCACGCCGAATTCAATGAGTGCGCGAGCAGGGAGAATTCAGGCGAGAAAAGAAGAAAGCGCGGCGGATCGCAGGGAGGCGATCAGGCCGCGGCGCAACAGGAGGCGCTGGAGACGCGCGCGAGGTCGACATGGCGTCGCCGCGTGAGGTCCAGTCGCATCATCATGTTCTCGATCGTGGCAGCCGCTCGTCGAGGCCGTCAAGGTAAACCCGACCGTTCTCGTATCGCGGCCATTGAATTTCACGAACGTGTCGGCCGATGGGGCGCGATCATTCACCGCCCGCTCGCCGGCGACGCGAGCCGGGTTGCCACAGCGTTGCCGCAGCCCAGACCACTACACATAAAGAAGAAATAAGCGCAGAATGGGTGTGCGCGGCGCTTACCGCACACCGCACCAGACGCGGTCAGGCCTGTGAAGTCAAAGGAGACGAGTCATGGCCAACGTCTCGCCCACCAGAGGTGACATAACCAGCCACCCTGATGCAACCGAAATGCGGGATCGCTACGCCCGTATGCTCGGCGGTCGCGATGTGGCGCTCGTGGACGGACCGGTGTTCCTGCTCGGTCTGTACTGCGCTGTATCCCCCTGGATAGTCCACTACACGACCAGCCAGCCCGATCTTGTGCCCCACAACCTGGTGATCGGCATCGCGATCGGCCTGCTGGCTCTCGGATTCACCCGCGCTCCGGAACGCATGTACGGCCTGAGCTGGGCCTTCTGCGCGCTCGGCGTGTGGATGATCGTCTCGCCGTGGATCGTGGGCGACAGCCCCGATGCCGGCGTCGTGTGGAACAACATCATCATCGGCGCCCTGGCCGTGATCCTCGGGCTGACGTGCGCCGGTACGGCGGCGAGGAGCGCCCCGAGGCCATAGACACCGCAAGGAAGGACGAGTATCCGGCCGGTCCGCGTCACGCGGACCGGCCTTCCCCTGCCCTCTCAGAGGCCCGGCACCGACCAGGGCTCCTGCGGCAGCGGGCTGCCGGTCTCCAGGAGCGACTTGAGGTTGGACAGCACCGCCGGCCAGCCGGAGGAGACATCGGCCAGCTCGCCCTCGTCGGCGAGGTCCTCGTGGGTGACGGTGAGCTTGACGATGTCGGCGTGCGGCTGGATGTCGAAGGTGACGCGGGAGTGCGTGTCCTCCTGCCCCTCCTTCTCGGGATCGCCCCAGCTGGTGATCAGGCGGCGCGGGCGGTCGCTCTCGACGACCTTGCCGACGACGTCGGCGATCCCCGAGCCATCGGTGCGGACATGGGCCCAGCGGGAGCCGGGCTGCCAGTCGGACTCGTTGCGGTGGCCCCAGTAGGCGCCGGTCAGGTCGGCGTCGGTGAGGGCGTCCCAGACCTTCTCGGGTGTGCTTTCGATGTAGATGACGTACACATAGCTGGGCTTGTCGGTCATGGCTTCCTCGGCTCGTCGCTTCAGGGCGCCCAGCGCACGCAGGCGCGGGCGCTCGAACTTGTCGATCCACCGCTCCTGGATCTCATGGAGCGGGACCGGGTTGAGGTAGTGCAGCTTCTCCCGCCCCCGCCGCACCGTGCTGATCAGGTTCGCGGCCTCCAGGACGGCCAGATGCTGGGTCACCGACTGGCGCCTCATGTCGATGCGCTCGCACAGCTCGCCGAGCGTGAGCCCGTTGTCCTCATGCAGCCGGTCCAGCAGCCGCCTGCGCGTGTCGTCGGCCAGCGCCTTGAAAACCCGGTCCATCGCCGGATCGCTCTCTGATCGCACACTCAAAGTTATGCAGGCAATTGCCTGCATGTCAACCGAGGGACGCGCTGCATGCGGCCACGCTTCAGGCTTCGTGACGCCTGGCACGGACTGTCTCCGCCTTAAGCGGGAACTTGCTCAGCAGCGGGGGTTCCGACAAGAGGGGCGGAAATGGAGATCTCGGGCATCATCAGTGCCATTGTCATCGGCATCATCATTGGTGTCCTGGGGCGGCTCGTCGTCCCAGGTCGCCAGCGCATAGGAATCCTCTGGACGATCCTCGTCGGCATCGCGGCCGCGCTGCTCGGTTCGGCCCTCGCGAACGCCTTCGACGTGGGCGACACGGACGGCGTCGACTGGATCGAGTGGCTCATCCAGATCGGCCTGGCAGCGGTCGGCGTGGCCGCGCTGGACCGGACGAAGGTCCGCCGCTGAGGAGCGGACCTGGACAGGGAAAGCAGTGCCGGGACGCGGCTGCTTCCTGAGGCTGCCGCAGCCGCGTCCCGCGCAACGACGCGCGTCTCACCGGCTCGCCAGCCACTCCCGGTACCAGGTCAGCGTGGCGTCCACCGTCTCCTCGAGCGGCGCCGGAGCCGTACCGAAGGCCTGCTCGAAGGCGGAGGAGTCCATGATCTGGGGCTCGGTGTGCTGGTAGAACATCTCCGCGTACTCGGCCATGAACTCCTCGTCGAACGGGCCGAAGGGGCGGGGCTCGTCGACCGTCACGATGGTCAGCGGGCGGCCCACCCGCTGCTCGATCATGGTGAGGATCTCGCGGGTGCTGACCGCGGGCGCCGTGGGCAGATGCCAGACACGGCCGTCACCCTCGGGGTGCTCGCCCAGGGTCGCGAGGCCCGCGGCGACGTCGCCGATGCTGGTGTAACTGTGCGGCAGGTCGATGTCCCCGAGTCCGGGGACCTCACCGCCGGTGAGCGCCGGGGGGAACACCGCTCCGCCGAGGGTGGAGCTGATCACGCCGGGTCCGACGAAGTCGGCGGATCGCCCGAGGACCACCCTGGCCCGGCCCTCGCGGTGCGCGGCGAGGTACTTCTCGTCGAGTTCGGCACGCATCCGGCCCTTACGGGTCGTCGCCTTCCACGGGGTGTCCTCGGTCATCACCGCTCCCCCGGTCTCGCCGTACGGATACAGCGTGTCGAGTACGACCAGCCGCGCACCGGCGGCTTCCACGGCACCGAGGACGGCGTCCTGGACGCGGGGCATCACCTCGACCTGGAGGTGATAGCCGACATTGACGCAGTGGTACACGACGGCGGCACCGGCTATGGCCTCGCGCGCACCCTCGGCGGTGCTGACGTCGGCGGCGTACCGCTCGACTCCCTCGATCGCGGGCCCGTCGCCCTTGCGGTCGACGAGACGCACGGAGTGACCGCGGCGTACCAGTTCGCGGGCGAGAGCGGTTCCGGCGGGGCCGGAGCCGAGGACGGTGTGCAGGGTGCGGGGTTCTTGAGTGCCGGACATGAGTGACCTCTCCTCTTCGTAATTCACCATCACTTCTGTTAGAGACTATAACTCTTTCGATTTACCATCACAACAGTGGGACACTCGGACCTTCGTTAAGGTGTGTCGCGACGTCGAGAAGGGGAGTCGCCCGTGACCGGGAGCACACAGAGCCCGAGGGCGCGTTATCGCGAGCAGACGCGGGCGGAGATCAAGGAGATCGCGCTCCGGCAGCTGGCCGAGGGCGGTACGGGGGCCGTGGCGCTGACGCGGATCGCCAAGGAGGTGGGGCTGTCGGGACCGGCCCTCTACCGCTACTTCGACAGCCGGGACGCGCTGCTCACCGACCTGATCCGGGACGCGTACGCCGATCTGTCCGCCGCCGTCACCGAGGCAGCGGAGGCACTGCCCGCGGCCACCTCACCGCGGGAGCGGCTACGGGCCCTGGCGACGGCGTGCCGGAACTGGGCGGTCGCGCAGCCGCACCGCTATCTGCTGATCCAGGGCACGCCCGTCCCCGGGTACACCGCGCCCCCGGAGACGGTCAACAGCGCGCGGGCAGTGCTCGGGCCGTTCCTGACCGCCTTCGACGGGGCCGAGCCGTCGTCGGCCGTACGACCCGTGGTGACGCAGATGAAAGCCTGGGCCGACGCGGAGACACAGGTATCGGAGTGGGTACGCCTGCATGCGCCCGCCGTCGACCCGGGGTCCGCGCTGGCCGGTGCCGTGCTCGCCTGGTCGCACATGCACGGGGTGGTCGGCCTGGAGGTGTCCGGTCAGTTCGACGGCATGGGGCACGACGGAGGCACCCTGCTCACGGCCCAAATGGACTCGCTGGCGGACACGTTCGGCCTGACCTGACCGCCTGATCTGACCATCTACGCGCGCTACGGAACGTACACGTACGGCGTCGTGGTGCTCAGCGGCTGGAAGCCCAGCCGTTCGAGGATCGGGCGGCTCTGGCTCATGGCGTCGACCTGGAGATACCGGTAGCCACGGTCCACGGCGGCCCGCGCCCGGTGGGCGACCAGCGCACGGTAGATACCACGGCCACGCCACTCCTCGACGGTGCCGCCGCCCCACAGCCCGGCGAACCGGTTGCCCGGCACCATCTCCATCCGGGCCGCGCTCACCGGCGTGTCACCGGCGAGGGCGACAACGGCGACGACCGAGTCGGGGTCGTCGGTGAGCCGGGCGAGCAACTGGTCCCGCATCCGGGTGCCGTCCGTGCCGAACGCCTTCTCATGCACATCCGCCACGAGGTCCACGCCGGCCCGGTCGGTCACGGGCAGGATGCGGATGCCCTCGGGCGGCTCGGCGTCGAGGTTCAGATCGGCGACCTCGCCGATCATCAGGGTCTCCTCCGGCTGGGCCGTGAACCCGGCGTCTCTGAGCCGCTGTCCCAGGTCGACGGGCAGGTCGTGGCCGTAGAGCTTCCACTCGAACTCGCGGCCGAGGCCGGAGAAGTAGGCGATCTGCTCGGCGATCGCCGCGTCCGCGCTCGCCTCGTCCAGGTCGGACCACACGACGCCGTTCCAGCCCCGCGGCGTGGACACCTGGCGCACCACGCGTCCGGCTCGCTCGACCCGGGCGTCGGGAGTGTCCGGCTGGGCACCTTCACGCATGGCCCGGTCGAACAGGGCGAGCACACCGACATGATCCATGTGTTCACTCCAGCACCGGGATGCCCTGGTGGCAACCGCTTTAGCGTTCCGATACGGCGACATCCCGCTCACCGCGTCCAGATACGCGCTCAGCCGGTCCTGGGTGCGGGCCAGGCAGTCGATCCGGGCCCTGGATGCGGCCGATGCGGCAACGCGGCGGCAGGATCGCGCGGATCGATGCCGGCCGCCCTCGCCGCGGTGGCGCTCGGCCGACGGCACGCCTTCCCGGCCGTGCGCCGCCGACCATAGGCTTCGGTGTGAAGATCACGTCACGGGAGAGGTCGTACGCCATGGTCGTGAAGGACACCGAGCTGCCGTATCTGCGTCGCTGCGTGGAGCTGGCGGCCGAGGCGCTGGGGGCGGGGGACGAGCCGTTCGGCTCGGTCCTAGTGGACGCGGGCGGTGCGGTGCTGGCCGAGGACCACAACCGGGTGGCCTCCGGCGACCGCACACGGCACCCCGAGTTCGAGCTGGCGCGCTGGTCCGCGGCGCACATGACCCCTCAGGAGCGGGCCGCCGCCACCGTGTACACCTCCGGCGAGCACTGCCCGATGTGCGCGGCCGCGCACGCCTGGGTGGGCCTCGGCCGCATCGTGTACGTCGCCTCGTCCGAGCAACTCGCCTCATGGCTGGCCGAGTTGGACGTCCCCGCGCCTCCGGTGCGGACACTGCCGGTCAACGAGGTGGCGCCCGGCGTGGCGGTGGCCGGTCCGGTGCCTGAACTGGCCGAGGAGGTACGGGAGTTGCACCGGCGGTTCTACCGCGGGCGCGGCTGACACGCGGCCCCACCGATCACGGGTCCGGTGGGGCCGTCCGTCACCGGGAGGTCCCGGTCAGTGAGCCGCCTTGGCGCGGAAACGCCGGTACAGGACGGCTCCGCCCAGCATCAGTGCGGCGCTGCCCGCGACCGCGGGGAGCATCCCGTCGGATCCCGTGTCGGCGAGGGCCGCCACGGGGGCCCGTGGAGCGGGCGGGACCGCCTTGGGGGGAGTGTCCGGCACGGCCGGCCTGGGGGCCGGGCGCGTCGAGGGGCGGTCGGGCCAGCCGCCCGAGGTGTTCACGGACTCATTGCCGGTGGCCGCGTTTCCGGCCCCGACCACGCTCACGGTGTTGCCGCTGACGTTCACCGGGAGGTGGACCGGGAGCTGCACACCGTTGCCGGACAGCACACCCGGCGAATCCTTTCCGCGGCTCTCCGCGGCGGCTCCGCCGGGACTACCACCCCGCTTCTCGCCCCCGCTCTCATTGGCGCACTCGTTGCCCGCGGCCGGATTGAGGAGCCCCACCACGTTCACGGTGTTCCCGCACACGTTCACCGGCACGTGCACCGGGAGCTGGATGGTGTTGCCGGAGATCAACCCGGGCGAGCCGACCGCGGCACCCTCGGCCGCGGAGTCGGCGTACGCGGGCACTGTCACTGCCATCGCGCCGGACGCGGCGGCGACGGCGATCACACCGTTTCGGGTAACCCGTCTCATAGGTTCCCTGCCTTCCAGACATGGTCGCGGGCACTCGCCCGCACCGGATAAAACGCAGACGAACCATCCGAGTTATGGCTTATCGGCCTTTCACCCCATCGAGCGGCAGACTTATCGAACTGTCGGCAAAGCCGCACTATGCGTCGAGGGGCGCACAGGATAGGGCACTCCAGGCGATCACGCTCGTCCGGAGGCGTCGGTTCCGGGGGCCGCCTATCGTGAGCGGAGGCGCCAATTCCGGTCCCCGGCGAGCGCCTCTGGAGGCATGCATGCTGGCCAAGCTGACGACGCGCCTCAGACTCCGGCGCTCCACGCTGACCGGCGCGGTCGGGCTGGCCGTGCTGGCGGCGGGGCTGCCGGCGGTGGCCGTACGCGACACCGAGTCCGAACTGACGCGGTTCTACCGGCAGAAGGTCGTGTGGACGAAGTGCGAGAGCAAGTCGATGCCGAAGGACCTCCAGTGCGGCAAGGTCACCGTCCCCCTCGACTACGCGAAGCCGAAGTCGGGCACGCTCGACCTGGCGCTCGCCCGCTACCGGGCCACCGGCAAGCCGCGCGGCTCGGTGGTGCTGAACTTCGGCGGCCCGGGCGGCCCCGGCGTCCCCCAACTCGCCTTCGGCGGCGACGACTTCATGGAGCTCACCGACGGATACGACGTGGTCTCCTTCGACCCGCGCGGCGTCGGCAGATCCTCCCCGGTCAGCTGCGGCGACGGCTCCGACGAGGCCTCGGAGGCGATGGGTACGGGCACGGACCTCACCGATGATCCGCGGGCGGTCCTCAAGCAGTTGAAGCAGGCGGCCGCCCAGTGCGCGAAGCACTCCGGCCCCGTGCTCCCCCACATAGGAACCGTGAACGCCTCGCGCGACCTGGACGTCATACGCCAGGCCGTCGGCGACAAGAAGCTCAACTACCTGGGTTTCTCGTACGGCACGCGGCTCGGCGCCGTGTACGCGGCGCAGTTCCCGGACAAGGTCGGCCGTCTGGTGCTCGACGGCGTGGACACGCTCACGGAGCCGCTGACCGAGCAGGCGCTCGTGGGCGCGGAGGGGCAGCAGACCGCGCTGGACGCCTTCGTCGCGTGGTGCGCCGAGGACGACGTCGCCTGTCCGCTCGGGACCGACTCCCGCACCGCCCGGGAACACGTCGTGACCCTCGTCGAGTCGCTCGACGAGGATCCGGTGCCGACCGACTTCGGCGACTCCTTCACGGGGCAGGACCTCGTCGCCGCCCTCAGCCAGGCCCTGTACAGCAGGGACATGTGGCCCACGCTGGAGCGTGCCATCGCCTCGCTCGTCGAGGACGGCGACGCCCGGGGCCTCCTCGCCCTCACCGGCGGCGGCATGGCCCGGAACGACGACGGCGACCTCGCGGACGAGGAGGACGTCCCCTTCGACAACCTGCCGGCCGCGTTGATGGCGATCAACTGCGCCGACGACCCCGACCGCCCGACCGCCGACTGGATCACGAAGAACCTCGACCGGCTGCGCACCGAGTACGAGGAGGCTTCCCCCGTCTTCGGCGAGTACCGCCTCACGGAGGCACTCATGTGTTACGGCCGCCCCAAGGGCACCGACTACATCCGCAAGAAGGTGCGGGACGTCGACACCCCGAAGATGCTCCTCGTGGGCACCCGCGGCGACCCGGCGACGCCGTACCGCTGGACCACGGAGACGGCGAAGCGGCTGGGCTCCTCGGCCGTGGTGCTCGACAACAGGGGCGAGGGGCACACCGGATACGCCTCCTCCAAGTGCGTGCACAAGAAGGTCGACGACTTCCTGCTCTACGGCTCCCTGCCCGCGAGCGGCAGCTCCTGCGGCTCGGATGACGACGACGACTGAAGGCCGGCTCAGAGCGCCAACAGCGAATCAACTCCTGATGTCCGGCCGAGTTACCCCAAGTGCCCGATCGGTGAATCGGGCCTATCGTGCTGATATGGAGCACGCACTCAGCCCCGCGACCCTCACCGAGCTGCGCCGTCCGCGCCCTTATCCGGCGGTGTCCGTGCTGACGCCGACGCACCGCCGTGAGCCGGAGAAGGCCCAGGACCCGGTACGGCTGCGCAATGTCGTGGCCGCCGCCAAGAAGCAGCTGGAGTCCGATCCCGCGGTCAGCCGGGACCGGCGTGCCGACGTCGAACGACAGCTCGACCAGGCCCTCGCCGAGGTCGACCTCACGCATGCCGAGGACGGCCTGGTGATCTTCGCCGCGCCGGGTGAGCACCAGGTGTGGTCGCTCGCCCGTCCGGTGCCCGAGCGGGTGGTGCTGGCCGACACCTTCCTGACCCGGAACCTCGTCTCGGCGCAGGCGGCCGAGCGGCCGTTCTGGGTGCTGTCGGTCTCCGCCGACCGCGTCACGCTGTGGAGCGGCGGCACGGACCGGGTCACCGAGGTCCGCGCCGGCGGTTTCCCGCTGACCCGGTCCTTCGACAACTTCGACGCCGAGCGGCAGGAGCGGATCGGCGATCTGCCGAGCACCTTCCGCGACGAGGGCACCCGCCACTTCCTGCGCGACGCCGACACCGCGATGAGCGCGGTCCTCAAGGACGACGCACGCCCGCTGTACATCACGGGCGAGCAGGCGGCGCTGTCCGCGCTGGACGAGATCGGAACGGTCACCAAGGACGCCGTGCATGTCCCGCACGGCGGCCTCGCCCACGGCACGCACGAGGCCGTCTGGCAGGCGGTCCGGCCGATCGTCGCCGCCCAGGACCGCAAGAGCACCGACGAAGTCGCGCGGGAACTCGTATCGGCGCGCGGGCGGCGGGCGTTCGCGGCCGGCCTCGACGAGGTCTGGCAGAACGCCCGCGAGGCACGGGTGCGGCTGCTCGCCGTCGAGGAGAACTACCGGGCGACGGTCCGCGACGACGGCGATCACCTGGTCCCGGCCGAGAGCGGCGACCTCGACGCCCGCGAGGACATCGTGGACGAGATCGTCGAGCAGTGCCTGGAGACCGGCGCCGAGGTCCGCTTCGTACCGGACGGCACGCTGCGGGACGCCCACGGGATCGCGGGCGTCCTGCGCTACTGACGCTCCGGCGCCTCCGCGTCTACCCTTCGCCGGGGACAGTCGGCGACAAGGGAGTGCGCACGTGGGAGACCTGTTGGGCGTGGCGGTACTGGGTGCCGGGCACATGGGGGCCGACCACATACGTCGGCTCGAGTACGTGGTGAGCGGCGCGCGTGTCGCCGCCGTGGCCGACCCCGACACCGCGCGGGCCAAGGAGGCGGTGGCGGGGATCGACGGGGTCGCGGTGCATGCCGAGACGGCGGCCGCGCTCGATGCGCCCGGCGTCGACGCCGTACTGATCGCCTCGCCCGGCCCGGCACACGAGGAGGCGCTGCTCGCGGCGTTCGCGCGCGGGCTTCCGGTGCTGTGCGAGAAGCCCATGGTGCCGGACTCCACGGGAGCGCTCCGCGTCGTGGAGGCGGAGGCGCGACTCGGGCGGCGGCTGGCGCAGATCGGGTTCATGCGGCGGTACGACGCCGAGTACCGGCAGCTCAAGTCGCTGCTGGACGGCGGACGGTTGGGGCGTCCACTGATGCTGCACTGCACCCATCGCAACGTGTCCTCCCCGCCCGGCTTCACCTCCGCGATGCTGATCAACAGCTCTGTCTCGCACGAGATCGACGCCGCCCGCTGGCTGCTCGGCCAGGAGCTGACCGCGGTGACCGTGCTGCGTCCACGGTCCTCCGCCGACGCTCCCGAGGGGCTGCTGGACCCGCAGTTCGTGCTCTTCGAGACCGAGCACGGCGCCCTCGTCGACGTGGAGGTCTTCGTCAACTGCGGCTTCGGCTACCAGGTGCGCTGCGAGGCCGTCTGCGAGCGGGGCAGCGCCCGGATCGGCGAGGGGCACACCATGCTCGTCACCGCCGACGGCGGTGCCCGCGAAGACGTCCCCCAGGACTACCTCGTTCGGTTCGCCGACGCCTATGGCCGCGAAGTGCAGGCCTGGGTCGACGCCACCCGGCAGGGCCGGGTCACCGGTCCCGCCGCCTGGGACGGCTATGCGGCCTCGGTGGTCGCCGAGGCCGGGGTCCGGTCACTGGAGACCGGCGACCGCACGACCGTGGACCTCGCCCCACGCCCGGACCTGTACGCCGGCCATTGAGGCGGTCAGACACTCCCGAACAGCGCGCTCAGCCCGCGGTCGACGGCCGCGCCGACGTCCTCCTGCCCCGACGCGACCACGGCGTACGTCCGCAGCAGGAAACGACGCAGGGCGGGTGTGCGGAACTGGAGCAGCGCCAGCCCGTACGGCGAGTGGAACTCCATGACCGTCCGGTCCCGGCCGCACGGCCAGATGTGCACGTCGCCGCTGCCCGCCGGGCCGCGGAGACCGGCCTCCAGCAGGGCCCGCCCGAAGGTCCAGGTGACGCACTCACCGTCGAGTGCGGCCTCGGGCGGGAAGTCGATATGCACGGCCAGTGGGTCCGCGGCGGTATAGCGAAGCGTGGCGGAGACAGGAAGTTCCTCCTCCTCGGCGGTGATCAGGAGGGCGCGTGCGGGCTGCTCGAAGCTGATGTCCATGGTCGGTCTCCACTGCGGGTGAGAGGTCGGCCCGTTGTGCCGGTGTCTCTTACGACCCCTCAGACGCCGTTTGCATTACGGGGAACCCCGAATCAATGGTGTGACCTGCATCACATCCGAATGATCGGCCCCATTCATAGAACAAACACGCGTCGAACACGTAGCTGAACGTCGACCCGAACCCGTCGACGATCAGTCAAGTCACGTATACCGCCTACGACTCGCCGCCTTTAGCGACGTACTCCATTCGCACCGCATACGCAGGCCATGAAGACTGTGGCATATGCCAGGAGCACCACCGTATCGTGTGTTGCCAAATCCCTTACAGCGCGTCGCGGGCTGTGCAAGAGTCGTAACGGTCCCTCCGTCCGCCTTGGTCGTACCGTCCCCCCTCGGAGTGCCTGATGCCGTCCCATCTCTCTGCGGACCGCCCAGCCGCCCAGCCGCCCGGACGCGGCTCGGTCGACGCGCTCATATCGCAGACGCGACGGCTCAAGGGCGACGTGGACGCCGTACGGCGGGACGCGCAGAGCGAGGGATCGGAACCGCAGGACCGGTGGCAGCGCGCCCTGTACGACCTGGCACTGCACCAACTCAACGACCTGGACGCCCACTTGGCGCAGCTGCGGGAAGGCCCACCGCCCGTGCCGATGGCGCCGGAGCCGGTGTCCGCGGTCCGTGCCGTGCCGCCCGCTCCCCGGCGCGACTCGCTGCTCAGCCGGGTCGGCAGCGCCGAGTGGAACCTGCTGACGGACGAGGCCAGTTGGTCCGGTGAGCTCTTCCAGATCCTGGGCCGCGACCCCGCCGCTCCCCCGCTCACCCTCGACGAACTCCCGTCCCTGGTGTTCGACGAAGACCGGCCGAAGCTGACGGCGATGGTCACCGACTGCCTCGTCGACGCGAAGCCGATCGACGGGGAGTTCCGCGTCGTACGCCCGGACGGCGACGTACGGACCGTGCACATGATGGGCGAGCCCGTGCTCGACGCCGACGGCAGCACCGCCTCGATGTGGGCCGTGCTGCGGGACGTCAGCGAACTGCGGCGCAGCCAGCGGGCGGTGAGCGAGACCCGTGACTCGCTGCAACGCCACCGGCAGCATGCGCAGACCGAGCACCGGCTGGCGGTCGAGTTGCAGGAGGCCGTGCTGCCGCCGTGGCGCGGTTCCCTGCGACTCCCGCACCAGGGCGCCGAGAGCCTGGACCTCGCGGCGCACTACCTCCCCTCGTCGACGAGCGCGCTGATCGGCGGTGACTGGTACGACGCGATCCAACTGGCCGACGGCGACACGCTGTTGAGCGTGGGTGACCTGACCGGACATGGCGTCGCCGTGACGTCCGGCATGGCGATGCTGCTCGGCGCGCTGCGCGGGATGGCGATGGCGGGCACCGAACCCGGCCGGCTGATGTCCTTGCTCAATCAGTTGCTCGACGCCACCGTGCAGCCGGCCCTGGGCAGTGCCGTCTGCTGCCGCTACCGTCCGGTTACTCGCACGCTGTCGTGGGCGCAAGCAGGACACCCCGCCCCGCTGCTGTTCCGCGACGGGACGGGGCGCCCATTGGACGCGCCGGACGGCGTCCTGCTCGGTGCGACTTCGGGCGCCGCCTACGAGCAGGCCGAAGTGACCCTCGATGCGGGCGACCTGCTGGTGCTGTACACCGACGGGCTGGTGCCCAGGCGCAGCCGGGATGAGGCCGTGCATCGGCTCCTCGACCTGGCCCCCCGCTTCCGCGAGGCGCGCACCGCACAGGACTGCGTACGGACGGTCGTGGAGGAGCTGGGCGAGTTCGAGCGCGAGGACGACGCCTGCGTGCTCATCGCCCGGGTGGCCGAATGAAACCTATGCCCGTGCGCTGTTGCCGCCCTTCGGCTTCGGCAGCGCGAGCTTGATCTCCTCTCGCAGTTCGCTGATCCTCGGATAGCTGGAGTACTCGGCGGTGAGCCGGTACATCTGGCGCAGCCGGTCCCAGGTGCGATGGGAGGAGTTGGAGCCCATCGACATCAGGGCCAACCGCGCGTACCTGTCGGCCTGTTCGGGGTCGTCGGAGATGAAGCAGGCGGAGGCCATGGACAGATAGTCGAAGATCTTCGACCGCTGCCGCCCGTCGACCCGCAGGGCCAGGGCCTTCTCCGCATAGTGCTGGGCGTGCACGGCCGCGCCCGGCTCGTGCTCGGCCAGCGTGCGGTAGGCCAGGGCCTGCATGCCGTACAGGTCCTCCTCCTTGAACATCTGCATCCAGCTCGGCGGCGGCACGTCGCCCCGGTCGGAGACGAAGAGGTCCTCCGCCTGTCCGAGGGTGCGGCGCATCGCCTGCCCCTTGCCCATCGACGCCTGTGCCCAGGCCTCGATGGTGTGCAGCATCGCCCGGGTGCGCGGCAGCACCTCTTCGCCGGAGCCGGACTGGGCGAGCTTCATCAGGTCGAGTGCGTCGTCGGGCCGGCCGAGGTGCACCATCTGGCGAGCCGCTCGGGAGAGCGCCTCCCCGGCGCGGGGCCGGTCGCCGCCCTCACGGGCCGCATGGGCGGCGATGACGAAGTACTTCTGGGCCGTGGGCTCCAGGCCGACGTCGTGCGACATCCAGCCCGCGAGGACGGCGAGGTTGGCGGCGACGCCCCACAGGCGCCGCTGGAGGTGATCGGGGTGACGGTAGGCGAGCATGCCGCCCACCTCGTTGAGCTGACCCACGACGGCCTTGCGTTGCAGCCCGCCGCCGCGGGCCGCGTCCCAGGCTCGGAACACCTCGACCGAGCGCTCCAGTTCCTCGATCTCCTGCGACCCGATGGGGGCGGCCTCATAGCGGTCGAACCCAGCAGGGTCGGCGTGCAGGGGATTGTCGATGTCGGGAGCGTCGGCCGAGAGGGTCGGATCGGTGTGCAGCCAGTCATGCATGGCGCTGCTGAGTGCTGATCCCGCGGCGAGCGCGGCACCCGCGCCCACCAAGCCGCGTCGGTTGAGCATGAGGTCCATTCCCGTGAATTCGGTGAGGACCGCGGCAGTCCGTTCGGGCGCCCACGGCACACCGTCGGGATGTTCCACACTCCCGCCGCTCTGCCGTTTCCCCGTACGCCCGTGCCGGACCAGACCGAGGTCCTCGATGGTCACGACACGGCCGAGACGCTCTGTGAACAGGGCCGCCAGCACCCGCGGCACGGGATCGCGCGGGATCTCTCCCATGTCGATCCACCGCCGCACCCGGGAGGTGTCGGTCGACAGCTGGGGGTGGCCCATGGCCGCCGCCTGCCGGTTGACCAGCCTCGCGAGTTCACCTTTGGACCAGCCGGCCAGGCCGAACAGGTCCGACAGTCGGGTGTTGGGTTCTCCGCTCACGTCAAGCCCCCAGGTTCTCGGCTGAGTTGACAGTAGCCCGGTGAGACTTGCCGGGCGACTATTCGCCAGGGTTCGCCAGGGTGCGCCAGATGGTGTGCCACTGGGCGACGGGTGTCAGGTAGGAACGCGCCACCCCGACCCGGTTGCCGAGGGACATTCCCCAGGGTGCACCCGAGGGGCCGGGCCGGGTAGCGCATTGTCGTCGCAGGCACACGAAGGGATCTGTTTCGCCCATGTACGCAGCATCGTCCTCCGTGTCCGCCCCGCCCCGGTCGCTGCGCCCCCGCGCTGCGGGCAGCGGCCCCTACCTCGACCCCGCGCGTCCCGCGCGTCCCCGGCTCGGAGCGGGCCGGG
>NZ_JBFALC010000079.1:0-39282 GCF_040656035.1 Streptomyces sp. NPDC050211
GTGCTTCCGGGCGTACGCCTGTGCGTGGGGGCTATTCCGCCCAGCCTGGGCCTTCTTCGCGGCGAGGTGAGCCGGAGGCGCCGATGCGGGTGCCGGGGTGGACGGGGCGCCGAAGGCGGGCGGCGCGGTGGCCTGCGCGGGCGGCGCGAAACCGGGAGCCGCACCGGTCTGGGCCTGCGGCTGCGGCTCGGGCGTCTCCTCTTCGAGGACTTCGCCGCCGAAGTTCTTCAGCAGCGCGTCGAGACCGCCGTCGAAGCCCTGACCGACCGCGGCGAACCGCCAGACGTCCTTCAGGTAGAAGTCGCCCAGCATCACGGCCCGTTCGGTGGTGAACTCCGAGCCGCTGAAGGGATAGCGGGCCACTTCCTCGCCGCCGGCGACGATGCGGATGTATCCGGGAGCGATCTGCGACAGCTGACCGTCGCCGTCCAGCGTCGCCGTGAAGGACAGCTTCTGGATCTGCGGCGGGATCCTGTCGAGCGTGACCCGGAAGGACTCCGTGTCGCCGGCCTGCGCCCCCAGCAGTTGGATGGATTCCTCGGGGGACTTCGGCTGGTTGAAGAAGATGAAGTACCGGTCGTCCGAGAGCCGTTCGTCGGCGTCGAGGCCGAAGCAGCTGATGTCGAAGCTCAGTCCGGGGCCCGAGATCTGCACACCTACGTACAGATCCGTGCCTGCGGTGAGGTCACTGATCTTGGCCTTGTGGCCGCGTTGGAATTCCCTGGCCATGCGTAACGACCGTCCCCCATCCCGAATACGAGTGCGTCGCGTCAGGCTAACTGCAAACTCGGACACCGGACGAAGTCGGTACAGACCCGGTACACAATCACCCTTCGGCGGCGCCTCGGGCCCCGTCGGCAGGAGTGGTCACTCGGTGCGCGCGCCGGGCAGATGCGGCAGCCGGTCGGCGGCGACCACCCCTTCGAGATAGCCGCGGGCCCGCTCGGTCCGCGGGTACACCTCCAGCAGGCGCCAGAACCGGGGCCCGTGTCCGGGGACCAGCAGATGCGCGAGCTCATGGAGCAGGACGTAGTCGACGACGTACTCGGGCATGCCCTGCAGTCGGTGCGAGAGCCGGATACTGCCCTCGGCCGGGGTGCACGAGCCCCAGCGGGTGTTCTGGTTGGTGACCCAGCGCACGGATGCGGGGCGGGCGCGACCGCCGAAGTACTGGTCCGAGAGCCGTTCCGCCCGCTCGGCGAGGTCGGCGTCGCCCAGCTGCCGCTTGCTCTCCTGGGCGGCGAGCTTGTCGAGCATGACGTTGACCCAGCGCTGCTCCTCCGCCTCGGACATCCGGGCGGGAATGAGCACGACGGTGCGATCGCCCTCGCGGTACGCGGAGACCGTCCTGCGTCTGCGGGCGCTCCGGCGCACCTCGATCGCGCTCGCCCCCGGGCCGCTCGGCGGCGGGCTCGTCGTACTGCGCTGTGGAGTTCCGGCGCGGTGCAGTGGGTCGGCGGACACGCCCCGACGTTACCCGCTGCACATGGGGGAAGTCCCGACTCCGGGACGGTTCGATTCCGATCCCCCACCGGGCGTCTGATTTGTACGAAGAATATCCACCGCCTGTGGACAACTTTCGGCGTCCGGCCGCGGTGGCGGGCATGCTGGCACTCGTCGGCGGAGCACTGACCACGCCTCTCCGACGAACGGGGACGTACGGGGATCTTTCACGGGGCTACGGGGGCCTGACATGCATCCGATGGTGAAGCCCGCGCTCAGGCGCGGCTGGCGCGACCTCAACACCGTGCAGTTCGGGATGACACCGGCGCACGCGATGACGCTGGGTCCGATGGACACGGCGACGGGAAGCTTTCTCGATCTACTCAACGGCACGCGCGGACTCCCACTGCTGCGCGAAGAGGGCCGGCGAATGGATCTACCGGACGGTCATGTCGACGAGTTGGTGGAGCGGCTGGCGCGGTCCGGCCTCGTCGACGACGCGACAGGCGGCGGCCCGGCTGCCGAGGCGCTGCGCAAGAAGAAGGAGGTCCTGGACCGGCTGCGCCCCGACCTGGCCTGCCTGACCCTGACCACCTCCGCACCGGGCGACGCGATGCGGCAGCTGGCGGCCCGCCGCTCCTTGCGGGTCCAGGTGCGAGGCGCGGGCCGGGTGGGCGCGGTTCTCGCCGCCCTGCTGTCGGGCGCCGGCGTCGGCGAGGTGGACGCCCTCGACGGCGGCACCGTCGAGCCCTGGGACGTCGCACCGGGTGGGCTGCCCGCGGAGTCGATCGGCGAGCGCAGAGCCGAAGCGGCCCGCCGGGCCGTACGCCGGGCCGCACCGGACTGCCCGGCACGCCGCGGCCCGCGGTCCCCGCTGGAGGACCGCGACCCGGGATTCTCCCTGGTCGTCCTCGCACCACGGGACGAAGTCGGCGTGCACGCGCCCGTCCCCGCCACCGCCGAGCCGCTGATCACCTCCGGCACGCCTCATCTGTATGCCGGTGTCGTGGAGGGAACCGGCGTGGTCGGCCCCCTCGTCCTGCCCGGGGAGACCAGCTGTGCGGGCTGTCTGCACGAGGGGCGCACGGACCGGGATCCGGCCTGGCCACGCCTGGTGGCCCAGTGGCGCTCAGGGAAACAACGGCAAGTGGGACCCTGTGATCTGGCGCTGGCCACCACGGTCGCCGGACTCGCGGCCACACATGCGCTCGCCTTCCTGGACGGCCATCTGCCGTCGACCGCCGGCGCCCGCTGGGAGGTGTCCCTGCCCGGCCTCCACTGGCATGCGCGGCCGATCTGGGCCCATCCCGCATGCCCCTGCGGCGCCGCGGAGAAAGCTAAGGGGGCACACTCCTCGGAGGACGAGGAGTCACACGAGACAATGGCAGAGCAACAACCGTCGAAGGAGTTTCGCCGTACGACACACGCGGCGCGGCTGGCTGGGACCTGGAGGGCGCATGTCTGATCTTCCCCGGAAGGCGGTCACCCGGACCGCCAAGCTCGCCGCGCTCCCGCTCGGCTTCGCCGGGCGGGCCACCTGGGGACTCGGCAAGCGGATCGTCGGCGAGTCCGCGGAGATCGTCGGCCGCGAACTGCAGCAGCGCACCGCGGAGCAGTTGTTCAAGGTCCTCGGCGAGCTGAAAGGCGGGGCGATGAAGTTCGGGCAGGCCCTGTCCGTCTTCGAGTCCGCGCTGCCCGAGGAGGTCGCCGGGCCCTACCGGGCGGCCCTGACCAAGTTGCAGGACGCGGCCCCGCCGATGCCGACGCGCACCGTGCACGCCGTGCTCTCGGAGCGGCTCGGCGAGGACTGGCACGACCTGTTCCTCGAGTTCGAGGACAAGCCCTCTGCGGCGGCCTCGATCGGCCAGGTGCACCGGGGAGTGTGGCAGGACGGCCGCGAGGTGGCGGTCAAGGTGCAGTACCCGGGCGCCGGTGAAGCCCTGCTGTCCGATCTGAACCAACTGAGCCGTTTCGCCCGCCTGTTGGGTCCGCTCATCCCGGGGATGGACATCAAGCCCCTCATCGCGGAGTTGCGTGACCGGGTCTCGGAGGAGCTGGACTACGACCTGGAGGCGCAGGCTCAGCAGGCGCACGCCGAGGAGTTCACGGACGATCCGGACGTCGTGGTGCCCGAGGTGGTCCATCAGTGTGAGCAGGTCCTGATCACCGAGTGGATGGACGGCATCCCCATGTCGGAGATCATCTCGGACGGCACCCAGGACCAACGCGACCGGGCAGGCCAGCTCCTGGCCCGCTTCCTCTTCTCCGGCCCGGCCCGCACCGGCCTCCTGCACGCCGACCCGCACCCGGGCAACTTCCGGCTCCTGCCCGGCGGTCCCGACGGCGAGGACGACTGGCGCCTGGGCGTGCTGGACTTCGGCACGGTGGACCGTCTCCCGGGCGGACTGCCGACTCCGATCGGCGACTCCCTGCGTATGACGCTCGACGGCGAGGCGGACGCCGTCTATGAACTGCTGTGCAGGGAAGGCTTCGTCAAGGAATCGATAGAGCTGGACCCAGACGCCGTCCTCGACTATCTCCTGCCGATCATCGAACCGGCCCTTGTGGACGAGTTCACCTTCACCCGCGGCTGGATGCGCAGCCAGGCGGCCCGCGTCGCCGACCCGCGCTCCCCCGCCTACCAGTTGGGCAAGCAGCTCAATCTGCCTCCGGCGTATCTGCTGATACACCGGGTGACCCTCAGCACGATCGGCGTGCTGTGCCAGTTGGGGGCGACGGTGCGACTGCGCGAGGAACTGGAGGAGTGGCTGCCGGGGTTCGTGCCTGAGGAGATCCTGGACGAGGAGGATTCGGCGGCGGAGGCGTGAGCGGCGGCGGGGCGTGAGCCGGGCTCACCACCAGGCCGAGTCCAGCCGCCCCTCGATGGCTCTGAGGTTCTCCCGGGAGCAGGTGTCGCAGAAGTAGTGGCGGGTGCCGTTCTCCACGGAGCAGGTCCAGGTGGGCTGGGGACCCGGGGCACGGGTGCCGCAGCGGGCGCACACGAGGGAGGTCGGCTCCGTGCCGGCATCGCTGTTGTCACTGCCTCCGGGAAGACTCGTCACCCGGGTGACGATATCGCCGTGGCCGGTGGATCGGCGGGCACAACGCACCGCGGGGGCCGGTCCGTTCGGACGGACCGGCCCCCGCGGGAAAGCTCTCGCCCCCGTGTTCGGGAGGCCACCGCTTCAGGTGTTCTCGATCACTGCATGACGGCCATGGCGAGCGCACGGCGGGCGCGCAACGACGCGCGCTCCGCCCGGCGCTGCATCCGGCGAGCGGCCACCAGGCGCACGGCCTGGCGTTCCTGCTCGGCCTCGTACAGGCGCTCGTGCATATGCGCACGAGCCATGGCTTCTGGGATGAGTTGCATCTCTCGGGTCCTGTTCTGACGCGAGTCGATCGCGCCGGTGGTGGTGACGTCTTCGATCGCGGAGCCGGCGGGCTCGTTGGTGGACGGCTTCATCGGGGCCTGCTTCTTGGGGTCGTGCGTGAGGGGGCGGTCGATCGTTCCTGCGGTGTTCATGCCGTGACCGGGTTCTTGCGCGGGCGGCCACGCGGCCGCTTCCGGGCGACGACGACACCCTGGACGAACAGCTCGCCACCCCAGACGCCCCAGGGCTCACGCCGCTCCTTGGCGCCGGCGAGGCAGGCCTCGATCAGCGGGCAGGTGCGGCAGAGGGACTTGGCGTACTCGACGTCCGCCGGCGACTCGGCGAAGAAGACCTCCGGGTCGTAGGAACGGCAGGGGACGGGCACGCCGAGGTTCTCGATGGCGTCGTCCAGCGCGGTGAGCGCGGTGAGCGGGGTCAAGGTGGAGTCCTCCGTGAGGCCGGGCTTGGGGATCGTGTCGGAAGGCGGTACGGACGGGGCGTGCGCTTCGAGTTGCACGGTTCGTCTTCCTCGTCTGGTCGGTCCGGCCCTGTTGGGCCGGTGGTCGGCTGGTACCGGGTTCTTTTCTTGTCCCGAGGCCCCTTCGCTCCGCCGTCCCTGGTCGGGGACAAACAGAAGGGCCGCGGATCCCGGATGGGGTTCCGCGGCCCTGAAGGCGCCGGCCTGATCAATCAGGCTGGATCACTCCAGGGTTCTGGCCCACGGAAGGCCCACATCTGGTGGTGCTGCGTCGTCTGCTTCCGGAATCCGGCACCGGTCGCCGCAAAGGCATAGGCCTTGGCCTGTGCCACTACAGCCGCTTCCAGTGCCATGACCGGTCGCTCATTGCGCTCGCTCACGGGAAGGCCCGCAGGAGACACCGAGGACGCCGGACGCGCGGCACGAATGCCGGACAGACCGGTGCCCGGGTTGGAGGCGCCGAGCATGCACAGGGAGGCGACGACCGAGCGATCGGTCATTTTCACGGTGCTGTCGAAGCTGGTGTTGATGCTGATCACTGGACTCGCCTCCTCTCGGCGTCTCAGGGGACTGACGGTGAGCCAGCCCGACGGAAATGCAAGTACAACACGGAATCGGGGCCTCCGAGAAGGCCTCCGTCCCCGTGGCTAAGAACCTATGGGGATTGCTGGGGCATGCGCAAACTATTTTTTCGACGAGTTGGTTTCAGCCCTCGTCTTCCTCTTCCGGCCCCTCCCGGCCTGCGCAGATGGCCAGCACATCGGCGCCGTAGCGGTTGACCTTGCGCACGCCCACGCCCGGGATCCGCGCCAGCTCGCCGTCGTCGTCGGGCACGGCCTCGGCGATGGCCATCAGCGTCTTGTCGGTGAAGACGCAGAAGGCGGGCTGACCGCTGCGCTGGGCCTGTTCCGCACGCCACTGACGCAACCGCTCGTAGAGGCCCTCGTCCATGTCGGAGGGGCAGTCCTCGCAGCGCATCAGCTTCATCTCGCCGGCGTCGGTGAGGGTGCGTCCGCAGACTCGGCAGCGGGCCGGGCTGCGCTGTCTGCGTCTCGGCGGGACGGCCGGGGTACTGGTGGTGAAGCCACGCTCGACGCCACCGGCGCCGACCGTCGCGGCGCGGCCGGCGGTGGTGGTGGTCGAACCGGGGCGCAGCCCGTCGAGGAAGGGGCTGGGCTTGCGGTTGGGGCGGCCGCCGGGCGAGCGGGACAACGCCCAGGAAACATGGAGCTGTTCTCGAGCGCGGGTCACGCCGACATAGAGGAGCCGGCGTTCCTCCTCGATCTGCTCCTCCGTCTTCGCATAGGTGATCGGCATCATGCCGTCGGCCACACCCACCAGAAAGACGACGTCCCACTCCAGGCCCTTGGCCGAGTGCAGGGAGGCGAGCGTGACGCCCTGCACGGTCGGGGCGTGCTGGGCGTTCGCCCGCTCGTCGAGCTCCGCGACCAGGTCGCCGAGGGTGGCGCCGGGGCTGGCGGCGGCGAAGTCCACCGCCAGGTTCACCAGGGCGGCCAGGGACTCCCACCGCTCTCTGCCGGCACCGGACCCGGCCGGGGGATGCGGCGTCCAGCCCTCGCCGGAGAGCACGGCACGCACCTGGGAGGGGAGGTCGACCGCGTCGTCGAGCAGGGAGTCGTTGCCGCCGAAACGGGCCGCGCCCCGCAGGGCGATGCCCGCCTTGCGGACCTCGGGCCGGTCGAAGAACCGCTCGGCGCCCCGCAGCTGGTAGGACACCCCGGCGTCGGCGAGGGCCTGTTCGTAGGTCTCGGACTGGGAGTTCGTACGGAACAGGATCGCGATCTCGCTCGCCGGGACACCGGCGTCGATGAGCTCTCGGATACGGCGGGCGGCGCCCTCTGCCTCGGCGGGCTCGTCGTCGTACTGGGTGTAGCCGGGCTCGGGGCCCGGGGCACGCTGGGAGATCAGCTCCAGGCGGTGATCGGCCGCGCGTCCACGGGCCTGGGCGAGCAGGCCGTTGGCCAGGTGGACGACCTGTGGGGTGGAACGGTAGTCACGGACCAGCTTGACCACGGTGGCGCCGGGGTGGCGGGTGCGGAAGTCGAGCAGATGGTCCGGGGTTGCTCCTGTGAACGAGTAGATCGTCTGGCTGGCGTCGCCGACCACGCACAGGTTCTCCCGGTCGCCGAGCCACAGCTCCAGCAGGCGCTGCTGGAGCGGGCTGACGTCCTGGTACTCGTCGACCACGAAGTGCTGGTACTGGGCGCGGACCTGCTCGGCGATGTCGTGCCGGTCCTGGAGGACGGCGACAGTCAGCAGCAGGACGTCCTCGAAGTCGATGACGGCGCGGCTGCGCTTGACGTCCTCGTAGGCGGAGTAGAGCTGGGCGATCTCGGCCGGGTGACGGGGGATCTCGCGGCCGGACTTGGCGGCGGCGGCAGCGTAGTCGGCGGGGACGGTCTGGGTGACCTTGGACCACTCGATCTCGGCGGTGACGTCCCGCAGCTCGCCCCGGTCGAGGCGGATGCTGCAGGCGGCGGCCGCGTCGGCGACCAGCTGGATCTTGCGGTCGACGAGCCGGGGCATGGAGCCGCCGATCGCCTTCGGCCAGAAGTACTGCAGCTGGCGCAGGGCGGCCGAGTGGAAGGTGCGGGCCTGGACCCCGGCGGCGCCGAGCTGGCGCAGCCGGCCGCGCATCTCCCCGGCGGCACGGTTGGTGAAGGTGACGGCCAGCACGCTGGAGGGCTGGAGGATTCCGGCGCGCACCCCATAGGCGATGCGGTGGGTGATCGCCCGTGTCTTGCCCGTGCCGGCGCCCGCCAGCACACAGACCGGGCCCTGCAGGGCGGTGGCCACCTCGCGCTGCTCGGGGTCGAGCCCTTCGAGCACCGCGTCGGCCGAGCCCGATGCCTGCGGGAAGAGCGTGGAGTGCGTTGCTGCTGTCACACGGCCATGCTGCCAGGTCGCCGGAGACGGGTGAGCCGGTTGTCCACAGGCAAGCACCCGCAGTCGTACTAATGCGGCAGGCGTCACGTGCGGACGGATACCCCCCGCGGGAATGGCGGCGCGGTCGCGTACGTTCCCTTCCTGCGAGCACCCGTCCCCGACCGCCGAGGAGCGCGATAGACATGCCGGGCACTGTGACGATGTACAGCACCACGTGGTGCGGCTACTGCCGTCGGCTGAAGAGCCAGATGGACCGTGAGGGCATCACGTACAACGAGATCAACATCGAGCAGGACCCGGAGTCGGCCGCCTTCGTGGAGAAGGCGAACGGCGGGAACCAGACGGTGCCCACCGTGCTGTTCCCGGACGGCTCGACGCTCACGAACCCTTCGCTGGCCCAGGTCAAGCAGAAGATCGGCGCGTAAGCAGGGCGATACAGAAAGGCGGTCCCGAGACAGCTCGGGACCGCCTTTCCGCGTATCAGAACGCGCTGCGCGTCGGCAGGGGCTTGCCGTACCAGAGCTCGATGAGGCGGGCCGCGATCGAGATGCCGTACGGCGGCAGGACCTCGCCGGAGTCGAAGGCGGCGCGCAGTTCGTCGCGGGAGAACCAGCGGGCCTCGTGGATCTCGTCGCCGTCGACCTCGATGTCGGTCGTGGTGGCGCGGGCCATGAAGCCGAGCATCAGGCTGGACGGGAAGGGCCAGGGCTGGCTGGCGACGTACTCGACCTGGCCGACGGTGATGCCGGCCTCCTCGAAGACCTCGCGGCGCACGGACTGCTCGATGGACTCGCCGGGCTCGACGAAGCCGGCGAGCGTGGAGAAGCGGCCCTCGGGCCAGTGGACCTGGCGGCCGAGCAGGATGCGGTCCTCTTCATCGGTGACGGCCATGATCACGGCCGGGTCGGTGCGCGGGTAGTGCTCGGCGCCGCAGGCCGGGCAGCGGCGGATGTGGCCGGCCGCGGCGATGACCGTGCGCTCGCCGCAGCGGGAGCAGAAGCGGTGGGTGCGCTGCCAGTTCTCCAGACCGACCGCGTGCACCATCAGGCCCGTGTCGCGCGGTGACAGCAGCAGCCCCGCCTCGCGCAGCCCCGCCGCGCGCGCGGACTGGTCGATACGGCCGGGGAGGGCGTCCTTCTGGAGCGCGAAGTAGCTGACGCCGTCCTCGTCGATGCCGAGGAAGTAGCGGTGTGCCTCGGTGAGGGGAGCTTCGAAGGAGGGGGTCATGACGAGTTCGGTGCGCCCGTCGGGCGTCTCGTCGATGAGGACCTGGCCGCCGGAGACCACGAAGCAGCGGGTCGTGGGGTGGCTCCATGCCGCCGCGAGCCAGGCCTCGTCGAGCCGGTGGTGGGCGGCGCGGTCGATGCCGCTGGGGGTGGTGAGCGAGATGGGTCGGTCGGCGGTGTGGTCGGTCCAGGTGGTCACGGGTGCTTCCAACTCCCCCGGTGCAGCGGATTGTTTCGGCGAGCGGTTCGACGGGACCTGCGGCGGGTGGTGACGGCTTGATGGTGCGGGGGCGGCCTCTCCAGTGTGCCCCGCGCGGGGCACACCTCCGGGTGGTGCGGAGGGCTCAGGGAGCATGGCGCCAGTTGTCCGCGAGGTCGCCCCACAGATATGCGCTGGTCTCGACGCCTTTGAGGAGCAGATCCAGCTCGACCTTCTCGTTCGGGGCGTGCCAGCCGTCGGAGGGGACGGAGATGCCGAGGAAGAGCACGGGCGCGCCGAGTACTTCCTGGAGGTCGGCGGCCGGTCCCGAGCCGCCCTCGCGCGTGAAGCGCACGGGTCTTTCGAACGCGCGGCCCATGGCCCGTACGACGGACTGCAGGGCCGGGTGGTCCAGCGGTGTCAGACAGGGGCGCGTGGCGGCGCAGAACGTGATCTCGTGCCGGATTCCGACGGGCACCTGGTCGGCGGCCCAGGCGCGGACCGCCTCCTCGATGCGGTCGGGTTCCTGGCCCGCGACGAGCCGGAACGAGAGCTTCACCATGGCGGACGAGGGGATGATCGTCTTGCTGCCGGGCCCCCGGTATCCGCCGCCGATACCATTGACCTCGGCGGTGGGACGGGCCCAGATCCGCTCCAGGGTGGTGTGCCCGGCCTCGCCGTGGGTGGCGTACGACTTGGCCGTGCGCAGCCACTGCTCCTCGTCGAAAGGCAGCTCGGCGAAGAGTTCGCGCTCCTGGTCGGTGAGTTCGACGATGCCGTCGTAGAAGCCGGGGATCGTCACGCGCGCGTGGTCGTCGTGCAGCGCGGCGACGAGGCGGGCGGCGACGGTCGCCGGGTTGGGTACGGCGCCGCCGAAGGAACCGGAGTGGATGTCCTGGTCGGGGCCGTGGAACTGGATCTCGCACTCGGCGAGGCCGCGCATGCCGGTGCACACGGTGGGGGTGTCCTCGGCCCACATGCCGGTGTCGGAGACGATCACGGCGTCGGCGGCGAGCCGGTCCGCGTGCTCCTCGACGAGGGCGCGGAAGTGCGGGGAGCCGGACTCCTCCTCGCCCTCGATCAGCAGCTTGAGGTTGACGGCCGGGGTGGTGCGGCCCGTCGCGGCAAGGTGGGCGCGGACGCCGAGTGTGTGGAAGAACACCTGGCCCTTGTCGTCGGCAGCCCCGCGCGCGTACAGGCGGTTTTCGCGGACGACCGGCTCGAAGGGGTCGCTGTCCCAGCCGTCCTCGCGGGCGGCGGGCTGGACGTCGTGATGGCCGTAGACGAGGACCGTGGGCGCCTCGGGGTCGTCGGCGGGCCACTCGGCGAAGACGGCGGGTGCCCCCGGCGTCTGCCACACCTCGGTCGTGGGGAAGCCGGTCTCCTTGAGCCTTGCGGCGAGCCAGTCGGCGCTGCGGCGCACATCCGCCGCGTGGTCGGGCTGCGCCGACACGGACGGGATGCGCAACCATTCGGCGAGGTCGTCGAGGAAGGCGGCGCGGTGCTGCTCGATGTACGTGCGGACGGCGCTGACGGCACTGTCAACGGACTGGCTCATGGTCACGAGCCTATCGGCCCGCACCGACATCCTGATTGGGCGGTTCGTCACACGACGGCTCCTCCGTCAGCAGCCGCTCCAGCGCGGCCCGGTCCGGGAGGTCCTGCGGCCGTACGACCTCCCCACCACGCACATACACGAACGCGGCGTCGACCGACTCCAGGGGCACGCCCTGCTGCTCGGCCCAGGCCAGCCGGTACAGGGCGAGCTGAAGGGGGTCGGCGGTGCGGGCACGGCTGGTCTTCCAGTCGACGATCTCGTACGACGTCCTAGCGCCGTCGCTCTCCCGGTAGACGGCGTCGATACGGCCGCGGATCACCCGGCCGGCGATCGCGAGCTGGAAGGGGGCCTCCACGCGGTAGGGCGTGCGGTGTGCGTACGGGGTGCGCTCGAAGGCGTCCTTGAGGGCTTCCAGATCGCGTTCGTCGGCGATCTCGGCCTCGCTGCCGGGCAGTTCCTCCGGGTCCAGCATGGGCAGCGTCAGCTCTTCGAAGCGGGCTTCGACCCACGCGTGGAAGCGGGTGCCGCGGCGGGCGGCGGGCTGCGGCGGGCGGGGCATGGGGCGGGCCAGCTCCTGCGCGAAGCCGTCCGGGTCGGCGGCCAGGCGCATCAGCTGCGATGCGGTCAGGGTCGTCGGCAGGGGTACGTCCGTGCTCCCCCGCCGGGCGCGCAGGAGTTCGCCGGTGAGGGCGTCGAGGTCGCGGTCCCAGGAGGCGATGGTGCGGGCTTCCTCCGGGGTGAGGCGGGGGTGAGGGCGCGGGAGGTCCGGGTCGCCGGAGTGCTCGGTGAGGTCCGGAGGCGCCGCCTGGTGCGGGACGGTCGGACGGTCCGGGGTCCACGATTCCCAGTCACCCGGGTCCTCCTCGGAGGGGATGACATCTTCGCCGTGTTCGTCGTATTCGTCGTACAGGGCCTCGTCGTCCTCCGGTGGCGGCCAGTCCGGGTCGTCGTACGTGTCCGGGTCGTGCGTGGCCGCCGGGTGGCCCTCGGTGTGGGAGGCGAGGTCCTCCAGGTGCGCCAGGACCGTCTCGGCTGCGGCGCGGCGGCGGGCGAGGGCCATGTCGTCGAGGGGCAGGGGCCAGACCTGGTCGACGGTCGCCCGGTGCAGGGCCGGGTTCTCCTCGTCCTCGGCGGGTTCGTCCGCCCAGGACTCGATCTCGCCGTGTCCTGCCGCGCAATGCTCGTACAACGCCTCGAGGAAGTCGGACGGGCCACGGGGCTTCTTCTGCGAGGGCCCCCACCAGTGGCCGGAGCCGAGGAGGAGGGAGCGGGGGCGGGTGAACGTGACGTAGCCGAGGCGGAGTTCCTCGGTGTGCTGGTGCTCCTTCATGGCCTCCTGGAAGGCCTTCAGGCTTCGGGAGTCCCAGGCCTCGACGTCCGGCAGGGTGTCGGCGTCGCCGCGCAGGTCGTGCGGCAGCACCTTGCTCTGCGCGGTCCACTTCTCGCGGCCCTGGGTGCTGGGGAAGGTGCCGGTGACCAGGCCGGGAACGGCCACGACGTCCCACTCCAGGCCCTTGGACTTGTGCGCGGTGAGCACCTTGACGGTGTTCTCGCCGCCGGGGAGGGCGTTGTCGAGGCCCTTCTCGTACTGCGCGGCGGTGCGCAGGAAGCCGAGGAAGGCCAGCAGGGTGGCCTCGCCGTCGCCCGCGGCGAACGAGGCGGCGATGTCCAGGAAGTTGGACAGGGTCTCGCGGCGGCGGGCGGCCAGGGCGTGCGGGGACGCGGAGAGTTCCACTTCCAGGCCGGTGACGGCGAGGACGCGGTGGAGGACGTCCATGAGCGGGTCGGACAGGGAGCGGCGCAGGTCGCGCAGTTCGGCGGCGAGCCGGGCGAACCGCACGCGCGCGTCCGGCGAGAACGGCAGCCCGTCGTCCTCCCCTTGCGCCTCGATCGGCATCTCCAGGAACGTGTCGAGGGCGTCCGCGAGCGAGATCACCTCGGACGGGTCGACGCCCTCGACCGCCTCGGCGAGCCGGCGGTCCGGATCGTCGTCGGCCTCCACGCGCGCGTGCGACACGAGATGCCGGGCGCGCCGGCCCAGGAGAGCGAGGTCGCGCGGGCCGATCCGCCAGCGCGGGCCGGTCAGCAGCCGGACCAGTGAGGCGTTGGCGCCGGGGTCCTGAAGGACTTCGCATACGGCAACCAGGTCGGCGATCTCGGGCAGGTGCAGCAGCCCGGACAGGCCGACGACCTCGACCGGGATGTCGCGGGCGACGAGCGCGCCCTGGATCTCGGCGAAGTCGGTCGCCGTGCGGCACAGGACGGCGATCTCGCCGGGCGCCTTTCCGGTCCGTACGAGATGGGCGACGGAGTCGGCGATCCAGTCGATCTCCTCGGCGTGGGTGCGCAGCAGGGCGCAGCGGACCAAGCCGTCGCGTTCGGCGCCGGGGGCCGGGCGGAGGGCCTCCACGCCCGCGTGCATGGCGCGCAGGGGCTCGGCGAGGCCGTTGGCGAGGTCGAGCAGGCGGCCGCCGCTGCGGCGGTTCTCGCTGAGTGACTGGCGGGTGGCGGGGCTGCCGTCGGCGTGGGCGAAGTGCTCGGGGAAGTCGTCGAGGTTGGCGACGGAGGCGCCGCGCCAGCCGTAGATCGCCTGGCAGGGGTCGCCGACGGCGGTCACCGGGTGGCCCGTGCCGCCGCCGAACAGACCGGCCAGGAGGACGCGTTGGGCCACCGACGTGTCCTGGTACTCGTCGAGCAGCACCACGCGGAACTCGTCGCGCAGGATGCGGCCCACTTCGGGGAGCCCGGCGAGGCCGGCCGACAGGGCGATCTGGTCGCCGAAGTCGAGCAGGTCGCGCTCGCGCTTGGCGGCCCGGTAGCGGAGCACCAGCTCGGCGAGTTCGCGGCGCGCGGCGGCGGCCTCGGGGACCTTGCGCAGGTCGGCGTTGGTGAGCTTGACGCTTTGCAGGGCTCCCAGCAGCTCGGCGTCGTACGCGCGCAGGTCCTCGGGCCGTACGAGGTGTTCGGCGAGTTCGGCGTCGAGGGTGAGGAGGTCCCCGACGAGGTCAGGGAAGGAGCGGGTCAGCGCCGGGTAGGGCCCCGGCGCCTCGCGCAGGACACGCGCGGCGAGTTGGTAGCGGGTGGCGTCGGCGAGCAGGCGGGAGGACGGTTCGAGGCCGATGCGCAGGCCGTGGTCGGTCAGCAGGCGGCCCGCGAAGGCGTGGTACGTCGAGATCACCGGCTCGCCCGGAGGGTTGTCCGGGTCGATGACATCGGGGTCGGTGACGCCCGCCTTGATCAGCGCCTTGCGGACGCGCTCGGCGAGTTCGCCGGCCGCCTTGTTGGTGAAGGTGAGGCCGAGGACCTGTTCGGGGGCGACCTGCCCGGTGCCGACCAGCCACACCACGCGGGCCGCCATCACCGTCGTCTTGCCCGAACCGGCTCCGGCCACGATCACCTGCGGGGCGGGCGGCGCGGTGATGCAGGCCGTCTGCTCCGGGGTGAACGGGATGCCGAGGAGCTCCTTGAGCTGATCGGGATCGGTGATACGAGCGGGCACCTCAGAGAGGCTAGCGGCGGCCACTGACAGCAGATGCCGAATCGGCCGCCGGGATAGAGGAAGCGCAGGTCAGCACAGGTGGTGCGGTATCTCACTCCACCACGTGGCGTCCCTCGGGGCGCGCGCTGCACGACGCCCGGAACGCGCAGTGCGCGCAGTGCTGGCCGGATGTCGGCGTGAACCGCTCGTCCAGGACCTTGCCCGCGGCGGTGGCCAGCAGGTCGCCGACCCACTCCCCCTCCAGGGGCTGTTGCGCCTGCACCTTGGGCAGGGTCTCGCCGCCGTCCCGCCGGGCGGCGCCCTGGCGCAGCTGGACGAGTTCGGCGCCGCCCGGCTCGGGGCGGCGCCCGTCGAAGGCGTCGTCGACGGCGCCCTCGCGGACCGCGAGTTGGTAGACGGCGAGTTGCGGATGGTGGGCGACCTCGGCAGCCGTGGGCGCCTGCTTGCCGGTCTTGAAGTCGACGACATAGGCGCGGCCCTCGCCGTCCGCCTCGACGCGGTCCATCTGGCCGCGGATGCGCACCTCGTAGTCGCCCGCTTCGAGGGTGACGTCGAAGTCGTGCTCACTGGCGACCGGAGTACGTCCCGTCCGGTCCATGACGTGCCACTTCAGGAACCGCTCGAGCGCCACGCGCGCGTGCTCCTTCTCCTGCGCCGACTTCCAGGGCGCGTCGAAGGCGAGCGCGTTCCACACCGAGTCCAGTCGCTCCATGAGGACGGCGAGGTCGGCCGGGGTGTGCCCGGAGGCGACCTCGTCGGCGAGGACGTGCACCACGTTGCCGAAGCCCTGGGCGACGGTCGCGGGCGCGTCCGCCTTCACCTCACGGCCCAGGAACCACTGCAGGGCGCAGGTGTTGGCAAGCTGGTCGAGGGCGCTGCCGGAGAGGACGACGGGCTGATCGCGGTCGCGCAGCGGCACCTTGGACTCGGTCGGCTCGTACATGCCCCACCAGCGGTAGGGATGCGCGGACGGCACCAGGGGGCGGCCGTCCTCGTCGGCGAGCGCGGCGAGCCGGGCCAGCCTGCGGGCGGCGGCCTCCCGGAGGGTGTCGGAGACACGCGGGTCGACCGTCGTCGCGCGCAGTTCGGCCACGAGCGCCGCGACGGACAGCGGGCGGCGCGGGCGGCCCGTCACGTCCCTGGGTTCGACGCCCAGTTCGGTCAGGAAGCGGGACGGCTGGTCGCCGTCGTCCGCGGGCGCCTTCACGGCCGTCACGACGAGGCGTTCACGCGCGCGCGTGGCGGCCACATAGAACAGGCGGCGCTCCTCGGCGAGCAGGGCGCCCGGCGTGAGCGGTTCGGCCAGTCCGTCGCGGCCGATGCGGTCGGCCTCCAGGAGGGAGCCGCGGCGGCGCAGGTCCGGCCAGAGTCCCTCCTGGACGCCCGCGACGACGACCAGGCGCCACTCCAGGCCCTTCGAGCGGTGCGCGGTCATCAGGCGCACCGCGTCCGGTCGTACGGCACGCCGCGTGAGTGTGTCGGCGGCGATGTCCTCGGCCTCGATCTCCTCCAGGAAGTTGAGGGCGCCGCGCCCGCCGGTGCGTTCCTCGGCGCGGGCCGCGGTGGCGAACAGAGCGCATACGGCGTCCAGATCGCGGTCCGCGTTGCGCCCGGCCGCGCCTCCGCGCCGGGCGGCCCGCTCCAGCCGTGCGGGCCATGGAGTGCCGTCCCACAGCTCCCAGAGCGCCTCCTCCGCCGTACCACCGCCGGCCAGGCGCTCACGTGCCTTGCGCAGCAGCGCGCCGAGTCGCTGAGCGCCCCGCGCGTACGCCGGATCGTGCGCGACCAGCCGCTCCGGCTCGGCCAGCGCCCGCGCGAGGAGGTCGTCCGACGGCGGCGGCAGCGGGTTGCCCCCGGCCCGCTCCTCCTCGCGCAACGCCCGGCCCAGACGGCGCAGGTCGGCCGCGTCCATGCCGGCGAGCGGGGAGGCCAGCAGGGTGAGGGCGGTTTCGGTGTCGAGCCAGGAGGTGTCCGACTCGGCTTCTCCCGAGGCATCGGCCTCTCCGGAGGCGCCGGCCTCTGCAGAGGCATCGGCCTCGCCTGCCCCCTCGTCCCGTACGCCCCCCTCGGCCGCCTCCGCCGTCGCCACCGCCCGCAGTGCCGTCAGCAGGGGTGCCACCGCAGGTTCGTGGCGGAGGGGCAGGTCGTCGCCGTCTATGTCCAGGGGGACGCCGGCCGCGGTCAGCGCGCGGCGGACGGTCGGGATGGTGCGGGACCCGGCGCGCACCAGGACGGCCATGTCGCTCCAGGGGACGCCGTCCTCCAGATGCGCCCGGCGCAGGATGTCGGCGATGTTGTCCAGCTCGGTGCCGGGCGTCGGGTACGTGTAGACCTCGACGCGACCGCCGTCATGGACCGGGGTGAGCTCCCGGTGGGCGCGGACCTTGTCGGCGGGGAGCCGGGTCAGCGGCATCCGCTGGGTCAGCAGCCGGGTGGCGCCCAGCAGGTCGGCGCCGGAGCGACGGGAGGTGCGCAGGACCTCGACGGGCGCCGGGCGGCCGTCCGCGCGCGGGAAGGCATCCGGGAACTCCAGGATGCCGTTCACGTCGGCGCCCCGGAACGCGTAGATCGACTGGTCGGGGTCACCGAAGGCGACGAGGGTGCGCCCGCCGCCCGCCAGCGCGTGCAGGAGTCGTACCTGAGCCGGATCGGTGTCCTGGTACTCGTCGACGAACACGGCGTCGTACCGGTCGGCCAGCCGGGCGGCGACCTCGGGGCGACGGGCCAGGAGCACCGCGCGGTGGACGAGTTCGGCGTAGTCGAGTACGCCCTGCAGGTCGAGCACGTCGAGGTACTCGGCGAGGAA
This sequence comes from Streptomyces sp. NPDC050211, assembly GCF_040656035.1. Taxonomy (NCBI): domain Bacteria; kingdom Bacillati; phylum Actinomycetota; class Actinomycetes; order Kitasatosporales; family Streptomycetaceae; genus Streptomyces; species Streptomyces sp. NPDC050211. Next base: position 17,488 of record NZ_JBFALC010000079.1, read on the forward strand.
GGTGGCCGCCGCCCGCCAGTCGGGGCGTCCGATACGGCGGGCGAAGGCATCGAGGGCATCGGGGTCAAGGCCCAGTTCGCGGCTGCGGGCGAGGACCGCGCGGACCTCATCGGCGAAGCCGCGCGTGGTCAGACAGGCGCGCAGCTCGTCCGGCCAGCGCACGTGTGCGAGGCCGAGCCGCTCCAGATCGGGTTGGCCGGCGAGCAGTTCCCGGACGGCTACGTCCTGCTCGGGGCCCGACAGCAGCCGTAGGGGCTCCACGAACAGGTCGCTGTCCTGGTGGGCGCGGACCAGGGCGTAGCAGAACGAGTGGAAGGTGGTCGCCTGCGGCGCGTGCGCCGCCCCTATGCGCAGTGCCATGCGGTCGCGCAGCTCGACGGCCGCCTTGCGGCTGAACGTCAGGACGAGGACCCGCTCAGGGTCCACGCCCCGGGCGATCCTGGTCGCCACGGATTCCACGAGCGTGGTCGTCTTGCCGGTGCCCGGACCGGCGAGGACGAGCAGTGGACCCCTGCCGTGGTCAACCACCGAGCGCTGGGCCGCGTCCAGATGAGGGGGAACCACTCGCACCGGCGGGGTACGGACCAGCCGGTAAGCGCCATGGCTCCCCTGTCGCACCTGGGAGTGCGACAGGCGCCTGGTGGAGGAAGAGGAGCTCACGTGGTTCGCCGGTCCTGGTGGGTGTGCTGGTTTGCGATCCGCGGCGCGTTCAGGGCGTTGGCCGCGTGGTGAGGGGGACGCGTGCCGCCGACGCTACGCCGACGGATGGTGCGGAAGCAGGGCTTCCGATTGGCGCATCCGCCCCGTCGGTGCGCTCACGTCTCGTGCGTCCCTCACTCCACGAACGTACGGCATGCCACGGACGTGCCCTGTTTCCCCCGTACGGGCCACAGGTTGCCCCTGGGTGGGTCCGATGGCGGAAGCTGTCAGGTGTGAGGTTCCGCGTGTTCGCCGCCGTCCCACCGCGCCCGCTTCATGTCGACCCGAGGCAGGTGGCCCTCGGCCGCCCTGCTCGCCTCCTTCAGCGGTGTGCCCTCCGCGCGGTAGTGGTCGAGCGCCCGCAGTTCGTGACCGGGCAGCAGGACGCCGTCCGCACGGATGACCCGCCACCACGGAACGGCTCCTCCATAGAGCGCCATCACCCGGCCGACCTGCCGGGGCCCTCCCTCCCGTCGCCCACCACCGCCCTTGCCGGAGAGCGCTCCGCGCTCGCCCCCTTCGCTCTGAAGCCACTCGGCGACATCGCCGTACGTCATCACGCGCCCCGGCGGAATCAGCTCGGCGACCTCGAGGACCCGCTCTGCGTACTCCGGAAGGCTCTCCTCGCTCATCCGTCCCATCCTGCCGTACCCCACCGACAATGTGACGCCCTCGTGACTGTGCGTATCCCTCGCTCCCGAGCGGCGCTTCGGGCAGACTGTGCGCCCCCGCGTTTGCACCCTGATGCCCCTGTGTGTCGGTGGGGCATGCCACCATCGTGCGGGCGGTGATCGGTGATACGAGATCAAGAAGAGACGATGAAGCAGCAGGGTGTGCACCCGGAGGACGCGAAGAGCACCTCTGACGCTTCGTCGCGCCCGCACACCGCCGACGCGGACGACAAGGACGCGCACGACACAGCCGAGGAGGCGGTGGTCGCGAGCATCTCCGGCCCAGGTGCCGAGCACTTCGACGAGGCCCACCCCGACGAGGACGACCCGCACACCGACGAGGTCGAGGGCGACGAACCGCTCCTCCCCGCGCGCGTGCACCGCCCGTCCGACCTGATGCGTCTCCTGGTGGGCGTGCTGGCCGTCGCCGTGCTGATCGCGATCGCAGCGTTCGCGCACGGCACCACCTCGGGCCTCGAACAGGACATCAACAAGGGCACCGGGCAGGCACCCGATCTGCTCATCAAGATCGCGGGACTGGCGTCCAGCATCGCAATCCTCCTGGTGCCGGTCGCGTTCGCGATCGAGCGGCTGATCAAGCGGGACGGCCTGCGTATCGCCGACGGTGTGCTCGCGGCGGTCCTCGCGCACGGAGTGACGCTCGCCACCGATCTGTGGGTCGCCAAGGCGGCACCCGACTCGATCCAGGAGGCGCTCACCCAGCCCTCCCCCGGCGACATCCACGCCCTCACCGACCCCGTGCACGGCTATCTCGCCCCGGTCATCGCCTACATGACGGCCGTCGGCATGTCGCGTCGGCCACGCTGGCGCGCGGTGCTGTGGATCGTGCTGCTCCTGGACGCCTTCTCGATGCTCGTCACCGGCTACACCACGCCGTTCTCGATCATCCTGACGGTGCTGATCGGCTGGACCGTCGCCTACGGGACGCTGTACGCGGTCGGCTCGCCCAACGTCCGTCCTACCGGACGGACACTGATGGCGGGCCTGAGGCATGTGGGCTTCCGCCCGGTAACCGCGTCCCGCGAGGACACCCAGGAGACGGCGGAGAGCGGCGACCGGGGCCGGCGCTACTTCGTCACCCTGGAGGACGGTCCACCGCTGGACGTCACGGTCGTCGACCGCGAGCAGCAGGCACAGGGCTTCTTCTACCGGGTGTGGCGCAATCTGACGCTGCGCGGCATCGCCACCCGCCGCAGTCTGCAGTCGCTGCGCCAGGCGCTGGAGCAGGAGGCGCTGCTCGCCTACGCGGCCATCGCGGCCGGTGCCAACGCGCCCAAGCTGATCGCCACCTCCGAGCTCGGCCCGGACGCCGTGATGCTCGTCTACGAGCACACCGGCGGACGCACACTCGACTCGCTGGACGACAAGGAGATCACCGACGATCTGCTGCGCAGCACTTGGCACCAGGTGCAGGCGCTGCAGTCGCGGCGGATCGCGCACCGGAGGCTGGCAGGCGACGCGATCCTGGTGGATCGTTCCGGCACGGTCATTCTCACCGATCTGCGCGGCGGCGAGATCGCGGCCGGTGAACTGCTGCTGCGCATGGACATCGCCCAACTGGTGACGACGCTCGGGCTGCGCGTGGGCGCCGAGCGCGCGGTGGCCTCCGCGGTCGAGGTCCTCGGTCCCGACGCCGTCGCCGACTGTCTGCCGATGCTCCAGCCCATCGCGCTGACGCGCTCCACGCGCGCGACACTGCGGAAACTGGCCCGGGAGCGGGCGCAGCGCGAGCGCGACGCCGTCGTGGAGGCGTCCCGGCAGGCCAAGCAGGCCCGGCTGGACGAGGCCCACGGCCAGGCCCACGAGGACACGAAGCCCGTACTCGACAAGCTCGACAAGAAGGCCGTACGAGCGGAGCAGCGAGCCGAGAAGCGGGCCATCGACGAGGCCATGGAGGAGGCGCGCGAGGAGGATCTGCTCACGCAGATCCGCCACCAGGTGCTGCTGATCAGGCCGCAGGCGCCGGTCGAGCCGGCCCGACTGGAGCGGGTGCGGCCACGCACGCTGATCAGCCTCATCGCCGGTGCGATCGGCGCGTACTTCCTGCTGACGCAGCTCACGCACATCGAGTTCGGTCCGCTGATCGCCAACGCCGAGTGGGGCTGGGTCGCGGCGGCCGTGCTGTTCTCGGCGTGCAGCTACTTCGCCGCGGCGATGGCGCTGCTGGGGTTCGTGCCGGAGCGGGTGCCGTTCCTGCGGACCGTGGCCGCCCAGGTCGCCGGGTCCTTCGTGAAGATCGTCGCCCCGGCCGCGGTGGGCGGCGTGGCTCTGAACACACGGTTCCTGCAGCGCGAGGGCGTGCGGCCGGGGCTCGCGGTGGCGAGTGTCGGCGCCTCTCAGCTGTTCGGGCTCGGCGCCCACATCATGATGCTGCTGGCCTTCGGCTATCTCACCGGCACCGAGAAGACGCCGTCGCTGTCGCCGTCCCGGACGGTCATCGCGGGTCTGCTGACAGTGGCGGTGCTGGTGCTCGTGGTGACCTCGGTGCCGTTCCTGCGGAAATTCGTCTCCACGCGCGTGAGGTCGCTGTTCGCGGGTGTCGTGCCGCGCATGCTCGACGTACTGCAGCGCCCGCAGAAGCTGCTGACCGGCATCGGCGGCATGCTCCTGCTGACCGCCTGCTTCGTGATGTGCCTGGACGCGTCGATCCGCGCGTTCGGCAACGAATCGACGTCGATCAGCATCGCCAGCGTCGCCGTCGTCTTCCTCGCCGGCAACGCACTGGGATCCGCCGCCCCGACACCGGGCGGTGTGGGCGCGGTCGAGGCGACCCTGACGGTCGGTCTGATCGCCGTAGGCCTGCCCAGTGAGGTCGCCGCCCCCGCGGTGCTGCTGTTCCGGCTGCTGACCCTGTGGCTGCCGGTGCTGCCGGGCTGGCTGGCCTTCAACCACCTGACGCGCAAGGGCGCCCTGTAGGTCGTACCTCGTACGGCTCGCGCCCCGAGCGCACATCCGGGCGCCACCGCAGGATGGGGTCATGCCCAACCGCTCCCGGCTGCGCGCCGCTGCCCTGACCGCCACCGCCGTGCTGCTGTCCGCCGTGCTGGCGGGCTGCGGCGACGACTCGCAGAACGAGGATCTGTCGGCCCAGTCGCTGAGCTGGAAGGACTGCCCGGCCCCGTCCCAGGCGCAGGGCGGCGGAGGCGCCCCGTCACCTCTGGCGAACGGCGACGAATGGCAGTGCAGCACCATGAAGGCGCCGCTCGACTGGGACGAGCCCAAGGGCGACACCATCGGTATCGCGCTCATCCGCGCCAAGGCGAGCGGCGACGAGAGCAAGCGCATCGGCTCGCTCATCTTCAACTTCGGCGGGCCCGGAGGCTCGGGCGTCACCACGCTGCCCGCCTTCGGCGAGGACTACGCGAAACTGCGCACCCGCTACGACCTGGTGAGCTTCGACCCGCGCGGGGTGGGCCGCAGCGCCCCTGTGAAGTGCGAGAACGACCAGCAGCTCGACGCCTACTTCCAGCAGGACGCCACCCCCGAGAACGCCGCCGAGCGCACCGAACTCCTGGACAGCACCAAGGAGTTCAACGCGGCGTGCGAGAAGAACTCCAAAAAGGTCCTGCCGCATGTGCGCAGCACCGACGCGGCCCGTGACCTGGACCTGATGCGCCAGGTCCTCGGCGACGACAAGCTGCACTACTTCGGCATCTCCTACGGCACCGAACTCGGCGGCGTCTACGCCCACCTGTTCCCCAAGAACGTGGGCCGAGCCGTGTTCGACGCGGTCGTCGACCCGACGGAGAACCCCGAGCAGGGCTCGCTCGGCCAGGCCGAGGGCTTCCAGCTCGCACTCGACAACTTCGCCGAGCACTGCACCTCGCAGGTCGAGGACTGTCCGATCGGCGACAGCGCGCAGGACGTCAAGAACCGCATCGCCAAGCTGCTGAAGGACCTCGACAGAAGGCCGATCACCGGCGTCTTCCCCCGCGAGCTGACCCAGACCGCGGCGACCAGCGGCATCGCACAGGCCCTGTACTCCCAGGACTTCTGGGAGTACCTCACTCAGGGCCTGGATCAGGCGTACGACGGCAACGGCCAGATCCTGATGCTGTTGTCCGACTCACTGAACGGGCGCAGCGAGAACGGCGAGTACAGCAACCTCACGGCGGCCAACATCTCCATCAACTGCGCGGACGACAAGCCGCGTTACACCCCCGCCGACGTGGAGCGGAAACTGCCGGAGTTCCGGGCCGCCTCGCCGGTGTTCGGCGACTATCTCGCCTGGTCCATGATCAGCTGCACGGACTGGCCCGTGGCGGGCTCCGCCGACCACCCTGACGTGAGCGCGCCCGGCGCGGCCCCGATCCTGGTCGTGGGCAACACCGGCGACCCGGCCACACCGTACGAGGGCGCGCGCAAGATGGCGCAGGCGCTGGGCAAGGGCGTCGGTGTCGAGCTCACGTACAAGGGGCAGGGGCACGGCGCCTACGACAGCAAGAACAAGTGCGTGCAGAGCGCGGTGAACGGCTATCTGCTGGACGGGAAGGTCCCGGCCGCCGGGACCGTCTGCTCCTGAAGCCAGGACTGAAATCCAAGCAAACATGCAGGTCAGAAGGTTATCCACAGGGCCCGGCAGGTGCTGCGAGATCCGCCTACCATGGCCTGACCGCCATCCGCGGATCCAGGCGGACGGCTTGCGAGGGGGGAATTGCACATGGCACGTATCGTCCGGTGGACGGCTCTGACGGCCGCCGCCGCACTGCTGGCGGCGGGCTGCGGAAGCGGCTCGTCCGACGACGGGAAGGACGGGGAGGAGAGCAGCGGGGGGCGGTCCTCCACTACGGCGCCGTCGTCCGGTTCCTCCGGCACGGCGGGGGGTACGGCGGATCGGCTGCCGTCCTCACTGACCTCGCAGAAGCTGGACTGGGGGCGCTGCGAGGCTACCGCGGACGCGCCCGCGCCGGGCGGCGACTGGCAGTGCGCGACGCTCAAGGTGCCGCTGGACTGGGCGAAACCGGACGGCGAGACGATCGGCCTCGCGCTGATCCGTGCCAAGGCCACCGGGGACGACCGCATCGGATCGCTGCTGTTCAACTTCGGCGGCCCGGGTGGCTCGGGCGTCTCCGGCCTGCCGTCGTTCTCATCGTCGTACACCCTGCTCCGCGAGCGCTACGACCTGGTGAGCTGGGACCCGCGCGGCGTTGCCGCCAGTGAGGGTGTCCGCTGCCGCGGCGACAAGGAGATCCAGGCCGCCGAGGCCGCCGACGTGACCCCGGACACCGGGGCCGAGGAAAAGGCCTACCTCCAGAACTCGGCCGACTTCGCGAAGGGCTGCGAGAAGGACGCCGGGGAGCTGATGGCCCATGCGTCCACCACGGACACCGCCCGCGACATGGACCTGATGCGCCAGGTCCTCGGCGACGCCAAGACGCACTACTTCGGCATCTCCTACGGCACCGAACTCGGCGGGGTCTACGCCCACTTGTTCCCGCGGAATGTGGGGCGGCTGATCCTGGACGCGGTCGTCGACCCGACCGCCGGGACGGTGGGTCACGCCGAGAACCAGGCCAGGGGCTTCCAGCGCGCGCTGGACAACTACGTGAAGTCCACCGGCCAGGACCCCAAGGAGGGCTCCCGGAAGATCGCGGACCTGCTGGACCGGATCGACGCGGATCCGCTGCCGACGTCGTCCGGCCGGGAGCTGACGCAGACGCTCGCGGTCACCGGCCTCGCGCTGCCGCTGTACAACCGTGCGACCTGGCCGACACTGACCAGTGCCCTGACGGCGGCGGAGGAAGGCGACGGCTCCGAACTCCTGGCGCTCGCCGACGGCTACAACGAGCGTGACGCATCGGGGCACTACGGCACGACGACCCACTCACAACGGGTCATATCGTGCTCGGACGACAAGGAGCGGCCGACGGCCGCCGAGGCGAAGAAGCTCCTGCCGAGGTTCGAGAAGATCTCGCCGGTCTTCGGGGACTTCTTCGGCTGGGACACGGCCGGCTTCTGCCACGACTGGCCGGTGCCCGGACAGTACGAGACCCCGGAGGTGAGCGCGCCCGGAGCGGCGCCGATCCTGGTCGTCGGCACCACCGGCGACCCGGCGACGCCGTACGAGGGCGCCCGCAGGATGGCGGACGAACTGGGCCGGGGCGTCGGCGTGATGCTGACCTGGAAGGGCGAGGGTCACGGCGCGTACGGCAACGGGAACGACTGCGTCGACTCGACCGTGAACGCGTATCTGCTCGACGGCAAGGTGCCGAAGGACGGCAAGGTCTGTTCATGACGACGGCGGGGGCCGCGCGCACCCGTGGTGCATGCGACCCCCGCCGTTCGGAAGACCTGAGGTCAGTAGACCGGCTTGCTCGGCTCGATCTGGTTGACCCAGCCGATCACGCCGCCGCCGACGTGCACGGCGTCCGCGAAGCCCGCGGACTTCAGCACGGCGAGGACTTCCGCACTGCGGACACCCGTCTTGCAATGCAAGACGATCTTCTTGTCCTGCGGGAGGGTCTCCAGGGCAGTGCCCATGAGGAACTCGTTCTTCGGGATCAGCTTGGCGCCCGGGATGGAGACGATCTCGTACTCGTTGATCTCGCGGACGTCGATGATCTCGATGTTCTCGCCGTCGTCGATCCACTCCTTGAGCTGCTTGGGAGTGATCGTCGAACCGGCCGCCGCCTCCTGGGCCTCCTCGGAGACGACGCCACAGAAGGCCTCGTAGTCGATGAGCTCGGTGACGGTCGGGTTCTCGCCGCAGACCGCGCAGTTGGGGTCCTTGCGGACCTTGACCTGGCGGTACTGCATCTCCAGGGCGTCGTAGATCATCAGGCGGCCGACGAGCGGCTCACCGATGCCCGCGAGGAGCTTGATGGCCTCGTTGACCTGGATGGAGCCGATGGACGCGCACAGCACGCCCAGGACACCGCCCTCGGCGCAGGAGGGAACCATGCCGGGGGGCGGGGGCTCCGGGTAGAGGCAGCGGTAGCAGGGACCGTGCTCGGACCAGAAGACGGAGGCCTGGCCGTCGAAGCGGTAGATCGAACCCCAGACGTACGGCTTGTTCAGCAGCACGCAGGCGTCGTTGACCAGGTAGCGGGTCGCGAAGTTGTCCGTGCCGTCGACGATCAGGTCGTACTGGCTGAAGATCTCCATCACGTTGTCGGCCTCGAGCCGCTCCTCGTGAAGGATCACGTTCACGTACGGGTTGATGCCCTTGACGGAGTCACGGGCCGACTCGGCCTTGGAGCGGCCGATGTCGGCCTGGCTGTGGATGATCTGGCGCTGCAGGTTCGACTCGTCGACCTCGTCGAACTCAACGATGCCGAGGGTGCCGACGCCCGCGGCGGCCAGGTACATCAGGGCAGGCGAGCCCAGGCCGCCAGCGCCAACAGCGAGCACCTTGGCGTTCTTCAGCCGCTTCTGCCCGTCCATCCCGACGTCAGGGATGATCAGGTGACGGGAGTACCTGCGGACCTCGTCTACGGTGAGCTCAGGAGCTGGCTCGACCAGGGGTGGCAGCGACACGGGGGCTCCGTTGGTCGGTCAATCACTACAGTTGTTCTCCCCGTAACAGTGCCATGCGCTTTTTCATTCCGAGACACCCGTTCCGACCCGCGAGACGATGTCGTCCCAGTAGCCGGGCATCGTCTCCCAGGGGTCGGTGCGGCCGCCGTGGTCCGTGCGGTCGGTGAACCAGATCGTCGAGGCACCCTGCCAGCGGGCGATGCGCAGCGCCTCGTCGAGGTGGCCGAGGGGCACTCCGTGCACCAAGTGGCAGAAGCGCTCGGGCGGGTGGTCTGCGGTCCACTCCGCCACCTGCGACCAGCGGTAGTCGCTCCACGGGCCGGAGAAGGTGACCAGTTGGTCGGCGCTCTCGGCGTAGCCGGGGTGGGGATGGGTGCCGTGGCCGAGGACGATGTGGGGGTCGTCACTGATCGCGCGGAGTGTGGTGACCGTGCGGTGGACCTCCGGGAGCGCGGCGCCTTCGGTGGGACAGCGGTCCAGGAGGAAGCCGTCGACCTGGTACCAGTCGAGATAGCGGTGCGCTTCGGAGATCAGCTCACCGAACACTCGGGCGCCGTAGGTGGTGTCGAGGTGGCCGAGGACGCGCAGGCCCGCGTTGCGGAGCCGGCCGGCCGCTTCCAGGCAGTGCGGGTCGGGGCGGGTGCCCGGGCCGTCGGCGACATTGAGGACGGCCCAGTGCACCGGGGTGCCGGGGCGGGTGAGTTCGGCCCACTCGGCGGGGGCGACGAGGGGGTGCGCGAAACCCGGGATGCCGAAGCCGGTGCGCAGGTCAGTGCTGGCAGTGCTCGGTTCGGTGCTGGTCAGATGCGGCATGCCGCCTCCATCCAGATGTCGGCGAGGGACTCTTCGAGGTTGATCCGGGGGCGCCAGCCGAGCCGGTCGCGTGCGGTGCGCACATCGGCCTGCTGCCAGCTGCCGCAGCCGTCCGGGTACGGGTACGCGACCGGGGCCGCGTGGTCCGATTCGGAGCGGGGATGGCCGATGGTGGCCCTCAAGGGGCCCGGGTGGCCGTCGAGTTCATGGAGGGCACCGCCATATCCGGCCACGCGCGCGAGGACCGCCGCGGCATCACGGAGACGGACGGCGCGTCCCGAGCCGATGTTGATGACGCCCTGCGCGGCGGAGAGCGAGGCGGCGTGCACGGCGCGGGCGACGTCGCGCACGTCGATGAAGTCGCGCTGGACGCCGAGGCCGCCGAGCTTGAGCTCACCGTCGCCGGACTGCATGGCGCGGCGCATGGCTTCCGCCAGGCGGCCGAGCGGGGAGCCGGCGGGGGTGCCGGGGCCTGCCGGTGAGAAGACGCGGAGGACCACGGCGTCCAGGCCGGAGCCGAGGACGAGTTCGGTGGCGGCGAGTTTGCTGACGCCGTACGGGCCGCCGGGGCGGGGCACGGCGTCCTCGGCCGTGGAGGAGCCGGGCTGGCTGGGCCCGTACTCGGCGCCGCACCCGATCTGGACGAGGCGGGCGCCGCAGCCGCTGCGGCGAAGAGCCTCGCAGACGGTGGCCACGGCGACGGTGTTGTGGCGGGTGAGTTCGCGGGCGCCGCCTCGGGTGGCGCCGGCGCAGTTGACGACGACACCGGGGTGCACCGCGTCGAGGAAGCGGGTGAGCGCGCCGGGGCTGCCGGACGCGAGGTCGAAGCGGACGTCCGCGTCGTCGCCGCGGCCGAGCGCGGTGAGCTGGACGGCCGGGTCGGCGAGCAGACGGTCGGCGACGAAGCGGCCGAGGTAGCCGTTGGCTCCGATCAGCAGGACCCTCATCGGGCGGCTCCCGGGGCCGAGGTTCCGGGTCGGGAGGTGATCATCTGGGGTTCTCCTTCTCGGGGGTGGTGGTTCGGGGCGGCCGGCATACAGCCGACCGGCCGGGGTGTGTGTCGCCCGCTGTCGCGTCGTGCGTCATGGCGACTCGTCTGGTGCGCGCGTGGCATGGCGACTCGTCCGGTGCTGGGGGCGTGGAACGGCGACTCGTCCGATGCGCACGTGGCACGGCGACTTGTCCGGTGCGGAGGGCGTGGAACGGCGACTCGTCCGATGCCCACGTGGCCCGGCAACTCGTCAGATGCGCGTCTCATGGCGCCCCGTCCGATCGCGCGTGGGCCGAAGCCCTCGTCAGTCGGCGGTTCGCGTGGAGCAGGAGGGTCAGGGCGGCGGCTCCGCAGGCAAGGGCGGGGACGCTGCCGGGGCCCCAGGTCTCGACGAGCATGTCGACGGAGGTGGCCAGGAAGCCGCAGCCGGGGAGGCGGCTCGCGAAGACCGTGGCCAGGGCCGCTCCTTCGACCGTCGCCGTCGCGATGAGGACGACCGCGGGGGCGTGCGTGAAGCCGTGGGCGGTGAGGAGGCGGGCCAGGAACAGGAGGGCGCCCAGGGTGAGGGCCTGGGCGTAGGCCGCGGGCTCGTCCAAGGCGGCGCCGGTCAGGGCGAGGAGGGCGGTCAGGAGGCACAGGAACAGGGCGAACGTGCCGCACAGCAGGGGTCGTACGGAGGAGGTGAACTCGTTCAGGCCACGACTGGCCACCAGTTTGCGGCGGACTCGTGCGGCGAAGAGGTGGGCGCTCCACGCCGCGGGTGCGCAGGCCAGGGTGAGGGCCAGGACCGGTGCGGTGGCCAGGGGCCAGGGGCCGCCGTCCGTGGCGCCGGTGGGCAGGCCGTCGGGTCCTCCGGCCACGGCCACGCGGAGCAGTCCGTCGCCGAGGACGGCGTAGGCCACCAGCCACCAGATCCAGATGCCGCTGCCGGGCTCGGGCGTGCGGCTCTTCGGGGCGAGCGGGCCGCGGGACAGGGCCGCGCGGATGCCGAGAGCCACGGCCAGGACGCCGACGGCCGCCGTGATCAGGCGTGGTTGGCCGTGGGTGAGGCGCAGGCCGGCCAGCGTGGCCGCGCACAGTGCGCCCGGCAGCAGGGTGAGCAGCGCCCAGTCGGCTCGGAGCCGGAGGGCTGTCGGCGGCGTGGGGCGGTGGGTTGTCTCGCCGTCACGCGAGACACGGGCGTACATCTCCTCCGCCAGGGAGAAGACGTCCCGGTGGCGGAAGCGGGACGCGGTGCGGTCGGTGACGCCGTGGGCCTCCAGGCCTGCCGCGATCTCCAGGGGATCCACGGCGCGTTCGCACAGCTCACGATGACGGTGCATCAGTGCCTTCACCGGATCCGCGGCAGCGGCACGACGCCCGGGAACGTGGGCGTGGGCCGGGGCAGTGTCGGGAGCGGACTTGTCGGCCTCTGCCTCGCGCTGTGCGGGCGGCTGCCCGGCATCGCTCAAGCAGGCGGCTCCCGACAGCCACTCCTCCGAGCGCGTGTCCCACGCTCCGGCGCCGGCGGGTGTGCCGGGGCGATCCAGTTCGCCGAGGTCGCTCATCGTGCTCCCTCCGTCGCGGGTACGGGGCCGCCCGCGCGTACCGGCCGTCCCGTCGCCCAGCCAGGGCCACCGCGGGCCGCAACACGGGCCGCCGGGTCGGTCCAGCGGCCGGGGACATGGGCTTCGGCGGGGGCACCGAACGGCAGGGGTTCTCCGGCGTCGTCGAGGACCACCCGGCGGACCGGGCACTGCGAGACGATCTCCAGGTAAATGCCGTGAAATGCCGCGGTGTTCTGCTCCACCGTGAAGAGTTCGAGCGCGCGGGCTCGGGCGGCGGCACCCAGGCGTGCACGGCGCTCGGGGTCGCGCAGTAGCGCCACGCACGCCTCGGCGAGCGCCCGCGGGTTGCGCGGCGGCACGACCAGCCCGGTGCCCCCGATGACCTCCACGACGGCGCCGACGTCGGTGGACACCGTGGCGCGACCGCAGAACATGGCCTCGACGAGGCCGATCGGGAAGCCCTCGACGACGCTGGACAGGACCGCCACCGCTCCCCCGGCGTACGCCTCGGCGAGCGTCGGAGCTTCGGGGCCGCCGATCTCCTCGAAGGTCACCGGGTTGCGGCCGACCGCGTGCGGGCCCTCCGCCTCGTCCGGGAAGAGCTGGGCGGCGAGTGCCTTGCAGTGGGCCAGGTAGGCCGCGCCCTCGGCACCCGAGGGGGTGCCGACGATCCGCAGCCGGGTCTTCGGTTCCTCCTTGCGGACCTCCGCGAAGGCGTGCAGCAGGGAGACCAGGTCCTTGGTGGGTTCGATCCGGCCGACCCAGACCAGGGCGTCCGGATCCACGCACTCCGGCGCCTCGCCCACCTCCGTGAAGCGGGCGGCCTCCATGCCCGGGTACACCGTGCGCAGCTTCTGACGATCGGCGCCGCAGCGCTCCTGCCAGCGGCGGGCGTGCGAGTTGCCGGGCGTGATGACGGCCGCCCGGCGGTAGATCTCGGCGGCGAGCCGACCGTGGAAGGCCGCGAGCAGGGCCCGTACGGCTGGTGCCGCGTCGCCGACGGTCAGGTAGTGCGTGCGCAGCTGTACGCCGTACTCGGTCACCAGCAGCGGTACGCCCGAGAAGTGGCGCGCGACCAGCCCCGGCAGGGCCGCCGGACCACCGGACGCCGCGTGGCACAGGTCGACCGAGCCGAGCCCGTCGTCCTCGTACCAGTCGAGCGACAGAGGGCGCAGGGCGCGTTCCAGGTGCGCGGCGACGGTGAGGAGTTCGGGTACGCGCGCCTCCCGCGCCGTGCGCAGGGCGCCGCGCGCACGACAGGCGCGTTCGAGAGCGCGTACGGCGGTCTCGGAGCGGAGCGCTCCCACCAGGCCGCCCTCGTCGCGGGCGAGTTCGGCGAGCCCGTACAGCGCACTGCCGAAACGGTCCGCCTCAGAGGTGGTGCCTGCCTCAGAGGTGGCCCCTGCCTCAGGGGTGACCTCCGCCCCGATGTCCCCCGTCGCGCACAGGGCAGCCGCCAACTCGCCGTAGCAGTCGGCGAAACGCCGCCGCGCCCGCCGCCCGTACCGGACACCGTCGTCCTCGGCCGTCCACAGCGGCGCCGTCCGTACCCGGCCGACCTGCGACGGCAGCGGCACCCAGCCCTCGTCCTCCTGGCGTGCACTGCGACTGAGCGCGTAGACGTCGAACTCGTGCTGCTCGAGCCCGCGCACGAGCCGGTCGCACCAGAGCCTGGCGTCACCGCTCACATACGGATAGCCACCCTCCGTAAGCAGTCCGATGCGCACAAGTGCACCCCCGATCTCCCGTATGGGGAGCCGCCGTTGACTCGACGGCTCGCAGCGGGAAGAACGTATGCGGACAAGGCGGTGGCGCGACGGACGGTTGTCCATCACGCCACCAAAAGGGGTGAACGGTCGTAACTTTCCCGTGCGGATCGCGTTCGATCGCGCTAAGAGATCAAGCAGTTACGTTTCGTTAGATCGCGGCACGGCCGACTTCGGTGCCGTGCGTCAGCTCCCGGGATACGGCCAGGGGTTGGCCCGGCAGCGGATCCCGTCGTGGTTGAGGAACTTGGTCTGCTGCTGCATGACCGGGGCGAGGTCGCCGTTCTTGTCGCAGGTGACGTGGTTGTACTCGAGCCGGTGACCGATCTCATGGTTGATCAGCATCTGCCGGTACGCATGCATCTGATCGCCGTACGTCTTCGCCCCCTGCGCCCATCGATACGCGTTGATCATCACGCGCTCGGTCGACGCCGAGTCGCAGGACACGTTGTCCTCAGTCGTGTCCAGGCCGGACTTGGCGCACCACTCGGCGGTGGTGCCGGGGCTGGCGAGCGTGATCACGAAGTCGGGCTTGCCGGAGTAGATGCGCTCGAAGGTACGGGCGCCGCCGTGGGCCCAGCTCCGGTCGTCATTGAGCGTCTTCTGCACGGCCTGCGCGAAGAGTTCACCGTCGAGCCCGAGCCCCTGCTCCACGTCCACGCGGTAGGTGTACTTCTGTCCCGTGCCCGGCGCCTTGTCGATACCGGCGATCGCTTCGAACTTGCCGGAGCCGTCGAGCGTGGCGCTGAGCGGGTACTTCTGGTCCATCTTCTGCGCATACGTCAGCGTCGCCTCGCTCGGCGCCGTGGAGGGCGTCGGCTGCCCGTCCGCACGCGAGGCACCGTCACGGGCGTCCCGGGCCTGGTCAGTGGCCGACTGCGACTGCACGCCGTCGTCGTCGCGCCCGCCGGTGACCTGGCCGGCCACGACGACGGCCAGCACGGTCGTGACCGCGAGGGCCGCGATCCCCGCGAAGGTCCGCCCCTTGCCGCCCCTGGCCTGCGCGGGCTCGCCGGTGGGCGGCGCGTCGTCGGCGTCGGCCTCGGTGTCGTTCGCGATGCCGGTCGCCGCGGCGGACCATTCGGTGACGGAGGCGTACGGATCGGAGGACGTGGGCGCACGGGGCGAGAAGACATCGACGTCCTCACCGAACGCATCGACGTACTCCTGACGCGGCCCGCCCGGAGGCGCCTGCCGCTGTCGCGGTATCGAGGCGCCGGGCCCAGCCGGAGCCCCGTACCCGCCCCCACCACGCCCCCTCGACTCACCCCAGCCCCCACCGGGTTCCCGCTGCTCGGGGTGGCCACCCCGGACTTGGGGGACCCCGCGCGCGGGCGTGCCGTCGGTGTAACGGGGGGTGCCGTGAGCGGGAGTGCCGTCGGGGAACCGCGGGGTGCCATGGGCAGGCGTACCGTCGGGAAGCCGCGGGAACCCGTGCGCGGGGGTTCCGTCGGGAAGCCGCGGGAAACCATGCGCGGGCGTCCCGTCGGGAAGCCGTGGAAAGCCGTGGGCCGGAGTGCCGTCGGGAACCCTGGGAACACCCCGAGCCGGCGTCCCGTCCGCAAGCCTCGGAAAGCCATGCGCCGGCGTGCCATCAGGAACCCGCGGCCCACCGCGACCAGAAGGACCGTCAGGAACCCTCCCGCCACCCCGCCCAGAGGAACCGTCAGGCCCCCTCGGCGCACTCCGAGGCGCCGGAGTGCCATCGGAGGAACCACCCTTGACCGCGCCCTTGGGCGCAGGTCCGCGCCGACTGTGGCGTCCCACCTCGCCCCTCAGCTCCCCGCGGTCTCGACGGCGGTCCCCGTGACGGCACTCAACTCACCGGTGTCGGCGAGGAGTTCCTGGAAGGCCCGCGCCACCACCTCGGGGTACTCCATCATGGCCACGTGCCCGGCGTCCGGCAAGGACACCAGCCGGGAGGATCGGAAGGAACGGGCCGCCTTCTGGCTCATGCGGTAGCCGACGAGCTGGTCCCGGCCGCCGTATATGAGAAGGGTCGGCGCGAGGACGCGCTCGGCCTGGCGCCACAGCGCGTGCTGGCCGCCCAGCGTGTACGCGTTGACGATTCCGCGCGCGGAGCGTGCCAACGCGTCCCAGAAGTACGGCAGTTGCAGCCGCCGCGCCATCTCCTCCACGGCGTTGTCGAACTCCTCGGGCGTCACACGCCCGCGATCGCCGTAGCAGAGCGCCATCACCCCGCGCACCCGCTGCTCCGCGGACCAGTCCCTGCTGTACCGGGTGAACAGGGTCGCCACACCGGGCAGCGCCAGCAGGGCCGTCGGGACGGCGGTGGGCTGGATACGCAGTTCCGGAAGGGCGGGCGACACGAGTGTGAGCGTACGCACCAGATCGGGGCGCACGGCGGCGACGCGGGTGGTGACCGCGCCGCCGAGCGAGTTGCCGAAGAGGTGCACGGGCCCGCGCCCGGAGGAGTCGAGATAGCGGATCACCGCGCGAGCATGGGCGGTGATGGAGTAGTCGCCGTCGTCCGGTGGCGGGGAATCGCCGAAGCCCGGCAGATCGAGGGCCTCGCTGTCGACATGCGCGTCGAGCATCGGCATCAGCCCCGACCAGTTCTGCGAGGAACCGCCGAGTCCATGGACGTACAGCGCGGGCGGCAGACCTGCGCGGGCCGCGGGCCTCGACCGGACCGTCAGCGTGATTCCCGGCAGCCGCACCGACCGGAGCCGCTCACCCTCAGCGACCCTGACGGGCGACACTTTCGGGAGCGCACTGCTGGCCGGCGCGGACGGGAGCTCGGTCGAAGACATGCAGCAATGTTACGAGACGATCACGCAGTGGTTCATGTGTTCGCCATCACAAGCCCCGCGCGAATTACGAGAGCTGACGCCCCTGGCCCCCACCCGGACGCACCGCGTCACGATCCGGACGCGGATCGCATAGCGTCCGGATCGGGTGTCTCCTAGGCTCGTACAGAGGGCACCCGCATGTGGCCCCTGCTTTCCCAGGGACGTTCGTAGGAAGTAGGAAGGGAGCCCGTCATGGCCGTAGACCCGACCGATCCCGACACCTTCGAGGAGATCGAGGAGAGCGACGAGGAGATCGACGTCGAGGCCCCGGAAGGCGATGCCGCCGAGCAGCAGGCCGATGTCGCGCCCGATCGCGACGACTCGCTGAACGGCGTGGACCCGGACCGTGCCAGCGAGGCGGATCTGCTGGAACAGGCCCGCGTGGTGTCACTGGACGAGGACGACTACCGGTGAGCAGCAATGAGGCGGCATAATGCCCGACCCACCCCTGTTTGAAACCCTTCATCCCGCTTTCGTAGCCGTCCGGTCCGTGAAATTCTGCGCTCGCACCGCGCACACCACGGTTACCGAAAAGTACGATGGCCGCGCGGCGCACACCGCATGTGGACGACTTTGGGAGGCGGCGTGACAGCCATCGAGCAGACAGAGGCGGCACGCCCGAGGGGCACGCGCCTGCCGCGCCGGGCCCGGCGGAACCAGTTGCTGGGCGCCGCCCAGGAAGTCTTCGTGGCACAGGGCTACCACGCGGCCGCGATGGACGACATCGCCGAGCGCGCCGGCGTCAGCAAGCCGGTGCTGTACCAGCACTTCCCGGGCAAGCTCGACCTCTACCTCGCCCTGCTGGACCAGCACTGCGAGTCCCTGATCCAGGCCGTACGCCACGCGCTCGCGTCGACGACCGACAACAAGCAGCGCGTACGGGCGACGATGGACGCGTACTTCGCGTACGTCGAGGACGACGGCGGCGCCTTCCGCCTGGTCTTCGAGTCCGACCTGACGAACGAGCCCGCGGTACGCGAGCGCGTCGACAAGGTCACCAACGAGTGCGCCGAGGCGATCTGCGATGTCATCGCGGAGGACACCGGCCTCTCGCGCGCCGAGTCGATGCTGCTCGCCTCAGGGCTCGGCGGCCTCGCCCAGGTGGTGGCCCGCTCCTGGCTGCACAGCGACCGCAGCGTCCCGCGCGACCAGGCGGTCCAGCTGCTGACCTCACTGGCCTGGCGGGGCATCGCCGGCTTCCCGCTGCACGGCAGCGAGCACCACTGACCGCCGTACGGCACCGAGGCACGAGGCACCATGACCGTCCGTTTGTTCCCGCCCGCTGTTCGCTCCTGGCGTTCCCCTGCGCAACGTGTACATCCCCTCACCGGGCTAATGTGTGCTGCGTACGGCGCGCAAGGTCGCGCACTTCACTGACCGTCGGAGGGACATAGCCGTGGAGGTCAAGATCGGCGTGCAGCACGCGCCCCGCGAGATCGTTCTGGAGAGCGGTCAGAGCGCCGAGGAGGTCGAGCGGGCGGTGTCCGACGCGCTGGCCGGCAAGTCGGCACTGCTGAGCCTCGTGGACGAGCACGGCCGCAAGGTCCTGGTCCCGGCGGACCGCCTCGCCTACGTCGAGCTCGGCGAGCCGGCACCGCGCAAGGTGGGCTTCGGCGCGCTGTAGTCACGTGTGAAGGAAAGGGCCCGGCGGTCGCTCGACTGCCGGGCCCTTTCCTGTCCCCTGGCCGATTTCCTTCACATACGGAGCACATATCGAGCACACAGGAGGATTGCATTCCGCAGGTCACGGGTATGACGGGCTACGTCCGTGGTGCGCAGGCAGGCTGTGTGGGAGGGACCCCGTGATGATCTTGGAAGCGCTCGGCTCCGCAGTGCTCGGACTGGCACTGGCCTGGGCCGCGATCCACCGCCTCTCGCACCGCCTCCCCGCCCGCTCCCTGGTCCTCCCGACCGGCGTAGCAGGCGCCCTCCTCGGCGCCTTCCTCACCCACAGCGCCCTGGACGCAGGCAACGTCCTCCTGATCCTGACCGGCGCGGCTACGGTCTCCGCAGCATCGCTTTCCCTGCTGGTACGCCCGTCAGGAAGACTGAGGCGCCGATCAGCAACGGCGTAATCCCTGAAACGCCGTCCCATACAGTGCCCCGTCAGGGGCGCGGGGAACTGCGCGACCAGCCCCCACCGGCCCGCAGCCGCGAAACAACCCGACGCACCCCCACGGAGCGCTAGGCCGCCAACCCCAACGCAGCCATCCGCTTCGTATGCGCCTCAGTGATCCGCGAGAACATCCTCCCGACCTCAGCAAGATCGAACCCGTCGGCAACCCCACCCACCAACATCGTCGACAACGCATCCCGGTCGGCCACCACCCGCTGAGACTGCGACAACGCCTCCCCCATCAACCGCCGCGCCCACAGCGCAAGCCGCCCACCCACCCGCGGATCCGCATCGATCGCCGCCCGCACCTTCTCCACGGCGAACCCGGCATGCCCGGTGTCGTCCAGCACCGCCAGCACCAGCTCGCGCGTGTCCGCGTCGAGCCGCGCGGCCACCTCACGGTAGAAGTCACTGGCGATCGAGTCGCCGACGTACGCCTTGACCAGCCCCTCCAGCCAGTCCGAAGGCGCCGTCTGCTTGTGGAAGCCGTCCAGCGCCGCGACGAACGGCTCCATGGCCCGCGTCGGCTCCTCCCCGATCTCCGTGAGCCGGTCGCGCAACCGCTCGAAGTGGTGGAACTCGGCCGACGCCATCTTCGCCAGCTCCGCCTTGTCCGCCAGCGTCGGCGCCAGCTTGGCGTCCTCCGCCAGCCGCTCGAACGCCGCAAGCTCTCCATAGGCGAGCGCGCCGAGCAGGTCGACGACCGCGGCGCGGTACTGCGGGTCGGCGGCGGCCTTCGCCCAGTCCTGGGCGGCGACTCCGGTGGCTTCGGCGGGGGCGTCGGAGGCGTTGTCAGGCTTGTCAGAGGTCGTCATGAAGCGCACAATAGCCCGCTCGCCGCACTAAGGAAGTCCCTGGTCAGTCACTGTGACGACGACTACGTGAAGTGGTGTGACGACAACAACGTGACCTAATCGGCCATCGCATGTGCGCGTTTCCGGGGTATGGTGGTAATGCGCCTGCTGAGTACATCGACGTAGCTCGACGGTTACTCGACAGGCCGCACGTATGAGGATGCCCGGTCGGTGGCCCGATCGGCTCCGACCAGACAGCTCTCCACGGCCGTAGGCACTCTGCGTACAAAGCCTGGAGGGACCCTCAGCGGTTCGAGCGCTAGAGCGTCGGCAGAGGTCTCCCGTGCCATACGGCTCGCCGTACGGCAGCCGACGTCCCCGGCACGGTCTGACACGACCCCCGCGCTCGCCTCGCGCCGCGCACACAGAAGAGGCAGCACCCTGACTACCACTTTCCGAGAGCTCGGGATCCTTCCCGAGACCGCCGAGGCCCTTGAAGCCGTCGGCATCATCAACCCCTTCCCCATCCAGGAGATGACGCTCCCCGTCGCCCTCACGGGCACCGACGTCATCGGCCAGGCCAAGACCGGCACCGGCAAGACGCTGGGCTTCGGCCTTCCGCTTCTCGAGCGCGTCACCGTCCCCGCCGACGTCGAGGCGGGCCGCGCCAAGCCCGAGGCGCTCACCGACGCCCCGCAGGCGCTCGTCGTGGTCCCCACGCGCGAGCTGTGCACCCAGGTGACGAACGACCTGCTGACCGCGGGCAAGGTGCGCAACGTCCGCGTGCTCGCCATCTACGGCGGCCGGGCGTACGAGCCTCAGGTCGAGGCCCTCAAGAAGGGCGTCGACGTCGTCGTCGGCACCCCGGGCCGGCTGCTCGACCTCGCGGGCCAGAAGAAGCTCAACCTCAAGCACATCAAGGCGCTCGTCCTCGACGAGGCCGACGAGATGCTCGACCTGGGCTTCCTGCCCGACGTCGAGAAGATCATCAACATGCTTCCGGCCCGTCGTCAGACGATGCTGTTCTCGGCGACCATGCCGGGCGCGGTCATCGGTCTCGCGCGCCGCTACATGTCGCAGCCCACGCACATCCGCGCCACGGCGCCGGACGACGAGGGCCAGACGGTCCGCAACACCGCTCAGTTCGTCTACCGCGCGCACAACATGGACAAGCCGGAGATGGTCGCGCGCATACTGCAGGCCGACGGCCGCGGTCTCGTGATGGTCTTCTGCCGTACGAAGCGGACGGCGGCGGACCTCGCCGACCAGCTGCAGCAGCGCGGCTTCGCCTCCGGCGCGGTCCACGGCGACCTCGGCCAGGGCGCCCGCGAGCAGGCGCTGCGCGCCTTCCGCAACGGCAAGGTCGACGTCCTCGTCTGCACCGATGTCGCAGCGCGCGGCATCGACGTCGAGGGCGTGACCCACGTCATCAACTACCAGTCCCCCGAGGACGAGAAGACGTACCTGCACCGCATCGGCCGTACGGGCCGCGCGGGCGCCAAGGGCATCGCGATCACCCTCGTCGACTGGGACGACATCCCGCGCTGGCAGCTGATCAACAAGGCGCTGGAGCTGAACTTCAACGACCCGCCGGAGACGTACTCCAGCTCCCCGCACCTCTTCGAGGAACTGAACATCCCCGCGGGCACCAAGGGCGTTCTGCCGCGTTCGGAGCGCACGCGCGCCGGGCTCGCGGCCGAGGAGGTCGAGGATCTCGGCGAGACGGGCGGACGCGGCGGTCCGCGCGGCCGCGGTGGCCGTGACGGCCGTGGCGGCCGGGACGAATCCCGCTCCGCCGACCGTGAGCGCCCGGCTCGCACGCCGCGTCGCCGCCGCCGTATGCGCGGCGGGTCCGAACTGGACGAGACGGCCTCCAGCGGTACGACCCCCGTCGCGGACACCCCGTCGGAGACCACCGCGGACGACGTGACCGCTCCCCGCACCCCGCGCCGGCGTCGCCGCACCCGCAGCGGAGCTGCGGAGCAGGTGACGACGGCCACGGAGCCGACCGCCGAGCCCGCGGCAACCGCCGTAGCGACCGCGGAGGGCCCCGCGCTGGACGCCCCCGAGGCCCCGGCCAAGCCGCGC
>NZ_JBFALC010000080.1:0-39198 GCF_040656035.1 Streptomyces sp. NPDC050211
CCGTCCGGCGTTTGAGGACGAGGCCGTTCAGGCCGAAGCGGGGGTCTGGGGGCGCAGCCCCCAGGGATGGGACGGGTAGGGGCGGCG
Organism: Streptomyces sp. NPDC050211; assembly: GCF_040656035.1. Lineage (NCBI taxonomy): Bacteria > Bacillati > Actinomycetota > Actinomycetes > Kitasatosporales > Streptomycetaceae > Streptomyces > Streptomyces sp. NPDC050211. The sequence continues at coordinate 88 of NZ_JBFALC010000080.1, forward strand.
GGGGCGAATCACCCCCGCCGCAACCACTGCGGACCTGCCCCCTACGCAGGCGGCGCCCCATAGGTCTGCTGGTGCGGCTCCGGATCCCGGGGCCCGAACAACGCCGTCAGCCCCAGGTGCACCACCAGCCCGGCCAGCGGCCACGCCAGCAGCGCGCCCTTCGCGCCCAGCTTCAGCGGCGCGGAGAACGTGACTCCCTTGCCCACGTCCTTGGCGTGCGCGATGACGTCCTCGGGAGGCCCGAGCCAGATCCCCACCCTCCACGCCAGCAGCGCCCCGAGCAGCCCTCCGACGGCCAGCCCCACCACCAGCGGCACCCCGCCACGCCGCCGCACGAGGAACACGACGAAGGCGCTGACGACGCCGAAGGCGACGGCCAGCAGAGTGAACGTGCCGTCCACCCCCACCGCCTGCTCCCCCTCGGTGTCCTTGAGGTAGACGACCCAGTTCTTGTCGACAACGTCCCCCACCAGCGGCACCCGCGGCGCCAGCCAGGCCCACACCACGCCCAGCAGCAGTCCGCCGAGCGCCACCACGACCGCGATCACCGCGGCTTCCCGCACTTCGGTCTTCATCCCGGGCCCGTCCTGTCCGTACCCGACATCATGCGTCGCGGGGACCCCGTACGCCTGCCCGGCAGGCGACGGCGGCCACCCGCCGTGGGACGGCTGTTCATGCGGCGGCGGAGGAGGAGTCAGCGGTGCGGTCACCCTGCCATCGTGCCAGGCCCGCCTGTGCGGCGTGTCACCGGACGGCAGCCCGGCGATACGCCCAGGTCGCGACGGCCAGCGACACCACGCCCACGACCCCGCAGACGGCGAGGTCACCGAGCACGAACGCCCAGTCCGGGCTCGGCCCGAACGTACGCGCGAAGGCCTCCACGCCGTAGGTCGACGGCAGCAGATCCCGCAGGAACCGCACCCCTTCCGGCATCCGCTCGGCCGGCAGCACGCCCAGCAGCAGCGCCGCCGACATGCCCAACTGGCCGAGCAGCGTGGCCAGTTCGGGCCGCGGCGCGAGCAACCCGAGGGCCGCCCCGAGCCCGGCGAGCGCGGCACCGGCGAGCGGGATCACCGCCGCCAGCACCCACAGATGCGCCAGCGGCAGCCCGAACAGCGCGCACCCGAACACCGCCGTCACGACGGTCCCCGGCACGGTGAACGACGCATACGCGCCCGCCGCCCCCAGCACCACCGCCGCCGGCGGCACCGGCAGCGTCGCGTAGTGGTCGAGCCCGCCGCTGGCCCGCAGCTGCCCGAAGTACTGGGCGAGCAGGTTCAGCGCGACGAAGGCCACGACGAGCACCGACGACCCGGCCACCACGGCCCGCGCCTCGCCGCCACCGTCCACGACCCCGCGCATCAGGACCATGATCCCGATCGACTGGAAGGTCGCCACGAACAGCAGCGGTATCCGCGCGACCCGCGCCCGGGACAGCTGCGCCCGGTACACGGCGGCGAGGGACGGCCACAGCCGCGCCCGCGGCCCGAGGACGGCCGCACCGTCGGCGGCCTCCTCCACGCCCAGGGCCCCGCCCGGCAGGACATCGGCGGATACGACACTCACGTCGAAGTGCTCCCCTTCGTACGGCCCACTGAGGCAGTCCCCCTGTCCCCTACGGATACGGATACGACGATCCGCGCGCTCATGCCTTCACCAGCCCCTGCGCATCGCCGCCCAGCGCCAGGTACACGTCCTCCAGGCTCGGCGTGGCGAGCGTGAAGTCGTCCAGGGCGGTGAACGCGGCCCCGCCGGTGACCGTGGCGACGGCCACCCGGGCCTCCTCGGGCGCGAGCCGCAGCGTCCAGCGGCGGCCCGACTCGACGGCCCGTTCCCGCAGCGCGGCTACCTCGGGCACCTCCAGGGGCGCCCGGTCCCGCCACACCAGCTCGACCCGGACCTCCCCGGCGACCTGCTCCTTGAGCCCGGCGGGGCTGTCGCAGGCGATCACGCGTCCCTGGTCGAGGACGGCGACCCGGTCGAGGACGGTCTCGGCCTCGATGACGTTGTGGGTGACCAGCAGCACGGTGGTGCCGCGTTCGGCCCGGCGCCGGTCGACGGCGGACCACACGGCCCGCCGCGCCACCGGGTCCATGCCGGTGGTCGGCTCGTCGAGGACCAGCAGCGACCGCTCCCCCACCAGCGCCGAAGCGAAACAGGCCAGCCGCCGCTGCCCGCCGGACAGCTTCCTGATCGGGCGCCCGGCGAGCGGCGTGAGGCCCAGCTCGTCGAGTACGTCGTCCCGCTCGGCCCGCGCCCGCTTCACCTCGAGTCCGCGCAGCCGTCCGGTGGTCTCGGCGGCGAGCGACACGGTGAGGTCGTCGAGGGCGGTGGACTCCTGGCCGAGGTAGGCGAGGATCCGCGCGGCCCGCTCCGGATGCCGCACGATGTCGTGCCCGAGGATCTCCACGCTGCCGCGATCCGGCCGCATCAGCCCGGTCAGCTGCCGTACGAGGGTGGTCTTCCCGGCGCCGTTCGGCCCGAGCAGCCCGAAGATCTCACCCCGCCGGATGTCCAGCCGTACATCGTCCGTGGCCCTGACCTCGGGCGTCGCCGGAACCCCGCGCCGACCCCGCACCGCGGGATAGGTCTTCGTCAGCCCGCGCACCGCGCACACGACATCCCGACCGTGTCGAAGTGCCTGTCCCGCGCGCATGCTCACAAGGGACGAGAGTACGGGGTCGGGAACCTCCGCTCCCCCTTGGGGGCGGCGTATGTGCCGTTTCACTCCCCCGCGGGAGCATGTTCCGCGGCCGTCCGCACATCGATCTCGCGCCAGAACCCGGCCCGGATCGCATACCGGTCGTGCTCGTCGATCTGGTCGTCCTTGTGGGCGAGGAGCCCGAACCGGGCGGCGTACCGCAGCAGTTCCCCGTCGATGCGGTGCGGAATCCGCGGATACATCCCCGACAGCTTCTGCAGATGGCCCTGGTCCCCGAGCCGCCCCATCCACCGGCGGGCGAACACCTGCCCCACCTCGTACGGATCCCCGCCGACCGTGGTGATGTCCTCCTCCCGGTCCGCCCACCGCTGCTCCGCCGAGGTCAGCTGCGCCAGCGTCGGCATGGAGGCGACCTCGGGCGGTTCGGCCGAGACACCGGGCCGGTCGACCCAGCCCTTGTCGGAGGACCATCGCAGCGTCGCGCTCGCGGGGTGCTTGTCGGCCTGGGTGCCGCCGGGGGCGCGCAGCGCGGCCAGGTCCTTGGGGGTGGGCACGCCGCCCTTGGGCGCGGGCACCCGCTCCTGCGTGCCGTTCTCGGAGGCGGTGGCCGCGGGCGGGTGCTCCCGCTCCTCAGCGGCCCGCTCGGCCGAGGAGAGCGCGGACTCCGGCAGCGGCGCGGAGAGGATCGCGGCGATCTCGGGCCGCGGCACCGGCGGCGGCGCACAGATCCCGCCGAGGTCCTTGGCCCGTACGGCCTTGGTGATCCACGTACGGTCGAGCACGCGCCGCTCGTCCGCCTCGGCGACCAGATCCTCGGACTGGTTGTAGTCGCCGTCCGCTGCCTGCACGGCCCACAGGTGTACGGCGACCCCGTGCTCCTTGGCGGCCATCATGCCCGGCAGCAGATCGCCGTCGCCGGTGACCAGGACGATGTCGGAGCAGGCGCGGTTGCGGGCCAGTTCGGTCAGCTCCGCGTGCATCGCGGCGTCGACGCCCTTCTGGGCCCAGCGTCCGTCGCTGCGGGTCAGGGCGCCGAGCCGGACGGTGACCCGGGGCATCACGCGCAGCCTGCGGTGCTCGGGCTGCGGGACGCGGTCGGGGGCGCCGTCGAACCAGTAGATACGCAGCAGCGGCCGTTCGGTGTCCGACTCGGCGCGTTCACGCAGGCCATGGATGAGGGCGGTGTGGTCGACGGTGATGCGGGAGCGTGAGGGCTCTCCGGCGAGAAGAGAGGCGGCGGCCCCCAGCAGATACCCGGCGTCCACCAGGACGATGCAGCGGTCCACGCGATCCACCCTCTTTCCGGGAGGTTTGCTTCGGGCTTCCTTCGAGTCTGCCCGACCACGCGAGGGTTAACGGGCGGAACTCGATCTTCGGCGTGGCGTTTCGGGGCATCGCCTGCCCGACAAGCGCTGTCACACACGGTAATTATCCGAAATGCGTTCCTTGCCAGCCTATGTGAGTCTGGTCGCGGCCCTGGCCCCTAGATCCCCCACAGGAGGCAGATCACCATGGCCAAGAACAAGAAACAGGACCGGAAGCAGCCGCAGTCCGAGCGCGGGGAGCAGCAGGCCCAGCAGTCCTCGATGGAGGCGCAGGCCGAGCAGCGCATCTCCCACGTGACTCCCAGCGACATCGCGCGCAAGGGCAAGCAGAAGCGCTTCGGTCACAACTGACATCTTCATAACGGGCTGTTGCGGCCCAGGCACACGACGAGGGGCGCACCCGGCACGGTGCGCCCCTCTCGCGATACCGCGACTCAGCCGGCCAGACAGGACGGCCCGAGCAGCACCTTGAGGTCGCCGAAGAGCGCGGGATCCGGCTTCACCCGGTGCCGGTCCAGCCGCAGTACGGTCGTCTTCCGCGGCCCCTGGAGTTTGATCCGCACCTCGCTCTCGCCCTTGTGATGGCTGAGGATCTCCCCGAGGCGGCTGACCATGGGCGGGGTGACCCGGGTGGCGGGGATGGTGAGGATCACGGGGGCGTTGGTGCCCGCGTTCGACAGGTCGGGGACCTGGAGTTCCATCGCGACGAGCCGCGGCACGTCCTCGCGCTTGTCGAGCCGGCCCTTGACGAACACCACGGCGTCCTCGACGAGTTGAGTGGACACCAGCTGGTACGTCGCCGGGAAGAACATGCACTCGATGGAACCGGCGAGGTCCTCGACCGTGGCGATCGCCCAGGCGTTGCCCTGCTTGGTCATCTTGCGCTGGAGGCCCGAGATGATGCCGCCGATGGTGACGACCGCGCCGTCCGCGTGCTCACCTCCGGTGAGCTGGGCGATGCCCGCGTCGGCCTTGTCGGACAGCACATGCTCCAGGCCGAAGAGCGGGTGGTCGGAGACGTACAGACCGAGCATCTCCCGCTCCTGGGCGAGCAGATACGTCTTGTCCCACTCCTCGGTGGTGAACTCCACGTCGAGTCCGAAGCCGGGCTCGCTGGTGTCCTCCTCGCCCATCCCGCCGAAGAGGTCGAACTGCCCCTCGGCCTCCTTGCGCTTGACCGCCACCACGTTGTCGATCATCGGCTCGAAGTGTGCGGTGAGGCCCTTGCGGGTGTGCCCCAGGGAGTCGAACGCCCCCGCCTTGATCAGCGATTCAGTGGTGCGCTTGTTGCAGGCCGCGGCCTCGACCTTGTCGAGGTAGTCGGGGAAGGAGGCGTACTTCCCCTTCGCGTTGCGGGACCGGATGATCGAGTCGACCACGTTCGTGCCGACGTTGCGCACGGCCTCCAGGCCGAAGAGGATCACGTCGTCGCCCTGGGCGGCGAAGTTGTGCAGCGACTCGTTGACGTTCGGCGGGAGCACCTTGATGCCCATGCGGCGGCACTCGTTGAGGTAGACGGCCGACTTGTCCTTGTCGTCCTTGACCGAGGTGAGCAGCGCGGCCATGTACTCGGCGGGGTGGTTCGCCTTGAGGTACGCGGTCCAGTACGAGACAAGTCCGTACGCCGCCGAGTGCGCCTTGTTGAACGCGTAGCCGGCGAACGGGACCAGCACGTCCCACAGGGCCTGGATCGCCTCGTCGCTGTAGCCGTTCTTGCGGGCGCCGGCCTGGAAGATGGTGAAGTTCTTCGCCAGTTCGTCGGGCTTCTTCTTGCCCATCACGCGGCGGAGGATGTCGGCCTCGCCGAGCGAGTAGCCGGCGATGATCTGGGCGGCCTTCTGCACCTGCTCCTGGTAGACGATCAGGCCGTAGGTGACCGCCAGAACCTCCTGGAGGGGTTCCTCCAGTTCCTTGTGGATCGGGGTGATCTCCTGGAGGCCGTTCTTGCGCAGGGCGTAGTTGGTGTGCGAGTCCATGCCCATCGGGCCGGGACGGTAGAGCGCGGAGACGGCGGAGATGTCTTCGAAGTTGTCGGGCTTCATCAGGCGCAGCAGCGAGCGCATGGGGCCGCCGTCGAACTGGAAGACGCCGAGGGTCTCGCCGCGCTGGAGGAGTTCGAAGGTCGTCGGATCGTCGAGCGGAAGAGCCAGCAGGTCGAGGTCGATGCCCTTGTTGGACTTCACCATCTTGACGGCGTCGTCCATGATCGTCAGGTTGCGCAGGCCGAGGAAGTCCATCTTCAGCAGGCCGAGCGACTCGCACTGCGGGTAGTCCCACTGCGTGATGGTGACGCCGTCGGTGTGCCGCACCCAGACCGGGGCGTGGTCGACGATGGGTTCGCTGGACATGATGACGCCGGCGGCGTGCACACCCATCTGCCGGACCAGGCCCTCGACGCCCTTGGCGGTGTCGATGACCTTCTTCACGTCCGGCTCGTTCTCGTACATCGCGCGGATCTCGCCGGCCTCGCTGTAGCGCGGGTGCGAGGGGTCGGTGATGCCGTTGAGGTCGATGCCCTTGCCGAGGACGTCGGCGGGCATCGCCTTGGTGAGCCGGTCGCCCATCGCGTACGGGTAGCCCAGCACGCGCGCGGAGTCCTTGATGGCGTTCTTGGCCTTGATCTTGCCGTACGTGCCGATCATGGCGACCTTGTCGGCGCCGTATTTCTCCGTCACGTACCTGATCACCTCGACGCGCCTGCGCTCGTCGAAGTCGATGTCGACGTCGGGCATGGAGACGCGCTCGGGGTTGAGGAACCGCTCGAAGATCAGGCCGTGCGGGATCGGGTCGAGGTCGGTGATGCCCATGGCGTACGCGACGATCGAGCCGGCCGCGGAGCCACGGCCCGGACCGACCGCGATGCCCTGGTTCTTGGCCCACATGATGAAGTCGGCGACGACGAGGAAGTAGCCCGGGAACCCCATCTGGATGATGACGTCCATCTCGTACTCGGCCTGCTTCTGCCGGTCCTCGGGGACGCCGCCGGGAAAACGGCGCTCCATGCCGCGGCGGACCTCCTCCTTGAACCAGGTGACCTCGGTGAAGCCCTCGGGGATGTCGAATTTCGGCATGAGGTTCTTGGCCTCGAACATGCCGGTGGTGTCGATCTGTTCGGCCACGAGGAGGGTGTTGGCGCAGCCCTGCTGCCAGGCGTCCGAGGAGTCGATGGCGTACATCTCGTCCGTGGACTTCAGGTAGTAGCCGGTGCCGTCGAACCTGAAGCGGTCCGGGTCGGAGAGGTTCTTGCCGGTCTGGATGCACAGGAGCGCGTCGTGCGCTGTCGACTCGTGCGCGTACGTGTAGTGCGAGTCGTTGGTGACGAGGGGCGGGATGCCCAGCTCCTTGCCGATCTTCAGGAGGTCGTCGCGGACCCGGCGCTCGATCTCGATGCCGTGGTCCATCAGCTCCAGGAAGTACCGGTCCTTGCCGAAGATGTCCTGGTACTCGCCCGCCGCCTTGCGCGCTTCCTCGTACTGGCCGAGGCGAAGGCGGGTCTGCAGTTCGCCGGACGGGCAGCCGGTGGAGGCGATGAGCCCCTCCGACCACTGGGAGATCGTCTCCTTGTCCATGCGCGGCCACTTCTGCAGCCAGCCCTCGGCGTACGCGTCCGAGGAGAGCTTGAAGAGGTTGTGCAGGCCCGTCGCGTTGGCCGCCCAGATCGTCTTGTGGGTGTAACCACCGGAACCGGAGACGTCGTCGCGCTTCTGGTGCGGCTGGCCCCACTGGATCTTGCGCTTGTTGCGCCGGGACTCGGGGGCGACATAGGCCTCGATCCCGATGATGGGGGTGACTCCGGCCTTCTTCGCCGAATGGAAGAAGTCGTACGCCCCGTGCAGGTTGCCGTGGTCGGACATCGCGATATGGGTCATGCCCATCTCGTTGCACGCGTCGAACATGTCCTTGAGCCGCGCGGCACCGTCCAGCAGCGAGTACTGGGTGTGGACGTGCAGGTGCGTGAACGGCGGCTTTGACACGGCTGCGGCCTCCAAGGAAAACGTACGTCGACGGATGTCCGACCGGCTGCGGACAGTCTGGGGGACAGCGACGAAGTCTATGCCTCGGGACTGACACTCGGCGGGCACTCCCACGTACCTTCGTGCGTTGGAAGGGGACGGACGGGCCCGTCCATTCGGACGTCACATCCGCCCCACCTGTCACGCACCACCCTCGCACCAGGAGGCACCAGGCAATGTCGGTCCCGCAGCTCAGCGCCGAGCAACGCGGCGAGGAGATCCTCACCGTCTTCGACACCGCCTTCGGCGAGCTCCTGGCCGCCGACCCGGCCGCGTTCCGCGTGAAGTTCCGCAAGATGGCGGCCTCGGCGTTCGCGTTCTACCGGGGCACGGCGTGCCTCTTCTATCACGACCAGGACGCGGAGAAGCGCGGCGGACCGTACCTGGACGAGCGCACCTCGCGGGTGTGGATCCACGGCGACCTGCACGCCGAGAACTTCGGCACGTACATGGACTCGAACGGCCGGCTGGTCTTCAACGTCAACGACTTCGACGAGGCGTACGTCGGACCCTTCACCTGGGACCTCAAGCGCTTCTCGGCTTCCATCGCGCTGATCGGGTACGCGAAGGCACTCAGTGACGAGCAGATCACCGAGCTGGTGCAGGTGTACGCGGGCGCTTACCGCGAGCGGATCCACGCCCTGGCGACCGGCGCCAAGCGCGACGAGGTGCCACCTTTCACGCTGGACACCGCCCAGGGCGCACTGCTGGACGCGCTGCGTGACGCCCGCTCACTGACCCGTTTCGGGCTGCTGGAGTCGATGACCGAGATCCGCGACTTCGAGCGCCGCTTCGCGCCGGGCGGCGGTTCCATCGAACTGGACGCGGCCACCCGCTACAAGGTGCTCGCGGCCTTCGACGGCTACCTGGAGACACTGCCCGAGGCCTCGCTCTCCCGCCCGGACTCCTACCGTGTCAAGGATGTCGTCGGCCGCCGCGGCATCGGCATCGGCTCGGCCGGGCTGCCCTCGTACAACATCCTCCTGGAGGGCCACACAGACGCCCTGGAGAACGATGTCGTCATCTACATCAAGCAGGCCCAGACCCCGGCGGCCTCCCGCCACATCACCGACCCCGCGATCCGCGACTACTTCCAGCACGAGGGCCACCGCACGGTGATCTCCCAGCGCGCCCTCCAGGCGCATGCCGACCCGTGGCTGGGCTGGACCGAGCTGGACGGCTCCGGTCAGCTGGTCGCCGAGGTCTCGCCGTACGCCGTGGACCTGGACTGGGGCGACATCGACGAGCCGGAGGAGATCGCGGCGGTCGTAGCCGACCTCGGCCGGGCGACGGCGACGATGCACGCGGCGGCGGACGACACCTCCGGTGAGTCCCTGGTGCCGTTCTCCACGGAGCGGGCCATCGACGCGGCGATCGCAGGGGACTCCGACGACGGCGCCGGCTTCGCGGACCTGCTGGTCGACTTCGCGCACAGCTACGGCGCACGCGCGCGTGCCGACCATCAGATCTTCCTGGACCTGTTCCGCAACGGCCGGATTCCGGGTCTGTGACGGAAGGGCCACTCACAGGAACCCTTTAGGGGTCCCTTACCGGCTCACGTGACAGACTCTCCTCCGCTATGGACATATCCGGGACCCAGCTCAGAGCAGCACGCGCGGCGCTGTTCACGGCACTCGTCGTGACGCTCAGCGCCGCGTCGCACGTGCTGCTGTCCCGGGTCCCGCTGCCGCTGAACACGGTGGCCGCGGTCGCCGCCGCCGTGTTCGTCATCGCCTACGCGCTGGCCGGCCGTGAGCGCGGGTTCGGGCGGATCGCCGCCCTGCTGATCCCGCTGGAGCTGGCCGCCGACACCGTCTTCACCACCGGCCAGCACGTCTGTTACGGCGCCGCGGGCGGCCCGGTCGCGGGCCCCCTGCGCTCCGTCGGCTTCGACGTCCTGTGCGGCGACGGCACCGGCGTCGGCACCCCGCTGGCCCGGGTCACCGGAACGGACCCCGAGCGGGCCGCCGACCTGCTCGCCCACGCCGACCCGACGGCGGCCTGGCTGCTGCTGGGCGCACATGTCGGCATCGGACTCCTGGCCGCCGCCTATCTGCGCCGCGGCGAGCGGGCCCTGGCCCAGCTGCTGAGCGCGGTGGCGGCGACCACGTTCCGGCCGCTGCTGCTCGCGGCCGCCACGGTGACGGTACGCCCGGCCCCGTCGACCCGCCGCCTGCCGCGCTCCGCCCACCGCCCGGCCGCCATCCGCGACCGGATCCTCGTGCACTCCCTGGGACGCCGCGGACCGCCGTGCCCGGCCGCTTTCGCATAAGCCTTCATCAGGCTTCAAGCCTTCATCAGGCCTCACGCGAACAGCCACTGAGCACCAGCAGTCCCCCCATACGTATCCCGCGCACGACAGGTGCGCGTCCCCACTGGAGAACCCCATGAGCAAGCGGAACAGCCAGGCCGCGAAGACCGCCGCCCGCGAGCGGCTGCGCCAGGAGCGCGAGCGGCAGGCCAAGCGCGACAAGGTCAAGCGCCAGGTCATCGTGGCCGGTTCGATCGTCGGCGTCCTCGCGATAGCCGGCGGCATCAGCTACGCGGTGATGCAGGGCAACAAGCCCAGCCACTGGGAGGCCCTGAAGGACGACAAGGTCGTCGCCCCGGCCAACACCACGGGTACCGACGGCACCACCGTCGTGATCGGCAAGAGCAGCGCGAAGAAGACCCTCAAGGTGTACGAGGACCCGCGCTGCCCGGTCTGCGCCCAGTTCGAGCAGACGGTCGGCTCGACCGTGGAGAAGGACGTCGAGGACGGCAAGTACAAGATCCAGTTCGTGGGCGGTACCTTCCTCGACGGCGACTCCCTGGGCGACGGCAAGATCGGCACTCAGGGCGAGGGCTCCAAGAACGCGATGAGCGCCCTGGGTGCCGCGCTGAATGTGAGCCCGGAGGCGTTCCTCGACTACAAGAAGGCGCTCTACTCCGCGAAGTGGCACCCGGAGGAGAGCGACGACAAGTTCAAGAACGACGACTACCTGATCGAGATCGGCGACAGCGTCGACGCCCTGAAGAACAACACCAAGTTCCAGAACGCCGTGAAGAACGGCACGTACGACGAGTGGGCGCTGGCCATGTCGAAGACCTTCGACACCAACAAGGACAAGGTGTCCGGCACCCCGAGCTTCGTCATGAACGGCAAGATGCTCACCACGGCCGACGGCAACCCTCCTATGACGGTGGCCGACTTCACCTCGCTGGTGGACGGCGCCCTCAAGGCCTGACGTTCACGGGTCCCGGTCGACCCCCAGCCGAAGAGCGGGCGAACTTTTACGAGTTCGCCCGCTCTCGTTCATACCGATCAGTAACCTGATCGCTCGTGACCAGTCGATACAGAACTTCACAGAGCGCCAACCCGCTTGCACCGCGCCGCCGTACGGTCGTCAAGGCCGCGGCGGCCACTGCTGTCCTGGGCGGCCCGCTCGCCGCCGCGCTCCCCGCCCGCGCCGCCGACGAGGCGCCGGCGTTCCTGCACGGTGTCGCCTCCGGCGATCCGCTCCCCGACGGTGTCCTGCTGTGGACCCGGGTGACGCCCACCGCGGCGGCGGTGCCCGGCTCCGGGGTCGGCCCGGACACCGAGGTGAGCTGGACCGTCGCCACCGACAAGGCGTTCATGAACGTCGTCGCCAAGGGGTCGACCACCGCGACCGCCACCTCCGACCACACCGTCAAGGCGGACATCCGGGGCCTCGCGCCCGCGACCGACTACTGGTTCCGCTTCTCGGCGGGCGGCACGGACTCCCCGGTGGCGCGCACCCGCACCGCGCCGGCGGCGGACGCGGCCGTCCCCAACCTCCGCTTCGGCGTGGTCTCCTGCGCCAACTGGGAGGCCGGCTACTTCGCCTCGTACCGCCATCTCGCCGCCCGCGGCGACCTGGACGCGTGGCTGCACCTCGGCGACTACATCTACGAGTACGGCACCGGCGAGTACGGCACGCGCGGCACCGTCGTACGGCAGACCGCGCCCGCCCACGAGATCCTCACGCTCGCCGACTACCGCGCCCGGCACGGGAAGTACAAGACCGACGCCGACCTCCAGGCCCTGCACGCGGCGGCTCCGGTCGTCGCGATCTGGGACGACCACGAGATGGCCAACGACGCCTGGGCGGGCGGCGCCGAGAACCACACCGAGGGTGCCGAGGGCGCCTGGGCCGCCCGCCAAGCCGCCGCGAAGCAGGCGTACTTCGAGTGGATGCCGGTCCGTCCGGCGATCGCCGGCACCACCTACCGCCGGCTCCGCTTCGGCAAGCTCGTCGACCTCTCTCTGCTCGACCTGCGTTCCTTCCGCTCGCAGCAGGTCGCCGTGGGCAACGGCGAGGTCGACGACCCGGACCGCACCCTCACCGGCCGCGCCCAACTCGACTGGCTGAAGGCGGGTCTGAAGTCCTCCGACACCACCTGGCGGCTGGTCGGCAACTCGGTGATGATCTCGCCGTTCGCGATCGGCTCGCTCTCCGCGGACCTCCTCAAGCCCCTCGCCAAGCTGCTGGGCCTGCCGCAGGAGGGCCTCGCCCTCAACACCGACCAGTGGGACGGCTACACGGACGACCGCCGCGAAGTCCTCGCCCACCTGCGGTCCAACGCGATACGCAACACCGTCTTCCTCACCGGCGACATCCACATGGCATGGGCCAATGATGTGCCGGTGAACGCCGGGACCTACCCGCTGTCCCCCTCGGCCGCCACGGAGTTCGTGGTCACCTCGGTCACATCGGACAACCTGGACGACCTCGTCAAGGCCCCCGAGGGCACGATCTCCGCGATCGCCTCCCCGATCATCCGCGCCGCCAACCGCCACGTCCACTGGGTCGACACCGACCGCCACGGCTACGGCGTCCTGGACATCACCCCCGCCCGCGCGCAGATGGACTACTACGTCCTCTCCGACAAAACAAAGCAGAACGCGACCGCCGCCTGGTCCCGCTCCTACCGCACACGCAACGGCACGCAGAAGGTAGAGCGGACCTACGACCCGGTGTAACGGCCGCGCCCCGAAGGGGCGCGGGGAACTGCGCGACCAGCCGCGACGGTCCCGCAGACGAACGACGGCACAGCGCGGCACTTCCAACGGCCCTTCCAGCGAAGCGCTACGCGTCCAGGCTGTCGAGGAAGCCGAGCGCCACCCGCCAGGTGGCCTCGGCGGCCTCCTCGTCGTAGTCCGGCAGGCCGGGGTCGGTGTAGAGATGCCCGGCCCCGGCGTATCGGTAGATCTCCACGTCGGCGCCCGCTCTGCCCATCTGCAGATACCAGGCGCTCAGCCAGTCGTCGGTCTCGAACGGGTCCGGCTCGGCGACATGCAGCTGCACCGGCAGACCGTCCACCGAGACGTTCGGCGCGAGGTCCGACGTGCCGTGCAGAAGCAGCAGCCCGCGCGCCTTCTCGTCGCCCAGCGCGAGGGTCTGCGCGATGGAGGCGCCGAGCGAGAACCCGGCGTACACCAACCCCCGCTCGGAATAGGGCGCCGCGGCCAGCACGGCACGCTTCAGCAGCTCGTCCTTGCCGATCTCGTCGTTGAAGGTCATGCCCTCCTCGACCGTCTCGAACGTCCGCCCCTCGAAGAGGTCCGGCGTCCACACCTCGTGTCCGGCGCCGCGCAGCCGGTCCGCCGCCGCGCGCACCGCGGGCCTGAGGCCGAAGGTCGAGTGAAAGAGCACGATGTTCATGAGGCCATGGTGCCAGCCGGGTACGACAACCCCCGCGACGCCCGCCGCGAGGCACCCGCCGCACACAAGGGGGCGGCATGTTCAGGCCCCCCGGTCGGCGGTTACGGTTCGGAGGATGGAGAACATACTCCGCCCGCTGATCGTCATCGGCGGCTCGATCGTGCTGCCGCTGCTCATCGGCTGGGCCACCGACCTGCTGCTGCGCAAGGCCGACGAACGGCACACCGATACCCCGCTGTGGGGCCTGCTGCGCCGCGCCCGGATTCCCTACCAGGTCGTGCTGTGCGCGGCGGTGCTCAGAGGGTCGTACGACGAGGCGAGGCTGCTGGAGGAGTACGAGGTCGGCATCGGCCGGGTGCTGACGCTGGTGCTGATCGGGGCCACCGCCTGGCTCATGGTCGGGATCGCCGCGTCCGTCGTCGAGACGTCGTACAGCCACTATGCGCGCGCCCACCGCGACCCGGCCCGGGTCCGCCGGGTCCGTACCCAGGTGACGCTGATCATGCGTGTGGTGGCGGCGATCGTCGGGGTGGTGGCCGTCGCCGCGATGCTGCTGACGTTCCCGGCGATGCGTGCGGCCGGCGCCTCGCTGCTGGCGTCGGCGGGCATCCTCGGCATCGTCGCCGGTGTCGCCGCGCAGTCGACGCTGGGCAACATGTTCGCGGGGCTGCAGATCGCGTTCGGCGACATGGTGCGCATAGGCGACACGGTCGTCGTGGACGGCGAGTGGGGCACGGTCGAGGAGATCACCCTGACGTTCCTGACCGTGCGGACCTGGGACGAGCGCCGGATCACCATGCCGGTGTCGTACTTCACCTCCAAGCCCTTCGAGAACTGGTCGCGCGGCGGCGCCCAGATGACCGGCATCGTCTACTGGCAGGTCGACCACTCGGCCCCGGTGGAGGCGATGCGTGAGCAACTGCGCGACATCCTGCGCGAGTGCCCGGCGTGGGACGGCCGCCACTACGGCCTGGACGTCACGGACGCCACCGCGAGCACCATGGAGGTACGGGCGCTGATGACGGCCAAGGACGCGGACGACATCTGGACGGTACGGGTCACCGTGCGCGAGCGGATGATCCGCTGGCTCGCCGAACAGCACCCGTACGCCCTGCCCCGGGTCAACACCGCGGACGCGGTGCTGCCGCCGGGCCACGTCGACGGCCGCGCGTTCCGCGACGGCTCCGCCTACCGCCGCGCCCATGACACGCCGCGCTCCGGAGACCGCTGACCGTCAGTGCCCGCGCTCGGCGCCACCGTTGACCTGGATCACCTGGGAGGTGATGTGCCCGGCCGCGTGGGAGGCGAGGAAGTGCAGGGTCGCGGCGATGTCGCCGGGCGTCCCGGCCCGCCCGGTCGAGGTCTCCCCGATGAGCCGTTCCCGCCTCGCCGCGTCCATCGTGTCCCCGAAGAACCCGGTGTCCTCGACATACCCCGGCGCGACCACGTTCACGGTGATCGCCCGCGGCCCCAACTGCCGGGCCAGCTCATGGGCGTACGGATGCAGCGCGGCCTTGGCGGCGCCGTACGCCCCGCTTCCCGACCCCCGGAACGCGGCGATGGAGCTGAGGAACAGCACCCGCCCGCCGGGCTCGGCGAGCCGCCCCTTCAGCGCCTCGGTGAGCAGCACGGCGGTCAGCGTATTGAGCCGGAAGTTGACGGTCCAGTTGTGGGCGACGGCATCGAGGGGGTCGTCGCTCTCAGCCGGCGTCTCCAGAATCCCGCTTCCCCCGGCACTGTGGATCAGCACGTCCACAGTCCCGAACTCCCGCGCCACGAAGTCCGCGACGCCGCGCACCTCACGCGGATCGCTGAGATCGGCGGCACAGGTCAGCGCACCGGGCACCCCGGCATCCGCCAGTACCTCGGCCCGCCGCCCGAGGAGCAACACCTGGTCCCCGTCACCGGCGAAGAGCTGCGCCGCCGCGAGCCCGATCCCCGTACCGCCACCACTGATCACCACATTGCGAGCCATGATCAAACCCTACGACCGTCGGCCGCCGACAGTGGGAGATCACCTCGAACTGCTACACAGTCCGCCGCATCGCCCGATGCGGCATCCCCGCGTCCAGGAACTCCGGCCCGTACGCCGCGTACCCCAGCCGCTCGTAGAACCCCGTCGCGTGGGTCTGCGCATGCAGATCCACGGCCCGCAGCCCACGCGCGCGTGCCGCCTCCTCAAGGGCGCGCACCAACGCCGCCCCGACGCCCAGCCCGCGTGCCGACTTCGTCACCGCGAGCCTGCCGAGCGAGCCGACCGACAGGTCACCGCCGTTCTTCGCGGCGGCCTCCTCGCCGCACAGCAGCCGCCCGGCCCCGAGCGGCACCCCGTCCTCCCGAACGGCCAGCACATGCACGGCTACGGCGTCATAGGCGTCGTACTCGAGGTCCTCGGGCACGCCCTGCTCGACGACGAAGACCTCCTTGCGCACGCCGAAGCAGACCTCACGGTCGCCGGGGCCCTCGGCGACCCGGACCGCGTACGGCACAGGCGCGGAGGTCATGCGTACGTCTCCTCGCGGACCTGGTCCAGCGCCTTCTGCAGGTCGGCCGGGTAGTCGCAGGAGAACTCCACCCACTGGCCGTCGCCGGGGTGCTCGAAGCCGAGCCGTACGGCATGCAGCCACTGGCGGGTCAGATGGAGCCGCTTGGCGAGCGTCGGGTCGGCGCCATAGGTCAGGTCGCCGACGCAGGGGTGCCGGTGGGCGGCCATGTGGACGCGGATCTGGTGGGTGCGGCCGGTCTCCAGCTTCACATCGAGCAGAGAAGCCGCGCGGAACGCCTCGATGAGGTCGTAGTGCGTCACGGACGGCTTGCCGTCGGCGGTGACCGCCCACTTGTAGTCGTGGTTGGGGTGGCGGCCGATGGGCGCGTCGATGGTGCCGCTGGTCGGGTCGGGGTGGCCTTGCACGAGCGCGTGGTAGCGCTTGTCGACCGTGCGCTCCTTGAACTGGCGCTTCAGCGAGGTGTACGCGCGCTCCGACTTGGCGACCGCCATCAGTCCCGACGTACCTACGTCGAGGCGGTGCACGATGCCCTGGCGCTCTGCCGCGCCGGACGTCGAGATGCGGTACCCGGCGGCGGCCAGCCCGCCGATGACCGTCGGTCCCGACCACCCGGGGCTGGGGTGCGCGGCCACGCCGACCGGCTTGATGATCACGACCACGTCCTCGTCGTCGTGAATGATCTCCATGCCCTCGACCGGCTCGGCGACCACCTGCACCGGCGCGGGCGCCTGCGGCATCTCGACCTCGAGCCAGGCGCCGCCGTGCACCCGCTCGGACTTCCCGACCACCGAGCCGTCGACCGTGACCTTCCCCGCCGCTGCCAGCTCGGCGGCCTTGGTACGGGAGAAGCCGAACATGCGGGAGATGGCGGCGTCGACGCGCTCGCCCTCCAGGCCGTCGGGCACGGGCAGGGTACGGATCTCGGGAAGCGTGCTCACCCGTCGAGTATGCAGCACACCACTGACACCCCCGAACGCGTGCTCAGTCCTTGTGGACGGTGCCGTCCGGGTCGAGCCCCCGGAACGACAGCAGCACGATCAGAATGCCGCCGCACACGATCGCCGAGTCGGCCAGGTTGAACACCGCGAAGTGCTTGGGCGCGATGAAGTCGACAACCTCGCCCTTGAAGACGCCCGGCGAGCGGAAGAGCCGGTCGGTGAGGTTGCCGAGCGCACCGCCGAGCAGCAGGCCGAGCGCGATCGCCCAGGGCAGGCTGTACAGCTTGCGGGCTAGGCGGGCGATCACGACGATCACGACCACGGCGATCAGCGTGAAGATGACCGTGAAGGCCTCGCCGAAGCCGAAGGCCGCGCCCGCGTTGCGGATCGCCACGAGCTTCAGCCAGTCCCCGAAGATCTCGATCGCGTCATGGTGCTCCAGCTTGGCGACCACGATCATCTTGCTGATCAGGTCCAGGGCGTACGCGAACGCGGCCACCGCGAACAGGACAGCGATCCGGCGCTTGCCCCTGGGCCGCTCACCGGTGCTCCCCTGCCCGTCCCGACCGGACGTCTCCTCCGGCTCCGGCTCCGCTCCAGCTCCCTCGGGGGAATCCGGCGTACCGATGATGCGCTCCGCCTCTGCCACGTGAGTCCCTCAACCTAGGTACCTGACTGAGCACGAGGGTACGGCACGCCTCCTGCACCGGCGTGCTGAGGAGGCGTACGAGGAACCGGCCGGCGTCGGTCAGTAGCGGCGCTCCTGCTTCTGCTTGCACTCGACGCACAGGGTGGCCCGTGGGAAGGCCTGCATACGGGCCTTGCCGATGGGGTTCCCGCAGTTCTCGCACAGGCCGTACGTACCCGCGTCGAGCCGCACCAGGGCGCGCTCGGTCTGGATCAGCATCTCGCGCGCGTTGGCGGCGAGGGCCAGTTCGTGCTCGCGCGTGATGTTCTTGGTGCCGGTGTCCGCCTGGTCGTCGCCCGCACCGTCCCCGGAGTCCCGCATCAGACCCGCGAGTGCCTCCTCGGACGACGTGATCTCGGTGCGCAGCCGTGTCTCCTCGGACAGCAGCTCGGCACGCGCCTCCTCGACCTCCTCCGGGGTCCAGGGGTCCTCACCCGGGCGCACCGCGAGCTCGCCCGGCTCCACCGCCGCGGCGACCCGTGCCTTGGGAACGGCCGTCTTCGCCGCCGTGGCCGTGCCAGGAGTCTTCTTCGCAACCACCGTCGTGGCTCCCGTCTGCTTCGCGGCCTCGGCCGCGCCCGCCTTCTTGGCCGTGCTCTTCTTCTTGGCCGCGCTCTTCTTGGAGGTGCCCTTCGCAGGCGTGCCCTTGAGGGCACCGCCCTGCTCACCGGCACTCTTCGGAGCGGCCGTCTTCTTCGCGGCCGCCTTCTTCGTACCGGCCTTCATGGCCTCCTCCTTCGCGGCCGCCTTCTTCGATACGGCCTTCTTGGCCCCCGCCTTCTTGGCGGCGGCCTTCTCTGCTGCTGCCTTCTTGGCTGCCGCCTTCTTGGCGGTCGCCTTCTTGGCGGCCGTCTTCTTCGGAGCGGCCGTCTTCTTGGCGGCGGCCTTCTTCACAACCCCCTTGGATGCCCCCGCTTTGGAAGCCGCCTTCTTCTCCGCGGCCTTCTTGTCCGTGGCTGCCTTCCCCCGGCCGGCAGCCCCCCGCACCGTCTTCACCGGCTTGGCCGGCTCCGCCGCCTTCGCGGCTTTCCCCGCGGACCCCCCTTGTGTGCTCTTCTTGCCGCTCACATCCTTGGCCGCGCCGCCGGAGCCACGTGTGGATCTGCCTGACGCCGACTGCTGTACGGCGGTCTTCTTCGCCACCATGGCCGCGGCCCCTTCACATATTGTGATCTTGCTCGCGAATCGTGCTGGGACGATAAATCGACTTGAGTCCCGCGGCAACGGGGCACACCGCCCGATTCGCCCGCCCCGCAAGCGCCGGGCGGGAAGCCTGCATCCGTTGTGCCCAGCTCTCCGCCCGGTAATCCGCCTGGCCCGTCATCCCGGGATCCGAGCGCGCGTACCTGGCCAATCGGGTCATCCCGGAACCGGTCCCCGCTCTGCCCCCTGCCACCGGAAAACCGGTCGGCCGCTGTCCGCGCGGCGCCGTACACTGGGCGGAGCGAAAAGCGTGGATGGGGACGAGTAGCGGCGTACGCAGCCCAGAGCGACCCGGGGACGGTGGAAGCCCGGGGGCGAGCGCGACGTGAAGATCACCCCGGAGCCGCCGGAAGAACCCCCGCAAGGGGCGGTAGACCCGGCATCGCGACCCCAATGAGGGGGCTCACCGACGCACCGGGTGCGGCGGGGAGCCAAGGAGGGTGGTACCGCGGGAGCGCGCCGAAGGCGGCGCAAGGAAAGACATAGCTCTCGTCCCTCCGGTCGGAAGGCAGAAAGTCCGCCGGAGGAAGCTCGCTGATGACAACGCCTACGTACCGCCAGGTGCCCGCCCAGGTCGACCTGCCCGCGCTGGAGCACGCCGTGCTCGACTTCTGGCGCGAGCAGAAGATCTTCGCCAAGACCCTGGAGCAGTCCGAGGGCCGCCCCGAGTGGGTGTTCTACGAGGGCCCGCCCACCGCCAACGGCATGCCGGGCGCCCACCACATCGAGGCACGCGTCTTCAAGGACGTCTTCCCCCGCTTCCGCACCATGCGCGGCTACCACGTGGCCCGCAAGGCGGGCTGGGACTGCCACGGCCTGCCGGTGGAGCTGGCGGTCGAAAAGGAGCTCGGCTTCTCCGGCAAGCAGGACATCGAGGCGTACGGCATCGCCGAGTTCAACGCCAAGTGCCGCGAGTCGGTGACCCGCCACACGGACGCCTTCGAAGCCCTCACGACCCGCATGGGCTACTGGACCGACCTCAACGACCCCTACCGCACCATGGACCCCGAGTACATCGAGTCCGTCTGGTGGTCGCTGAAGGAGATCTTCAACAAGGGCCTGCTGGTCCAGGACCACCGCGTCGCCCCCTGGTGCCCCCGGTGCGGCACCGGCCTGTCCGACCACGAGCTGGCGCAGGGCTACGAGACGGTCGTCGACCCGTCCGTGTTCGTCCGCTTCCCCCTCACCTCCGGCCCGCTCGCCGGCCAGGCCGCGCTCCTCGTCTGGACGACGACCCCCTGGACCCTGGTCTCCAACACGGCCGTCGCCGCCCACCCCGACGTCACCTACGTCGTCGCGACCGACGGTGAGGAGAAGCTCGTCGTCGCCGAGCCGCTGCTCGCCAAGGCCCTCGGCGAGGGCTGGGAGACCACCGGCCAGACCTTCACCGGCGCCGAGATGGAACGCTGGACGTACCAGCGCCCGTTCGAGCTGGTCGAGTTCCCGGAGACCGAAGGCGGCACCCACTACGTGGTGAACGCCGAGTACGTCACGACCGAGGACGGCACGGGTCTGGTCCACCAGTCCCCCGCCTTCGGTGAGGACGACCTCAAGGTCTGCCGCGCGTACGGCCTGCCCGTCGTGAACCCGGTCCGCCCCGACGGCACCTTCGAGGAGGACGTCCCCCTCGTCGGCGGCGTCTTCTTCAAGAAGGCGGACGAAAAGCTCACAGAAGACCTCCAGCAGCGCGGCCTGCTCTTCAAGCACATCCCGTACGAGCACAGCTACCCGCACTGCTGGCGCTGCCACACCGCGCTCCTCTACTACGCGCAGCCGTCCTGGTACATCCGCACCACGGCCATCAAGGACCGCCTCCTCCAGGAGAACGAGGACACCAACTGGTTCCCGGAGACGGTCAAGCACGGCCGGTACGGCGACTGGCTGAACAACAACATCGACTGGGCCCTGTCCCGCAACCGCTACTGGGGCACCCCGCTGCCGATCTGGCGCTGCGCGGACGACCACCTCACGGTCGTCGGCTCCCGCGCGGAGCTGACCGAGCTGACCGGCACCGACCAGTCGGCCCTCGACCCGCACCGCCCGTTCATCGACGACGTCACCTTCGACTGCCCGCAGTGCGCCCAGCCCGCCACGCGCGTGCCGGAGGTCATCGACGCCTGGTACGACTCGGGTTCGATGCCGTTCGCGCAGTGGGGCTACCCGTACAAGAACAAGGACCTCTTCGAGGCCCGCTACCCGGCGCAGTTCATCTGCGAGGCCATCGACCAGACCCGCGGCTGGTTCTACACACTGATGGCCGTCGGCACGCTGGTCTTCGACAAGTCGTCGTACGAGAACGTCGTCTGCCTCGGCCACATCCTCGCCGAGGACGGCCGCAAGATGTCCAAGCACCTGGGCAACACCCTGGACCCGATCCCGCTGATGGACCGGCACGGCGCCGACGCGGTCCGCTGGTTCATGGCGGCCGGCGGCTCCCCGTGGGCGGCACGCCGCGTGGGCCACGGCACGATCCAGGAGGTCGTCCGCAAGACCCTCCTCACGTACTGGAACACGGTCGCCTTCCAGGCCCTGTACGCCCGCACCTCCAACTGGGCCCCGAGCGAGGCCGACCCGGCCCCCGCCGACCGCCCGCTCCTGGACCGCTGGCTCCTGTCCGAACTGCACGCCCTCACGGACCAGGTGACCCAGTCCCTGGAGGCCTACGACACCCAGCGCGCCGGCAAGCTCCTGTCGGCGTTCGTCGACGACCTGTCCAACTGGTACGTACGCCGCTCCCGCCGCCGCTTCTGGCAGGGCGACAAGGCCGCGCTGCGCACGCTGCACGAGGTCGTCGAGACCGTCACGAAGCTCATGGCCCCGCTGACCCCGTTCATCGCCGAGCGGGTCTGGCAGGACCTGATCGTGCCGGTCACGCCTGGCGCCTCGGAGTCGGTGCACCTGGCGTCCTGGCCGGAGGCGGACCTGTCGGCGATCGACCCGGAGCTGTCGAAGCAGATGGTCCTGGTCCGCCGGCTGGTGGAGCTGGGCCGTGCCACGCGCGCGGAGTCGGGCGTCAAGACGCGCCAGCCGCTCAGGCGCGCGCTGGTCGCGGCGACGGGCTTCGAGTCCCTCAACCCCGAGCTGCACACCCAGATCACGGAGGAACTGAACGTCGAGTCGCTGGCATCGCTGTCCGAGGTGGGCGGCTCGCTGGTCGACACGACCGCGAAGGCCAACTTCCGCGCCCTGGGCAAGCGGTTCGGCAAGCGCGTCCAGGACGTGGCCAAGGCCGTCGCCGCCGCGGACGCGGCAGCGCTGTCGCTGGCCCTGCGTGAGGGCACGGCGTCCGTGGAGGTCGACGGCGAGACGATCACCCTCGCCCCCGACGAGGTGATCATCACGGAAACCCCGCGCGAGGGCTGGTCCGTGGCCTCCGACTCCGGCGCGACCGTCGCCCTCGACCTGGAGATCACGGAGGAACTCCGCCAGGCAGGCCTCGCCCGCGACGCCATCCGCCTGATCCAGGAGGCCCGCAAGAACAGCGGCCTAGACGTGGCCGACCGCATCACCCTCCGCTGGACGGCAACGGACCCCACAGTGATCGCCGCCCTCTCGGAACACGCGGACCTGATCGCCGACGAGGTCCTCTCCACGGACTTCGCCCAGGGAGAGGCAGACGACACATACGGCTCTCCGTTCACGGACGAGCCCCTGACCCTGACGTTCCGCCTCCGCAAGGCGTAAGGCGTAAGGCAAGCTGCGGGCATTCGTGCCGCCTAGGGCGGCACGGGTGGGCACAGGCGGCACCCCGCCAGCGCCGGGCTGCGCGACCCACCCCCGCCCAGCCCCCACGCCGCGCACCTGGAAGGCCCGGCCCACCGAAACTCCTTCGGCGGCCCGGGCCTTCGGCATTGCGTACGTCGGACAAGGCACCCCGCCCCGAACAAACACCGCAGACTCAGCGAACGCGAACCCACACGCACACAGCAAAGGGCGGGGCCCCGGATCAAAAAACCCGGGGCCCCGCCCTGAACGCTGCCGACGCCTACGCCGTACTACGAACCGTCAGTTGTCGTCCTCGTCAATGAGGAACCCCCGCATCGGCGAGGGAGCCTGCCCCATCGGACCAGGACCCTGCGGCCGCACCGGCGCCATCGGCTGGGTCATCGCCGGCGACATCTGCTGCTGACCGCCGTAGGACGGAGCGGCCGGAGCCGGGCCACCGCCCATGCCCTGGTTGCCGCCGTACGACGGCGCGCTCGCACCGGCCGGAGCCATGGAAGGCGCCGGGGACGGCGGGAGGGACGCCGTGGCCGGAGTGCGCGGCGGAGCCAGCGAGTCGTCGGACTGGGTCTCCAGCTGACGCAGCTGCGACTCCAGGTACGACTTCAGCCGCGTGCGGTACTCGCGCTCGAAGCCGCGCAGGTCCTCGACCTTGCGCTCCAGCGTGGCGCGCGCGGACTCCAGCGAGCCCATCGCGACACGGTGCTTCTCCTGCGCGTCCCGCTCCAGCGCATCGGCCTTGGCACGGGCGTCACGCTCGAGACCCTCGGCACGCGAACGCGCCTCACCGACGATCTTGTTGGCTTCGGAACGGGCCTCGGCGATCGCCTGGTCGGCGGTCTGCTGGGCCAGCGAGAGGACACGGGCGGCGCTGTCGCCACCGGGGCCCTGACCGGGGCCGCCCATCGGACCGCCCATGGGGCCGCCCATCGGGCCACCCATCTGCTGCTGCATGGGGGGCTGGCCACCCATGTGGCCCTGACCCATCGGACCCTGGCCCATCGGACCGGGACCCTGCGGGCCACCCTGACCCTGACCGCCGGGACCGGCGGGCAGCTGCGGTGCACCGCTCGGCAGCTGGGGCGGGCCACCCATGGGGCCACCCATCTGCTGCTGCGGCGGGCCCGATATGCCGGCGGGCACTGGGGCACCCGGCCCGCGCATGCCCTGCTGCGGCATGCCGCCCTGCTGCTGGTCCTGCGGACCGGGACCCTCCGGCGGCTTGCGCATGTTCTGCTGGTTCTGGGCAGCAGCGCGCGTGGCGGCGGCCAGCTTGGCGCGGAGGTCCTCGTTCTCGCGGAGCAGGCGGGTCAGTTCGGCTTCGACCTCGTCGAGGAAGGCATCGACCTCGTCCTCGTCATAGCCTTCTCGGAGGCGGACGGTCGTGAACTGCTTGTTCCGCACGTCCTCGGGGGTCAACGGCATCTCTTCACCTCAACGTAGTCGTCGGCATTCGGCAAGACGGTAGTTCACATCGCTCACAGCCGACTCACGATCGAAATCAGGATGTAGACGATGATCATCAGTACGAAGAAGGACAGGTCGAGCGCCACGCCCCCGAGACGCAGCGGCGGAATGAACCGCCGCAGAAGCTTGAGCGGTGGATCAGTGACAGTGTAGGTGGCCTCCAGAACGACCACCATCGCCTTGCCGGGTTGCCATGAGCGGGCGAACTGGAAGACATAATCCATGACCAACCGGAAGATCAGCACGATGAGGAAGCACATCAGCGCGATGTAAATGACTTGCAGGACCACGCTCATGACCCTTGCTTCCCTCTCCCCTGATCCATGCTGTTCGGTACTGCTGTTCCGGTGGTGCGTCTCAGCTCTGGTTGAAGAACCCGCCCTCTGCGATGCGGGCCTTGTCCTCCGCCGTGACATCGACGTTAGCAGGCGACAACAGAAACACCTTCTGCGTCACCCGCTCGATGCTGCCGTGAAGACCAAACACCAAACCGGCCGCAAAGTCGACAAGTCGCTTGGCGTCTGTGTCATCCATCTCAGTCAGATTCATGATCACCGGGGTGCCCTCACGGAAGTGTTCCCCGATGGTACGGGCCTCGTTGTAGGTCCGCGGGTGAAGTGTGGTGATCCGGTACGGCTCTCGTTCCGACACGACCTTGGGCATGATCACCGGTGCGTTCTTCTCCAGGTTTTGACGTTCTTGTGTGATGGATGCCACGGGCGCGATGCGCGCCGGACGCCCGGATTCCGCAGGCAGGGCGGCAGCGTGGGGCACCGGATCGCGCGGCGCCGGAGGCTGCACCACTCGTACCGATTCATCCCTTTGAGACTGATGTGAGCCGTGGGACTGGTGCGACGGTTCGTGTCGCCGGTGGTCCCGTTCGGGCTCCGGGTCGAGTTCGGGTTCGAAGTCGTCGTCGGGGTCGAAACCGCGGCCGTCGTACCCATCGTCCTCCACGAGGCCGAGGTAGACCGCCATCTTGCGCATCGCGCCGGCCATTGCTCTGAGTCCTCCGCTCTGTGGTGGATCGGCTGACGACTGCCAAGTGCCAGGGATCCACGAGGTCGTTACGCCCGCTGTACAGCGGTAATGACCATATTTTCTGCTGTGGTCCGACTCTTGGCGACGTTACCCGAGCCCGGGGCGGACTCCGAGTACCGCAGTGCCGACGCGCACATGTGTCGCTCCGGCCGCCACGGCTTGCTCGAGGTCCGCGCTCATTCCTGCCGAGACCATGTTCGCAGCCGGATGTGCCCTGCGCAGGTCAGTCGACAAATCCATCATGCGCTCGAACGCCGCCAGTTCGCGTCCCGCGTACTTCCCGGCGAGCGGCGCGACGGTCATCAGCCCGTCGAGCCGCAGCCCCGGAGACCGAGCCACCAGATCGGCCAACTCGGCGATTCCGCCCGGTGCCACGCCACCCCGCTCCCCTCTGCCGCTCGCGCCCGCGTCGAGCGCGACCTGGATCAGACAGCCCACCTCGCGCTCGGCCCGCACGGCCTCCTTCGAGAGGGCCGTCACCAGCCGGGAACGATCGACGGACTGCACATGATCCGCGTAACCGACCACGGATCGCACCTTGTTGGTCTGGAGCTGACCCACGAAGTGCCATGTAAGGGGCAGATCCGAACATTCGGCGGCCTTGGGAGCCGCGTCCTGGTCGCGGTTCTCGGCGACATGGCGCACACCGAGTTCCGACAGGATGCGCACATCGCTCGCCGGGTACGTCTTGGTGACCACGATCAGGGTCACCTCCTCGCGCTTGCGCCCGGCGGCCACGCACGCGACGGCGATGCGCTCCTCCACCTTCGCCAGGTTTACGGCGAGTTCGTCCTTACGGTCCGTCATGCCCATCAGTCCAGCCAGACATAGCCCGCGAGCCGACCGGTGATGCGGTCGCGGCGGTACGAGAAGTGGTCGCGCGACTCCAGCGTGCACACCGGCGACTGCTCCCGGTCGCGCACCCCGAGCCGTTCGAGCTGCGCGTGCACGCCGGCGCTCACATCGACGGCGGGTGTACCCCAACTCGTCTCTGCGTACGCCGTCGGCTCCACGGCGGCCACCTCGGCTCGCATCGTCTCCGGCACTTCGTAGCACCGCCCGCAGACGGTGGGTCCGGTGCGGGCGACGATCCGGGACGGGTCGGCGCCCAGGTCCATCATCGCGCGTAGCGCGGCGGGCACCACCCCGGCGATCATGCCGGGCCGTCCCGCGTGAGCGGCGGCGACGACCCCGGCGACCGGGTCGGCGAGGAGCACCGGCGTGCAGTCGGCGGTGAGGACGGCGAGGGCGAGTCCGCGCCGCGCGGTCACGATCGCATCGACCCGCGCGGCGGGCCGGTCGCCCCAGGGCCCGTCCACCACCGCGACGTCGTTGCCGTGCACCTGGTTCATCCAGACCACGTCGGCCGGGTCGATGCCCAGCGACTTGGCGGCCAGTTCGCGATTGGTCCGTACGGCGTCGGGGTCGTCGCCGACCGCGCCGCCGAGGTTGAGCTCCTCATACGGAGCGGCGCTCACCCCGCCCCACCGGTCGGTGAAGCCGAAGTGCGCGCCGCTCACGCTCTCGCGCTGTCCTATCACTTCAGGAAGTCCGGCACATCCAGCTCCTCGGCCGCGCTGTCCGAGTAGGACCGGGACGGCGGGACCGGCGGGGCGACCGGGATGTCGTTGACCGGCTCGGGCGCGGGCGGCTCCGGCTCCTCCTTCGGCTTGACGCTGCCGAGCGAGCCGAAGGACGGACGGCTCTCGGTCTGCCGTACCGGAGTCGGCTCCTCGCGCTTGGGCGTGGAGGTACCCAGGATGTTGTCCCGCTTGGACGGCGGCTGGCCCCCGTCGAAGCCGGCCGCGATCACGGTGACCCGGACCTCGTCGCCGAGGGCGTCGTCGATCACCGCGCCGAAGATGATGTTGGCCTCGGGATGGGCGGCCTCACTGACCAGCTGGGCGGCCTCGTTGATCTCGAACAGGCCGAGGTCGGAGCCGCCGGAGATGGAGAGGAGGACGCCGCGCGCCCCATCAATGGACGCCTCCAGCAGCGGCGAGGAGATCGCCATCTCGGCGGCGGCCACCGCGCGGTCGTCGCCGCGGGCCGAGCCGATGCCCATCAGGGCCGAACCGGCCTCGGACATGACCGACTTGACGTCGGCGAAGTCGAGGTTGATCAGGCCGGGCGTGGTGATGAGGTCGGTGATGCCCTGGACACCGGAGAGCAGGACCTGGTCGGCCGACTTGAAGGCGTCGAGCACCGAGACCTGGCGGTCCGAGATGGACAGCAGCCGGTCGTTCGGGATGACGATGAGGGTGTCGACCTCTTCGCGGAGTTCGGCGATGCCGTCCTCGGCCTGGTTGGCGCGGCGCCGTCCCTCGAAGGTGAACGGGCGCGTGACCACGCCGATGGTGAGGGCGCCGAGGGTCCGGGCGATATTGGCCACGACGGGCGCGCCGCCGGTGCCGGTGCCGCCGCCTTCACCGGCCGTCACGAAGACCATGTCGGCCCCCTTGAGGACCTCCTCGATCTCCTCACGGTGATCCTCGGCCGCCTTGCGGCCTACGGCCGGGTTGGCTCCGGCCCCGAGTCCGCGGGTGAGTTCGCGGCCGACATCGAGCTTGACGTCGGCGTCGCTCATCAACAGCGCCTGCGCGTCGGTGTTGATGGCGATGAACTCGACGCCCTTGAGACCGACCTCGATCATCCGGTTGATGGCATTGACACCACCGCCGCCGACACCGATGACTTTGATGACTGCGAGGTAGTTCTGCGGTGCTGCCACGTCGAAGGCCTCTCGCCTCGAGTTACGTGCCGCCGGCCCGCCGAAGCACTGCTGCCTCGCGATCCGGACGACTGATGCCGAATGGGACGGTCCGAACGCCGACCCGAACCCTAACGTTGAAGTTTAGGGTTACCAGTGTGTCTGTTCGCTGGAATCTTCTGAACAGGACACTAAGTCGACAAGTGGCGCACGTTCAACGAACACGCCGAACCTCCCGTTTTTCTTTTCACCCTATGTGATCAGGCGTTGCACTGCCCAACCAGGGTGCTGGCCTGCGCTGATGTGCGTCAACTCCCCGATGACGCCGGGGCGGTGGGAACGCTGACATCGAAGTGCCGCGCATCCGGCGATGCTTTCATGAGAGCGGTGAGCGTACGCGCCTTCGCGGCGCCGTTCTCCGCACTCCCCCACGCGACGGTGCGGCCGTCGCCCAACTCCAGTGAGATGTCGTCGTACGAACTCACTTTGACAGTCCGGGTGTCACGGGCGACGGCGGCCGGAATGGCACCCGCGGCGCGTACGGCCTCGCGCACCAGTCGACCCTCGCCGAAGCGGCGCAGGCTCGCGGCGCTGGAGCCGCTGCGGGGCGGCGTCAATTCGAGTGCGGGGATACCTTTCGGGGCGTCAGAAACCGTGGCGAATCGGACACCTTCATCGTCCACTTCGATGAACTTTCCGCCCTTTTCGACAATCAGAACCGGAACGCGCTCAATCACTTTCAGCCCGATTCCATGGGGCCACGAGCGGACCACGTCAACCGAGTCAATTCGGGGCAATTTTCGGCTCAGTCGTGCCTCAATCGCAGCGGTGTCGACGGAAATCAGCGGCGCCCCGACCGGTACGTCGGCGGCCTCGCGCACCTGCTGCGGCGTCAGAACCCGTGTCCCCGCGATCGATACGCGCTCCACCCGCAGCCACTTCGAACCGTAGAGCACCCAGACCGAGCCGGCCCCGACGAGCACCAGCACCACGGTCAAGATGATGATCGTACGAAGCCTCGGTCGCCGCAGACGACGAACCGGAGGCGGGCCGGCCGACTCCTGCTGGCTTTCACCGCGTTCGGCGGTCGTCGGTCCGGCCACGCTTCCTGCCCTCCGTCATCAGCTCCTAGTGGTGTGCACGACGCGCGGCGATCGCCTCGTACACCATGCCGACGAGCAGTTCGTCGGCATCCCGGCGGCCGAACTCGCTGGCGGCGCGGGACATCTCGTACAGCCGGTGCGGGTCGGCGAGCACGGGCAGGACATTCTGCTGCACCCACTGGGGGGTGAGTTCCGCGTCGTCGACCAGCAGTCCGCCGCCGGCCTTGACCACCGGCTGGGCGTTCAGCCGCTGTTCGCCGTTGCCGATGGGCAGCGGGACGTAGGCGGCCGGGAGTCCGACGGCGGAGAGTTCGGCGACGGTCATCGCGCCCGCGCGGCAGAGCATCATGTCGGCCGCGGCGTACGCGAGGTCCATCCGGTCCACGTACGGTACCGGGATGTACGGGGGCATCCCCGGCATCTGCTGCACCTGCGGCAGTTCGTTCTTCGGGCCGACCGCGTGCAGGATCTGGATCCCGGCCTGCTGGAGGTAGGGCGCGACCTGCTGGACCACCTCGTTGAGGCGGCGGGCGCCCTGGGAGCCGCCGGATACCAGCAGCGTGGGCAGGTTGGGGTCGAGGCCGAACACATGCCGGGCCTCGGGGCGGGCGGCGGCCCGGTCGAGGGTGGCGATGGAGCGGCGCAGCGGGATGCCGATGTAGCGGGCGTCACGCAGCTTGCTGTCCGGGGTGGAGACGGCGACCTTGGCGGCGTACCGCGAGCCGATCTTGTTGGCGAGGCCGGGGCGGGCGTTGGCCTCGTGGATGATGATCGGCACCCCGAGGCGCTTGGCCGCGAGATAGCCGGGCAGGGCGACATAGCCGCCGAAGCCGACGACCGCGTCCGCCTTGGTGCGCTCCAGGATCTGCTCGGCCGCCTTGATCGTGCCGCGCAGCCGGCCCGGGACGGTGATCAGCTCGGGGGTGGGCTTGCGTGGCAGCGGTACGGCGGGGATCAGCGCGAGTTCGTACCCGCGCTCGGGTACGAGTCGGGTCTCCAGGCCGCGCTCCGTGCCCAGGGCCGTGATTCCCACGGTCGGGTCCTGCCTGCGCAGGGCGTCCGCGAGGGCGAGCGCGGGCTCGATGTGGCCGGCGGTCCCCCCACCGGCGAGTACGACATGCACCGAAATTCACCGCTCTCCGGACGAACGCGCCGCTGAGGCACGCCGTCGCATCGTGTTCCATCTGCCCGGCCCCGAAGGGCGTCCCGCGCGCTTTCTACCAAAGCGAGGTTGCCGCATGGAAAGCGCAGCCCGCGCAGCGGGCTCGTCACGCGCGAAGGCGATCAGCAGCCCGATGGCGAACATGGTCGGCAGCAGGGCGGATCCTCCGTAGGAGAACAGCGGGAGGGGGACGCCGGCGATCGGCAGCAGACCGAGCACCGCACCGATGTTGATCACTGCCTGAGCGGTGATCCAGGTGGTCACGCCTCCCGCGGCATACCTCACGAACGGGTCCTCCGTGCGTCCGGCCACGCGGATACCCGCATAGCCTAGAGCCGCGAAGAGGGCGAGCACCGACAGCGTCCCCGCCAGGCCCAGTTCCTCACCGGTGACGGCGAAGATGAAGTCCGTGTGCGCTTCGGGCAGTTGACCCCATTTTTCCACACTCGCACCGAGTCCGGATCCGAAGAGTCCGCCGGAGGCGAGCGCGTAGATCCCGTGCACGGCCTGCCAGCAGTCGGCGGTGCCGCTGCCGGGCTCGGTGGCACCGATGCAGGCGAAGCGGGCCATCCGGTTAGGGCTGGTCTTGATCAGGATCCCGCCGACGAAGGCCGCCCCCGTCAGCACGCCCACGAACAGCCTGGTGGGCGCCCCGGCCAGCCACAGCAGGCCGAACAGGATCGCCGTCAGGATGATCGCCGTACCCATGTCGCCGCCGAGCATGATCAACCCGAGCAGCATGAACGCCACCGGAACGAGCGGCACCAGCATGTGCTTCCACTGGCTGAGCAGCTTCTTGTCCTGCTTGCGGGCGAGCAGGTCGGCGCCCCACAGCACCAGCGCGAGCTTGCCGAACTCGCTGGGCTGAAGCTGGAAGGGCCCGGCGATGGAGATCCAGTTCTGGTTGCCGTTGACCGCCACCCCTATCCCCGGCACCTGCACCAGGGCCATCAGGAAGACGGCGCCCGCCAGTATCGGGTAGGCCAGCGCCCGGTGCAGCTTGACCGGCATCCGCGAGGCGGCGAACAGCAGTCCGGCGCCGAGCAGCGCGGCCAGGGCCTGCTTGCGGAAGAAGTACGACCCCGGCAACGACAGCTGCAGCGCGGTGATCTGGGAGGCCGAGTAGACCATCACCAACCCGAGCACGGTGATCAGCAGGCTGCCGCCGAGGATCAGGTAGTACGCGGTCAGCGGCCGGTCCCAGGCCTTCTGGGTGCGCGTGACCAGCCGAGCGACGGGGTTCTCGCCCGGGGTCCGCGCAGCGGCGGGCCGGCGGACGTCCCGCTGCACGGGCGGCCGCCCGGTACGGCTACCGGGCATCGCTGTCTCCGCTGTACGTCGGCCTCGACGGCTCCACGCGTCCCTCCCAAGGTCGCCCGGCAGCCGGCGGCCGGGGTCAGGCGCCGCGTTCGCGAACAGCGTCCGCGAACGCGTCTCCACGCTTGTTGTAGTTGGCGAACATGTCCATGGAGGCACAGGCAGGTGCCAACAGCACCGTGTCTCCGGCAACGGCGAGTCGCCGCGCCTCCTGGACCGCCGCGAGCATCGCCCCAGTGTCGGTCCGGTCGAGGTCGACGACGGGTACCTCGGGCGCGTGTCGCACCAGGGCTTCACGGATCAGCGCACGGTCGGCGCCGATCAGCACCACTGCGCGCAGCCGCTCGGCCGACTTGGCGACCAGCTCGTCGAAGGTCGCGCCCTTCGCCAGCCCGCCCGCGATCCAGACGATCGAGTCGTACGCCGCCAACGAGGCCTGGGCCGCGTGCGTGTTGGTCGCCTTGGAGTCGTCGACGTAGGCGACCCCGTCCACGTCGGCGACGTGCGCGATGCGATGGGCGTCCGGGGTGAACGCACGCAGCCCGTCCCGTACGGCTGCCGCGGGCACCCCGTAGGCGCGCGCGAGGGCCGCGGCGGCAAGGGCGTTGGCGATGTTGTGCGGGGCCGGCGGGTTGACGTCGGAGACCTCGGCGAGCTCCTGGGCGTTCTTCTGCCGGTTCTCGACGAAGGCGCGGTCGACCAGGATGCCGTCCACGACGCCGAGTTGGGAGGGGCCGGGGGTGCCGAGGGTGAAGCCGACGGCCCGGCAGCCCTCCTCGACGTCGGCCTCGCGGACCAGGTCCTCGGTGGCCTTGTCGGCGACGTTGTAGACGCAGGCGACGCGATTGCCCTCGTAGATACGGCCCTTGTCGGCGGCGTACGCCTCCATGGAGCCGTGCCAGTCGAGATGGTCCGGGGCGAGGTTGAGGACCACTGCCGAATGCGCACGCAGGGAGGGCGCCCAGTGGAGCTGGTAGCTGGAGAGTTCGACCGCGAGGACGTCGTACTGCTCCTCGCCGAGCACCGCGTCCAGCAGGGAGACGCCGATGTTGCCGACGGCGGCCGTGCGCAGGCCCGCCGCCTTCAGGATCGAGGCGAGCATCTGGACGGTGGTGGTCTTGCCGTTGGTGCCGGTGACGGCGAGCCAGGGAGCGGCATCCGGGCCGCGGAGGCGCCAGGCGAGTTCGACGTCGCCCCAGATGTCGATGCCCGCTTCATGTGCCGCCGCGAACAGCGGCTTGTCCGGCTTCCAGCCGGGTGCCGTGACGATCAGGTCGGTGCCCTCGGGCAGGGTCGCGCCGTCGCCGAGGCGGACGGTGATGCCGAGCGCCTCCAGTTCCGCGGCCTGTGCACGCGCGCGTGCGTCGTCGCCGTCGTTGACGACGGTGACGTGCGCGCCGAGGCCGTGCAGGACCTTGGCCGCCGGGACGCCGGAGACGCCCAGCCCGGCGACGGTGACGTGCTTGCCCTGAAATTCGAAGGGCTCCGAGGAGGTCACTTGTCCGCTGCCCATCCCGCATAGAAGAGGCCCAGTCCGACGATCACACAGATGCCCTGAATGATCCAGAAGCGGACCACGACCAGCACTTCTGACCAGCCCTTGAGTTCGAAGTGGTGCTGGAGTGGCGCCATCCGGAACACGCGCTTTCCGGTCATACGGAAGGAGCCGACCTGGATGACCACCGACATCGTGATCAGGACGAAGAGACCGCCGAGGATGGCGATCAGGAGCTCGGTGCGGGAGCAGATCGCCAGGCCCGCGAGGACACCGCCGAGCGCGAGCGAACCGGTGTCGCCCATGAAGATCTTGGCGGGCGAGGTGTTCCACCACAGGAAGCCGAGGCAGGCGCCCATCAGCGCGGCGGAGATGACCGCGAGGTCGAGCGGATCGCGTACCTCGTAACAGGCGCCCGGGTTGGTCAGGTCCTGCGCGTTGGCGCACGACTCCTGGAACTGCCACACGCCGATGAAGGTGTAGGCGCCGAAGACGAGCACGGAGGCGCCGGTGGCCAGACCGTCCAGACCGTCGGTGAGGTTCACGCCGTTCGACATCGCGAGGATCATGAACAGCGCCCAGACGACGAACAGCACCGGGCCGATCGTCCAGCCGAAGTCGGTGATGAACGACAGCTTCGTGGACGCCGGGGTGTTGCCGCGCGCATCCTCGAACTGCAGCGCCAGCACCGCGAAGGAGATGCCGCCGAGCAACTGGCCGGCCATCTTCGCCTTGGCCCGCAGACCCAGCGAGCGCCGCTTGACGATCTTGATGTAGTCGTCGAGGAAGCCGACCAGTCCCATGCCGACCATCAGGCCGAGGACGAGCACACCCGAGTAGGTCACCGAGTAGCCGGTGATCAGCTTGGACAGGAAGTAGGCGGCGACCGTCGCGAAGATGAAGGCGATACCGCCCATCGTCGGCGTACCGCGCTTGCTGGCGTGCTCACGCGGGCCGTCGTCCCGGATGTACTGGCCGTAGCCCTTGCGGGCGAGCAGCTTGATCAGCAGCGGGGTGCCGACCAGGGTCAGAAAGAGGCCAATGACTCCTGAGAACAGGATCTGCTTCATCATCGGGCGGCAACCTCACCCTCGGCACCGGTCCCGACGAGCGCCTGCGCCACGCTCTCGAGCCCGACCGACCGGGACGCCTTCACGAGTACGACGTCTCCCGGGCGCAATTCGCTGCGCAACAGGTCGATCGCCGCCTGTGCGTCGGACACGTGCACCGACTCCTCACCCCACGAACCCTCGTTATATGCGCCCAGTTGCAGCCAGGACGCTTCCCTGCCCCCGACCGCGACGAGCTTGCTGACGTTGAGCCGGACGGCGAGCCGTCCGACCGCGTCGTGCTCGGCGAGCGCCTCGTCCCCGAGCTCGGCCATCTTGCCGAGCACCGCCCAGGTCCGCCGCCCCTTGCCCATGGCCGCGAGCGCGCGCAGGGCGGCTCGCATGGACTCGGGGTTCGCGTTGTAGGCGTCGTTGACGACCGTCACGCCGTCCGGGCGCTCGGTGACCTCCATCCGCCAGCGGGAGAGGGAGCCCGCCTCGGAGAGCGCGGTGGCGATCTCTTCCGCGGACATGCCCAGCTCATGGGCGACGGCGGCCGCGGCGAGCGCGTTCGACACGTGGTGCTCACCGTACAGGCGCATGGTCACGTCGCTCGCACCGGAGGGTGTGTGAAGGGTGAAAGCAGGCTGTCCACTGTCCGTGAGCCGCACGTTCTCGGCGCGTACGTCCGCTTCGCCGGACTCTCCGAAAAGGATCACCTTCGCCTTCGTACGGGATGCCATGGCCCGTACGAGGGGATCGTCGGCGTTGAGAATCGCCGCGCCGTCTTCCGGAAGGGCCTCTACGAGTTCGCCCTTGGCCTGCGCGATCTGCTCGCGGCCGCCGAACTCGCCGATGTGGGCGGTGCCGACGTTCAGGACGAGGCCGATCTTCGGGGGCGTCAGATCCGTGAGGTAGCGGATGTGGCCGAGGCCGCGGGCGCCCATCTCCAGGACGAGGAACTTCGTCTCCTCGGTGGCGCTCAGCGCGGTCAGCGGCAGTCCGATCTCGTTGTTGAACGAGCCGGGTGTCCACACGGTCGGCGCCTTGCGCTGCAGCACCTGGGCGATGAGGTCCTTGGTGCTGGTCTTACCGGCGGAGCCGGTGAGCGCCACGAGGGTCGTGCCGAGCCGTCGTACGACATGACGCGCGAGCGCGCCGAGGGCTGTCTGGACGTCCTCGACCACGATGGCGGGGGCGCCCACGGGGCGGGACGCCAGGACGGCGGCCGCTCCCGCTGCGACGACCTGGGCCGCGAAGTCGTGGCCGTCCACGCGCTCGCCGACGAAGGCGACGAAGAGGCTGCCGGGGCCCGCCTCACGGGAGTCCCGGACGACCGGTCCCGTGACCTGGACGGACGGATCCGGTATGTCATGCGTCTGCCCGCCGACGACTGCTGCGATCTCGGCGAGAGAGAGGGCGATCACAAGTTCATCCCCTGGGTCTTCTGGATTCTCATCCCTGGGTTTTCCGGATTGCTTCGCGAAGCACCTGGCGGTCGTCGAAGGGACGGACCACCCCGGCGATGTCCTGGCCCTGCTCATGGCCCTTCCCCGCGACCAGCACGGTGTCCCCGGGCTGCGCGCGGGCGACGGCGGCGGCGATCGCGGCGGCCCGGTCCTCGAAGACCTGGACCTCGCCGCGCTCGTGTGCCGGCACGGACGCCGCGCCCTGAAGCATGGTGGCGAGGATCGCGAGGGGGTCCTCGCCACGGGGGTTGTCGGAGGTCAGTACGGCGGTGTCGGCGAGCCGTGCCGCGGCGGCGCCCATCGGCTCGCGCTTGGTCTTGTCGCGGTCGCCGCCGCAGCCGAGCACGACGTGCAGCTTGCCCTCGGTGACCTTGCGCAGGGCCCGGAGCACCGATTCGACGGCGTCGGTCTTGTGTGCGTAGTCCACGACCGCGAGATACGGCTGACCGGCGTCCACCCGCTCAAGCCGGCCCGGCACGCCCGGCACGGCGGCGATGCCGTCGGCGGCGGCCTGCGGGTCGAGGCCCGCGGTCGCCAGGGCGACGATCGCGGCGAGGGTGTTGGCGACGTTGAAGGGGCCGGCCAGCGGGGACTTGGCGGCGATCCGCTCACCCTTGGGGCCGATCGCGGTGAACGCCGAGTCCATGGGCCCCACCTGGACGTCCTCCGCGCGCCAGTCGGCGTCGGGATGGCCCTCGGCGGAGAAGGTGACGACCGGGACGGCGGACTCCTTGGCGAGCCTGCGGCCGTACTCGTCGTCGAGGTTGACGACGCCGAGTTTGCTGCGTTTCGGCGTGAAGAGCTGTGCCTTGGCCCGGAAGTAGTCCTCCATGTCGGAGTGGAACTCCATGTGTTCCGGGCTGAGGTTGGTGAAGACGGCGATGTCGAAGACGCAGCCGTCGACGCGGCCGAGGACCAGCGCGTGGCTGGAGACCTCCATGGCGACGGCCTCGACGCCGCGTTCGCGCATGACGGCGAACAGTGCCTGGAGGTCGGTGGCTTCGGGGGTGGTGCGCTCGGACTTGATGCGCTCCTCGCCGATGCGCATCTCGACCGTGCCGATGAGCCCGGTGGACCTGACCGTCTTCAGGCCGCCCTCGACGAGGTAGGCGGTCGTGGTCTTGCCCGAGGTGCCGGTGATGCCGATCTGGAGCAGGTCCCGGCCGGGGTGGCCGTAGATCGTGGCCGCCAGCTCGCCCATCCGTCCGCGCGGGTCGTCGACGACCAGGACCGGGAGCCCGGTGGCCGCGGCGCGTTCGGCGCCGGTCGGGTCGGTCAGCACGGCGACGGCGCCGAGGCCGGCGGCCTGCGTGACGAAGTCGGCGCCGTGCAGGCGGGCGCCCGGGAGGGCGGCGTACAGGTCGCCGGGCCGGACGGCGCGCGAGTCATGGGTGATGCCCGTGACCTCGGCGGCGACTTCCGGCTGCGCGGCACCACCCAGCTGATCGGCAAGCTCCGCGAGGGGTGTGGCGGAGACCTGAACCGGCCTGGGCGGCCCCGGATATGTCACGGGTGCGCCCTTCTGAGTGGTTTGGGACTGATCAGCGTGTGGCACGGCGGTGAGCGTACCCGGCGCACCCGCTTCGGGGCGAAGTGAGGGCGCGGCCGCGCCCTGGTTCCCGGAATCGGGAGTGATCGTTGTCACGAGGGGGTTCCTGGTGGCTCGGTGCTGATCAGGGTCAGTATTCGACCGGCAGATTGGCGGGCTTGGCCCCGGTCGGCGGGACCTGAAGGGTCTTCAGCGCGAACTCCATGACCTTCTTGTAGACGGGCCCGCAGATCTGGCCGCCGAAGTAGCTGCCCGCGGTGGCGTTCTGGATGGCGCAGTAGACGGTGATACGGGGCTTGTCGGCCGGCGCGAATCCGGCGAACGACGAGGTGTAGCCGTGGTACTTGCCGGTGGCCGGATCCACGCGGTTGGCGGTGCCCGTCTTGCCCGCGACGCGGTAGCCGGGAATCCGCGCCTTGGTGCCGGTGCCGTCCCGGTCGTCCACGACGGACTCCAGCATCTGGGCGAGGGTCTTGGCCGTCTTCTCGCTGACGACCCTGGTCTTCTCGGGTTTCGCGGCGGGAGTGAAGCGGCCGTCGGCGCCCGTGGTGCCGCGGACGAGCGAGGGTTCCACGCGTACGCCGCCGTTGGCGATCGTCGAGTACACGGACGCCGCCTGCATCGCGTTGAGGGACACGCCCTGGCCGAAAGGAATCGTGTACTGCTGCGAGGTCGACCACTGGCCGGGCGGCGCGAGGATGCCCTTGGTCTCGCCGGGGATGCCGAGTCCGCTGTAGCTGCCGAGGCCGAACTTGCGCAGATAGGAGTAGAGGATCCGGTTGGACTCGGCCTGGGTCTTGCCGAGCTGGCCGGTCGCCAGGATGGTGCCGATGTTGCTGGACTTGGCGAGCACGCCGTTCAGCGTCAGGTACCAGGTCTCGTGGTCGATGTCGTCCTTGAACAGCCGGTCACCGCGGTGCAGCCGGTTGGGCACGACGACATGCGTCAGCGGGGTCGCGACGTTCTCTTCGAGGACGGCGGCCATCGACATGACCTTGGCAGTGGAGCCGGGTTCGTACGCGTCCTCCAGGGCCCAGTTGTGCAGGGACTCCGCGTCGGCCTGGGAGAGGTCGTTGGGGTCGAAGCCGGGCGAGTTGGCCATGGCGAGGATCTCGCCGGTCTTGGTGTCCTGCACTATCACGTAGCCGCGGTCCGCCTCGGACTCCCGCACCTGCTCGGTGATCGCGTTCTGTGCGGCCCACTGGATGTCGCGGTCGATGGTCAGCTCGACGTCGCTGCCGGGCACGGCGGGCGTCTCGGTCGAGGCAACGGTGGGCACCTGGCGGCCACCGGACTGGGCATAGCGGATCTTGCCGTCCTTGCCGGCCAGCTCGGAGTTCAGCTGCCGTTCGACACCGCCGCCGCCCTTGCCGTCGGCGTTGACCCAGCCCAGTATCCCGGCGGCCAGCTCGCTGTTCGGGTAGACCCGCTTGCTGGTGGGTTCCGCGAGCACGCCCGCGAGCACGTTGACCGTGCTCTTGTCGGACTCGGCCTTGGTGGCCAGCGTGCTCTTCAGGTCCTTGATCTGCTGCCAGACCTGCGGTGTCTGCCGCCTCGCCAGCAGGGCGTAGCGGAGCTCCTTGTTCTCCGGCCTGAGCTTCTTGACCAGGCCGTCCTGGTCCACGCCGAGGATCGGCGCGAGGAGCGCGGCGGCCTGCTCGGGTCCGTCGTCGATCTTCAGCTGCTCACGGTTGAACAGCGTGGGGTCGGCCGTGATGTCGTACGCGTCCTCGCTGGTCGCGAGCGCGACGCCGTTGCGGTCGGTGATCTCGCCGCGCTCGGCGGCCAGGGTGCGGCCGACGTACCGGTTCTGCCCGGCCTTGGCGGCCAGGGTGTCGGCGTCGACGGCCTGGACCTGGAGCAGTCGTACGACGAACGCGATCAGTACGAGGGTCAGCGCGAGGCTGACCATGCGCAGCCGGGGGCGGGGGCTGCCCAGCCGGATGACGCCGGGACGGTTGGAGCGGGCGGCGGGCGGGCTCGGGCGGGGGGCCGGGCGGGCGCCGGGGCCGGGGCGCCGCTGG
>NZ_JBFALC010000081.1:0-38050 GCF_040656035.1 Streptomyces sp. NPDC050211
GCTCACATGCACAACCTCGCGCTCGCATCATGACCAGAAGTCCGCAATCACGAGCCCTGACCTGCCCGAACACGGCCTTGTGCAACACCCTTTAGTAGACCAACAGGGACAGGAGATCCGCAGCCGCTTGGAGCTCGGGCATCTCGCGAGGTATCGGATTCTGGATGCCTGGTTCCAGGTAGCAGTCCGCGAACAAACACCAGCATTCCCACTCGGTGTTGATCTTCGACAAGTACCGCATCCCGGCATAGCGGCGGGTTTCCCGTGGGTCGACTTGATCGTGGATCCACTGGGAGATCGTCCGGGTCACTCGGCGATCATCACCTCTAACGGATGAGACGTTCAAACGTTCGACATTGAGAGTTGCGAGTGCCACGGCGAGCTCTTCTGTCAGCACGGCATGGGTCTCGGGATGTTCCACATCGATGAACGGACGGCCGTCGGTCACGGTTGCCAAGGCGGCGACCCTGGCGTGGCGCCAATCGGCCCCCACCACGCCGGCCAGGCGTAGACCTTGTGCGTGAGCGTCCGCGTCGACAGCGGCTCTCACCTTCGCACTGGGGGAGAAATCCTGGAGGACTTCTGCAAAGCAGCAGGTAAGCGACGCTCCGAAGTAGAGGACGCCGTAATCGCCGCGTTGGCTGTCAAAGCGGAACCCCGCTCGCGGGCGCTGCAACTCGTTCGGGTCGCCGACGCGAGGTCTGAAGGGATCCGCTTGGCGGGCGACTCGCCATAGCGACTCTTCAGGTCGCACTTCGCGCAAGCGTGGCTGCGCCATGGTCCACCCCCTTGAGGTGGGTCCTTCATGATCAGCCTAATGGCGTGAGCGTGGAAGTGCGATTTGTCACGATCGAACAACGGGGCGAGGATGGAGGCAAAGACAGGGGCATACTTGGCGGCTAATCAGGGGGCGAAAACCCCCAGCGAGGCGCCACCAGGCTCTTTGTAGCGCGTCGACTGGAAGAAGATCGCTATGAAGCTTGAGGACAAGTACGCCCATGAGCAGGCTATGAAGACTGAGATCGACGCTATCGCCCAGTTCCTTCAAGAGGTACTCGGCCAGAGGCTCACGGCGATCATCGCCGGAGTGAGTGACTGGAAGACAGTCGGGCGGTGGGCCCGCGGCCAGAACAAGCCTCGTCCGGATTCGGAC
Organism: Streptomyces sp. NPDC050211; assembly: GCF_040656035.1. NCBI lineage: Bacteria > Bacillati > Actinomycetota > Actinomycetes > Kitasatosporales > Streptomycetaceae > Streptomyces > Streptomyces sp. NPDC050211. The sequence goes on from NZ_JBFALC010000081.1 coordinate 1,154, forward strand.
GCGAGGCTTCGCGAGGCTTACCGCATCTTCCATCAGCTTCAGGCGCATGACAGCCCTGATGTGGTGCGGGCCTGGTTCGTGGGCGCCAACCCTCATTTGGACGACGAGTCGCCAGCTGTGGCACTCAGCGAGGATCGGTCCAAGGAAGTGTCGGCCGCGGCACGCGCGTTTGTGGATGCTGGCTGACCGGCTTGCCCTGGCGCGATTCGCCCGGCTTTGGGGGCAGGGTGTTGCTCGATTCCTCGCCCCGCTCCCGGCTGTCCGTGGTCGAGGAATCGGTCCAGTCGCTTAACGCGGCGGCGGTTGGTCCAGCGCGCGGGTCAGCTCGCGGTTGACCCCTCATGCGGCCGCAAGTTCTTCGCCGACGGAGACGTAACTCTCCGTAATCAGATGCGCTCGTTCCCCCGCCACCGGTCGACTGCGATCACGAGACTTCCCTGCCCCGCATGTGCCCGCACTTATCGGCTCTCCATAGCATCCCCCCACCATCGAGTGCAGCTCTCGTTCAGCCGCCGGAGTCGTTCTGCCAGCCGTGAGGCACGTGCCTCACGGGAACCGTCAGAGGTGGATCGAGCAGGATTCAGCAGGATGGAAACAGGGTGATATGTCCCACTCTCAGGAAAAACCGCAGGTGAGAAGGGTCACGTAAGCGGGTTCAAATCCCTCCGCTACCGCTCTCACACCCTCCTGACTGCAGAAACGCAGCCAGGGGGGTGTTTTGCGTAGCCCCATGGTCGCGCCACCAGCCGTTCCATGTGGGGCAAACGACCGGCACACTCCGCGACCGGGCCGGGCTACGGTGCCATCACCGCAGCGCAACCACCCTGTGCAGACAGGGAATTGAGGGGGATTTTCATGAGGCTCAAGCGTGTGGGCCGGTTCGGTACTACCGGCGCGTTGGTCGCCGCGGCGCTTGGCGCGTCGATCGTCTTCACCCCGTCGTCGGCATCCGCAGTAAGCGAATGGAAGTGCTACGGCACCCAGGTCAAGCGCTGCGCCACCGTCTGGTGGGACGAGGCCGCCGACACCTACCGAGCGCGGGCGAAGATCACCGACGTCGCCGGTGGCGGCAGCTACCAGGTCAAGGTCACCAACGTGAAGCTGCTGCGCTTCAACGGCAGTGAGAATGTGACGGTGCGCGCCGCGGCGGACACCGACGGCTGGCATGCCACCGAGGACTGGGCCGGCACCACCGCCGTCAACCCGTGCGACTGGGACCAGAGTTTCAGCGTGGTGGCGACGTTCAGTTGGAGAGGTGCGGCCTCCGGCGAGAAGACCTGGAGTCCCAACACGGGGTGGTCCCATATGTGCGACTGACCCGGCGAGTGGAGACCTCCCAGTACCGTCGCGAATACCACCGCGGCCTGGGACTCGGAGCACACTCCTTGCCTGTTCGCCGCCGGCGACGCCGCTTTCAAGGAGACGACACTGAGAAGAAGCGCCCTGCGGTGGCCGGCATCGATCATCGCGTTCGTGCTGGGCCTGACTTTGTTGACCGGCTGCGCCATCGACAAGGGCACGGCACTCGCCGCGGATTTCGAGGAGTACTGGGCCGACACGCCGGACGTGGCGAAAGTCAGTACCACCAAGAACAACACGCTGCCCTTCAGCGGATCGTCGGACGGCGTGCTGATCCTCAAGGGCGGCACTTCGGCCGACCGCGTGACCGAGCTGGCGGGCGAGATGAGGGAGTACGTCGCCCGTCACGACAACGTCACCGGCCGGATCACGGCGGATGGCATCACCTTCACGGTCGTCGCGGACGAGAGGCGCACCGGAGAGGTCCTGGCGCTGTGGCGGTCTCTGACGGCCGACGACCGGGTGGCGGACGCCGACATCCATGATGCGCCCTGGAAAGAAGCAACCGAGCGCTGGCAGATCGAGGTCACCGCGGTCGATGCCACCGGCGCATTGGCTGTATTCAAGGACATGTACGCCGAGGGCGACCGGCACCGGCCACTCTCTGGCGTGATGGTCCTCAGGGTCAAAGGCGGGCTCTTTGTGGAGACCGACTTCAACGACCGGTTCCCTGCCGAGGCGATCGCCGCGTACGAGGCGGTGCTCGCTCAGTACCCGGTCGTCGGCGCGACTCTGCGACGCGATGCTGTGTCTGGATCGGCGGTCAGCATCGTCGTGGCGGAGAGCGCGGATCGGGACCATGCCTACGAACTCGCCAGGAGCGCGGCGCCGAACCTCGGCGCCGCCATCAAGGTCACCAGCGACAGCGCCGGCTGATCGCCGGCTGGACTGACCAGCGCGGCCGTTCCGTCACCGGCTCGGCGACCGAGCCTGACCGGTTGTGACCGACGGATCAAGATGTCCGCCTGCGGCCTGGCCGACGACGAGGCGCCCGCGTCCGACTCGCGGGTCGAACGACCGGCACACTCAGTGACCGGGCCGGGCTAGCGTGCCGTTGTACGGGGGCCGGCACCGACTTCGGCGGGCGCGCACGATTTCACATTCGCTTTCTCGCTCATGCGCCCGGGCAGTCGGCAATCCGCCCGAAAATCGGAGAGTGGAGCAGAATTGATCAAATTCCGAAGCGGGCGCGCGAAATCGGCTGCGGCCACGGGAGGCCTTCTGGTCGGCCTCCTCGGCGGCGCTCTCGCCGGCGCGCCGTCCGCCGCCGCGGCTGACTCCGCTTGCCACGGACGGGGTCTTCGGAGCCCTCACCGAGTCGGCGCTCATCTCCGTTCAGAGGAAGGTGGGCGTGGCGGCGGACGGCGATTACGGCCGCAATACACGGAAAGACCAGTGCTGAATCTTTGTCTCATCGCTCACAAAAAGGGGGACGGAATGCAGCACACGGCGCGTAAAAAGAGGATCGCGGCCGCGGCGGCGCTGGGCACACTGACGGTGCTTCTCGCCACCGGATGCTCCTTCAGCATTGGCAACGCGGAGAAGAAGAACAAGGCGACGACCAGCGAGAGCGCGGCCCCCGTCGAAGAGCAGCCGACGGCCGAGGAGCAGCCGGTCAGTAGCGCTCCCGCGGACTCCGCGAACACGGGCGTCAGCGAGAACGGGGCCGTCCACAAGGCCCGAGTCGCGCAGACGATCTCCGACAAGCTCACCGCGGACGTCGGCAAGCGTCCCGACAGGGTCACCTGCCCTGAGCACCTCCCGGCCCGGGTCGGCGCCACGATCCGCTGCGAGCTCACCGCCGGCACGGACACCCTCGGTGTCACCGTCACCGCCACCTCGGTCACCGGCAGCAACGTCAATTACAACTTCAAGGTCGACGACAGCGTCGAGTGAGCCCAGAGCCTCCACAGTGAGTCCGTCCCGACCCGGTGGATTCCTGCCAGATCCGCCGGGCCACGTCGTCCATCCTGCGCCGCCGGGCAACGCCGCGCCGCAGGCCAAGGCCCCGGAGTCCACACGCAAGAGTCCGCCACCCGCGGGCCGTTGATCCCTGGGAATGGCGCGAAGGTTACACTCGCCGCCGTCAACAGGGGGCCCTCAGGGCACAACAGGCACAGAGGAGGCCGCGGTGGCGGTGAATTCGAAGAAGGTCGCCGTCTATGTCGTCGTGGTCTTCGTGCTCTACGTGATCATCACGGATCCGTCGAAGGCCGCCGACTATGTCCAGATAGGCTTCGAGGGCATATCGGACGCCGCGAAGGCCCTCGGCGACTTCGCGTCCTGGGTCGCCAACGGAGGAGAGTCATGATCCGCCATCTGGTCCTCTTCAAGCTCAACGAGGGCGTCGAGCGCGACGACCCGCGCGTGGTGAAGGGCGTGGAGATCTTCCGGGCACTCGACGGCAAGATCCCCGAGATCCGCTCCTGGGAGCTGGGCTGGAACTTCAGCGACCGGCCCATCGCGTACGACTTCGCGATCAACTCGGCGTTCGAGGACCGCGCGGCCCTGCGGACGTACGCCACGCACCCGGAGCATCAGGCGGGCGTCGCGCTGTGGGGCGAGTTCGCCACGTGGGTGATTGCGGACTATGAGTTCTGACCATGAGTGCTGAGTCGGTGGTTCGTTTCTGAACCACCGGCTTCGAAGCCCTCCGCCGTTCCGGCGGGGGGCTTTCGTGCGTCTTATGCACCGTTTTGCCGTCAACACGTGGTTATGCGGTGCTTGCATGCAATGCACATGTCTTGTGATGCTATGACAGCTTTTGACGGATGAGACGGATGAGTTGACCGAGGAAGAGGTGGCGTTGACCGTGTCGGCCAGTACTGCGCCGCCCCAGGACGAGGCTCCCGCTCAGGCCGAGACACCGGCTACCGAACCCGAGGCCCAGGACCCGCCCCCCGCCCCCGAGAGACGCCGCGGCGCCGACACCCGGGCGCTCACACAGGTGCTCTTCGGCGAGCTCAAGGAACTGGAGCCGGGCACGCCGGAGCACAACCGGGTGCGCGGGGCGCTCATCGAGGCCAACCTTCCGCTCGTGCGCTACGCGGCCGCCCGCTTCCGCTCCCGCAATGAGCCCATGGAGGACGTCGTCCAGGTCGGCACCATCGGGCTCATCAACGCCATCGACCGCTTCGACCCGGACCGGGGCGTGCAGTTCCCGACCTTCGCGATGCCGACGGTCGTCGGCGAGATCAAGCGGTACTTCCGCGACAACGTCCGCACGGTCCATGTCCCGCGCCGGCTGCACGAGCTGTGGGTGCAGGTCAACAGCGCGACCGAGGATCTGACGACGGCCTTCGGGCGCTCCCCGAGCACCGCCGAGATCGCCGAGCGGCTGCGCATCACGGAGGAGGAAGTGCTGTCCTGCATCGAGGCGGGACGGTCGTACCACGCCACCTCCCTGGAGGCGGCCCAGGAGGGCGACGGCCTGCCCGGGCTCCTGGACCGGCTCGGCTACGAGGACCCGGCGCTGGACGGCGTCGAGCACCGCGACCTCGTCCGGCATCTGCTGGTCCAACTCCCCGAACGCGAACAGCGCATCCTGCTGCTGCGCTACTACAGCAATCTCACCCAGTCGCAAATCAGTGCGGAACTCGGCGTCTCCCAGATGCATGTTTCGCGGCTACTCGCGCGTAGCTTCCAGCGGCTGCGCTCGGCGAACAGGATCGACGCCTAAGCGCACCGAACCGCATAGAGGATCGAGCCGTCACCGTCGCGAGCGAATCGCTCACCAGGGCGGATCCCGACAGTTCTGCGCCGAAAAACCGTCAGACCCCCTTTATCCAGGGCGGATTCGAGTCTCACATGTCGACATGTCACTACAGCGTGTTGCCGACATGTGACATTCTGCGGGAAGCGCGTTTGCCGGGGCTGCGGCTCCGGTATTCAGGTGAAGGCTGGCGTTCCTCGATGGAGCGTTCGCCGCGACCGTCCCGCGACCCAAAGGGGGTGGCATGTCCGCAGACAAGGGCAGCTCGAAGGTGCTCACGCTCACAAAGAGCGACGCAGTGCCCGAGGCGCACGCTGCGCTCGGCCCCATCGACGAGGTGGAGATCGTTCAGGCCCCGCCGGCCCCGGAGATCCCCGCCTCGGAGACCATCGACACCCGCACCCTGTCCCGCTCCCTTTTCCTGCGGCTCGCCGCACTGGACGAGAACAGCCCCGAGCGTGCATACGTCCGGGACACGCTGATCGAGCTCAACCTCCCGCTCGTGCGGTACGCGGCGGCCCGCTTCCGCTCGCGCAACGAGCCGATGGAGGACATCGTCCAGGTCGGCACCATCGGCCTGATCAAGGCGATCGACCGCTTCGACTGCGAACGGGGCGTGGAGTTCCCGACGTTCGCGATGCCGACGGTCGTCGGCGAGATCAAGCGGTTCTTCCGTGACACGTCCTGGTCGGTCCGGGTGCCCAGGCGGCTGCAGGAGCTGCGGCTGGCCCTCACCAAGGCCAGCGACGAGCTGTCCCAGAAGCTGGACCGCTCCCCGACGGTCACCGAACTCGCCGCGGTCCTGGGCGTGTCCGAGGAGGACGTCGTCGACGGCCTCGCCGTCGGCAACGCCTACACGGCCTCCTCCCTCGACTCCCCGGCCCCCGAGGACGACGGCGGCGAGGGCTCCCTCGCGGACCGCCTCGGGTACGAGGACACCGCGCTGGAGGGCGTGGAGTACCGCGAGTCCCTCAAGCCCCTGCTCGCCAAGCTGCCGCCCCGCGAGCGCCGGATCATCATGCTGCGCTTCTTCGCCAACATGACCCAGTCGCAGATCGGCGAGGAGGTCGGCATCTCCCAGATGCACGTCTCCCGGCTGCTGACCAGGACGCTGGCACAGCTGCGCGAGGGCCTCATCTCCGACTGACGACGCCGGGACGCCGGGACGCCGCCGGAGGCTTTCTGACCGACGGCGTCGAAGGCCCGCTTGGGGCTTCCCATTTGACGGGGTGTCAGCCACCATGGCGCGATGCTTCGATCAACGTGGGCGACATGGACACATGGCCGTCGGCACGCCGCGATCGGCGCGTCGGCGGCCGTCGTCTGCCTCGGCGGGCTGCTGGCCGCATGCGGGGCCCAGGGCGGCGGCGACGGGTACGTGGCGACCGGTTCGGCACCTCAGGCACCCGGGAAGGCCGTGCAGCCGACCGGCGGCGTGAGCCTGGTGCCGCTCGACAGCGAGACATCCGGGCCACCCGGGCCATCCTCGAAGGATCCGGCCGACTCGCCGGGCGCGGGCGGAAGTTCGAGCGCCCCCTCGGCCCAGGAAGGGCCTACGGCGGACAGCCCCACCCCCTCCACCCGGACGGAAGCCGAGACGGAGGCCGAGAGCGAGACCGATGGCGCCAAGTCCCCCCGTACCCCTGCGACTTCACCGCCACCATCCAGCGGCAGCAGTCCTACGACATCCCCCGCGCCCGCCGCCCTCACCTGGTCCGAGCCGGAGCGGGAGCCCACGGACAAGCGCTGGTGCGAGAAGGTGACCCTCGACTTCCGCAACTCGGGCGGAACCGCGGTGCGTTCGGGCACGGTGACCTTCGGGACGCACATCATCGGCGCGCTCGGGATCGACTGGGGGACCGTCGAGTCGGCCGAGAAGCTTCCGGTGCCGGTCGGGGCCGGCGCGCGGAAGGAGAAGACCTGGACGGTGTGCGTCGACCAGTGGCGGGTGCCGCTGGGCATGCACATCGAGACGCGGGACGTGGCCGTCCAGTGGAAGTAGTCGGCGCCCCGCCTGTGTGAAGCCCCTACTTCAGCGCGAGCCACGCGACGGCGGCCACTACGGCCACCGCGACGACGACACCGAGGATCAGGCCGATGCGGGGGCCCGAGGAGGCCGCCGCCCGCTGCCGGCCCTGCGGGCCCTCGTCGACGAACGCGCGGAACATCTGGGTGTTGCCTGCGGGGTCGTGGTTGCCCTGGGGGCCCTGGGTGTTAGCCATGTCCCGAGACCCTAGCGAATCGAGGGTGGCCGCCCAAGCGGGGGCTCCGTTCCTCCCACAGAACCTTTGCCACCTGCACATTTACATTCGCAATACTTGCCTTTGCCAAGTTTTTATGCCGCACCTACCCCGATTTGTTTGCCTGTAGCAACCAACACTCTCTATGGTTGCCCTAAGCAACGAACATGGGAGGTGCGATGGCCGAGCAGGCGCAGTACGAGGAGCTGGCACGCCAGTTCAGTGCCTTCGGGGCCGTGAAGCGGGAGATGGGGCGGAATCTGCCGTCCGAGTGTCCCAGCGGCTCCGCCGCCGTACTGACGCTGCTCGGACGCCACGGCGACATGCGGATGAGCAGGCTCGCGGAGCTGCTCGCCGTGGACATGTCGGTGACCAGCCGCCATGTCGCGCACGTCGCCGAGCGCGGCTGGATCGAGCGCTCCCCGGACCCGGCGGACAAGCGCTCCCGCATCCTGCGCCTCACCCCCGCCGGCCAGGCACTGCTCGACGAGCTGTCCCTGCGGACCGCCGAGCTGCTCGCCCACCGCCTGCGCGACTGGTCCGACGACGAGGTCGGCCAGCTCACCCGGCTGATGGCCCGGCTCAGGGACAGCTTCGACGACTGCCGGACCACGTCCCGGCCGCAGGCCCCGCCCGGCCCGCCCGCGCTAGACGAGACCACCCGTACACCCGCAAGCACATAAGAGAAGGAAGCCCATGGCAACGACCACACCAGCCGGTGTGCGGGCTCACGCCAAGCACGGGGGAGGCTCCCAAGGCTCCGCCGACGGCGCTCCGATGACGCACCGGCAGATCATGGAGGCCCTCACGGGCCTGCTGCTCGGCATGTTCGTCGCGATCCTGTCGTCGACGATCGTCTCCAACGCCCTGCCCGACATCATCAAGGACCTGGGCGGCGGCCAGAGTGCCTACACCTGGGTGGTGACCGCGTCGCTGCTGGCGATGACCGCGTCCACCCCGCTGTGGGGCAAGCTCGCCGACCTGTTCTCCAAGAAGCTGCTGATCCAGCTGGCTCTGGTGATCTTCGTGGTGGGCTCGGCGGCGGCCGGTCTGTCGCAGAACCCGGCGATGCTGATCTCCTTCCGCGCCGTCCAGGGCATCGGCATGGGCGGTCTGTCGTCGCTGGCCCAGATCATCCTGGCGGCGATGATCTCCCCGCGTGAGCGCGGCCGCTACAACGGCTACCTCGGCGCCACGTTCGCGACCGCGATGGTCGGCGGCCCGCTGATCGGCGGTGTCATCACGGACACCGACTGGCTGGGCTGGCGCTGGTGCTTCTACGTCGGTGTGCCCTTCGCCGTGATAGCCCTGATCGTGCTGCAGCGGACCCTGCATCTGCCGGTGGTCAAGCGGCGGGCCAAGGTCGACTGGGCCGGCGCCTTCTTCATCACGGCCGCCGTCTGCCTGCTGCTGGTCTGGGTCACCTTCGCCGGTGACAAGTACGACTGGGTGTCCTGGCAGACGTACGCGATGGTCGGCGGCACCCTCGCGCTGCTTGCGCTCTTCATGCTGATCGAGACGAAGGCGACCGAGCCGATCATCCCGCTGCGGCTGTTCCGCAACCGCACGATCACCCTGACCTCGCTCGCCTCGCTGTTCGTCGGTATCGCGATGTTCGCCGGCACGATCTTCTTCAGCCAGTACTTCCAGCTGGCCCGGGACAAGTCGCCGACCATGTCCGGCGTCATGACCATCCCGATGATCGCCGGCCTGTTCGTCTCCTCCACCGTCTCCGGCCGGGTCATCACCCGCACCGGACGCTGGAAGGCATGGCTGCTGGTCGGGGGCGTGCTGGTGACGGCGGGCCTGGGCCTGCTCGGCACGATCCGATACGACACCGAGTACTGGCACGTGGCGATCTTCATGGCCATGCTCGGGCTCGGCGTCGGCATGATGATGCAGAACCTGGTGCTGGCCACGCAGAACCAGGTGGACCCGAGCGATCTCGGCGTCGCCAGCTCGGTGGTGAACTTCTTCCGCTCCCTCGGCGGTGCGGTGGGTGTCTCCGCCCTCGGCGCGGTCCTCAGCCACCGGATCACGCACTACGTCGAGAAGGGCGCCGCCGCCCTCGACCCGCAGTCCGCCGCCTCGCTCGCCGGTTCCTCCTCCACCGGCAGCATCCCGGACATGGACCTGCTGCCCGCCCCGATCCGCACGCTGATGGAGAGCTCCTACGGCCACGGCATCGCGGACGTGTTCCTCTACGCCTCGCCGATCGCGCTGCTGGCCCTGCTGTTCTCGCTGTTCATCAAGGAGGTTCCGCTGAAGACGAAGGGCGCGATGGCGCAGGCGGCGGAGTCCGAGGAGGCTGCACCCGCTCAGGCTCAGTCTCAGTCCGAGGAGAAGGTGCCGAGCTGGGCGGTAGCGGACACCGAGGCCGGTCCCGACGGCACGCAGAGGCTCGCGGCCGTCGCCACGGTGGCGCCTCCTCGGGAGGGTTCCGGCGGCATCCCGGTCCGCGGCCATGTCCGCGGCGCCGAGAGCGCGCCCGTCCCGCAGGCCGCCGTCACGCTGATCTCCCTCGCCGGGCGCCAGCTGGGCCGCTCGGTCGCGCAGGGCGACGGCTCCTACGCGGTGGACGCGCCGGGCGCGGGCTCGTACGTCCTGATCGCCTCCGCCGACGGGTTCCAGCCGCAGGCGTCCACGATCGTGGTGAACGGCGAGCCTGTGTCGTACGACATCCTGCTCAGCGGCACCAGCGGGCTGAACGGTGTCGTGCGGGCAGCGGCGACCACGCTTCCGGTCAAGGACGCGATGGTGATCGTCACCGATGTGCGCGGGGATCTGCTGGCCACCGGGACCACCGGTGAGCAGGGCGAGTTCGCCTTCGGTGAGCTGGTGCCGGGCGCCGTGACTGTCGCGGTGAACGCCGCCGGGTTCCGGCCGCGCGCCTTGCCCGTCGAGGTGGGCGGCACCGGGGTCACCCGGGTCGAGGTCGACCTGGACGCGGGCGCCCAGCTCCAGGGTGTCGTACGGGCTCCGCACGGTCCGCTGGCCGACGCCCGCGTGACGCTGGTCGACGCGGCGGGCAACGTGGTCGGCACGGCCACGACCGGCGCGGACGGGGCGTATGCCTTCACCGACCTCGACAGCGGCGAGTACACCGTCATCGCGACGGGCTACCCGCCGGTCGCGACGGCGCTGACCGTCACCGGTCGTGGAGCCGACGCCCACGACATCGAACTCGCCCACCCGGGCGAGTAGTTCGACCCCGGCCCGTGACGGGCGCGCGCTCTGAGCGGAGGAGCGCGTTCGTCCGGGCCGGTTCGCTCTACAGCCAATGTGCAAGGTTTTGCAGGGAGTTGACGGGATGGGACTGACCGCGAAGATCCGTACGCGGGACGGATGGGCCGTGTCGCACGCGGTCGTCACGGTGACCGACATGACCGGGGCACAGGTGGTGCGGGCCGAGGCGGACGGCGAGGGGGTCGTACGGGACGCGACCGCGCTGACTCCCGGGGCGTACACCGTCATCGTCACGGCCGTCGGCTACGCACCCGCCGCCGCGAGCGCGATCGTCACCGCGAGCGGCCGGGCCGACGTCGGCACGGTGACACTGGCGCGGCAGGGCGGCACCGAGCTGCCGCCGCCCGGGCCGTGGACCATCGACCCGGCGCACTCCAGCGTCGGCGCCGTCGCCCAGCACCTGGGGATCTCCAGCGTGCACGGCCGCTTCACCGAGTTCGCGGGCCTGATCGAGGTCGCCCCCGACGACGTCACCAAGTCCCGCGTGGAGGCGGTGATCCGGGCCGCGTCCGTCGACACGGGGAACGCGATGCGGGACGGCCATCTGAAGTCCGCCGACTTCCTGGACGTGGCGACGTACCCCGAGATCACCTACCGCTCGGCAGGCCTGACAGCGGCGGGTCCGGACCGCTGGACGGTCCACGGCGAGCTGGGCCTGCACGGCGTAGTGCGCCCCGTCGACCTGGACCTCGCCTACCTCGGCACCGGCGCGGACCCCTGGGGCGGCACCCGAGCCGCCTTCCGCGCCACGACCCGACTGCAGCGCGAGGACTTCGCCATGTACTACAACGAGGTGGTCCAGGCGGGCATCGCGGCAATCGGCACGACACTGAAGGTGGAGCTGGACATCCAGGCGGTACAGGGCGAGTCATTGCCGCAGCTGTAAGCGCCCCATAGGGGCGCGGGGCTGTATCGTTTGCGGCTCCGCCGCGTGGGCGCGACCAGCCACGACGCCGCCGCACCCGACAACGAACCCAGCGCGGCACTCCCCTCGGTCTAGGCTGCGCCCCATGGCACCGAACATCGCAACGAACACCGCCGTATCACTCGAAGACCTCCTCGAGTTCGTACGCCCCCGCCACCGCGCCATCCTCCTCACCCGCCGAGCCGACGGCAGTCCCCAGGCCTCGCCGCTGACCTGCGGTGTCGACGACTCGGGCCGGATCGTCGTGTCGACCTACCCCGAGCGGGCCAAGACCCGTAACGCCAAGCGGGACGATCGGGTCAGCCTCCTCGTCCTGTCCGACGACTGGAACGGACCCTGGGTCCAGATCGACGGCACCGCCGAAGTGATCGACTCCCCCGACTCCGTCGAGCCGCTCGTCGAGTACTACCGCAACATCGCCGGCGAGCACCCCGACTGGGACGAGTACCGGGCGGCCATGGTCAAGCAGGGCAAGTCGATCATCCGGGTCACACCGGTGCGGTGGGGTCCGGTGGCGACGGGCGGGTTCCCGGCGCGGCTGGTCAGCGGGGAGTAGGACTCACGGACTCACGGACTCACGGCTCACTCGGAGGTCGCGGCGACGCAGAACTCGTTGCCCTCCGGGTCGGCCATCGCTATGTGGTGACCCTCGAACTCCCCCTGCACGCTCCCGCCCGCCTTCACCAGCCGCTCGGCCTCGGCTCTGATCCGGGCCCAGCGCTCCTCGGGGCTGCCATGTCCCGGTACCCGGATGTCCATGTGCAGGCGGTTCTTGGCCGTCTTCGGCTCGGGAACCTTGAGGAGGGACAGGTGGGGGCCGACACCGTCCGGGTCGCACAGCCACGCGCCGTCGTCCACGGACTCGTCCTCCGGGAGGTCGAAGCTCGCGAACCACTCCTCGCGCGTGGCGAAGGGAGCGGGCGGCGGCTCGTCGACATAGCCCAGCGCCGTCTTCCAGAACTCGGCGAGGAGCCGCGCGTCCGCGCAGTCGAGCGTCAGGGTGATTCGGGCTGCCATGAAAAGACCGTACTGCCCACCACTGACAATGGCGTCTACGTCCTGTCCGCCCTCTTCACCATCGCCTCGATCCCCGCGATCAGCAGCTCCAGCGCGAACGCGAAGTCCCGCTCCCGCATCTCCTCCACGGTGTCGCCGCCGCGGGCCGCCATGATGTCCTCGGACTCCTTGATGACCTCGGCGGCCTCCGGAGCCTGGGTCACCGCGCTCATCGCATGCCGGAAGTAGTCGTCCTGGGTCATGCCGGCGTCCGCGCAACGGGCGATGAAGTGGCCCTCGATCGTGCCGTAGCCGTACACGAACTGGAAGACGGCCGAGATGGCGCCGGTGAGTCGCCGCGCGGGCAGCCCGGTCCTGCGGATGACGCGCTGGATGACCCGGGAGAACGCCAGCGAGTTGGGGCCGATGTTGAGAAACGTCCCGGCGAGCGGCGACAGCCACGGATGCCGCACCAGCAACCCCCGGTACTCCCGGGCCAGCGTCCGCAGCTGATCCCGCCAGTCCTCGCCCTCGGCATCCGCATCGGGCAGCCGCAACTCACCGAAGGCCGCGTCCAGGGCGAGTTCCAGCAGGTCGTCCTTGGTATCGACGTACCAGTACACCGACATCGCCGTGACATTCAGCTCCCCGGCCAGCCGCCGCATGGAGAACTTGCCCAGCCCTTCGGCATCGAGCAGCCGCACAGTGACCTCGGTGATCCGGCCGCGATCGAGCCCGGACGGCTGCCCACCCCCTCGCCCACCCCGGCGTGCCTTGCCCTCCAGCCAGACACTGGTCCGAGCCGAACGCTGGTCGGACTTAGCCATGGAGCACCTTCCTGAGCTTCTTGCTGCCGGTCGCGCTGGAGCGCCCCTTCAGGGGCGCGGGACTGTATCAATTTGCGGCTCCGCCGCGCGGGCGCGATCAACCACATACAACCTGCAGACGCACACGCACCGGATGTCCCGAGCTAATGCGCACCCACCACCTCCGAGTCTGCCCTTTCCGCACGTCGCAACAACGCCGCCGCCACCACCCCACCCAGCAACACAGCCAACGCCCCCACCAACTGACTGGTCTCCAGCCCAGAAGAAAACGCTTCTGTAATACGCGTCCTCTCCTCCGCCGACCCAGCCGAAGCCAACGCCGCAGGCAACGAAGCCGCCGCCACCGGAATCAACGCCGCGAACCGCGAGTTGAGCACGGCTCCAAGCACCGCCACCCCGAGCCCGTTCCCGAACTCCGCCAGCGTGCCGTTGATCCCCGCACCAACTCCCGCCTTCTCGCGGGGAATCGCACTCATGATGGCGTGCGCCATCACCGGGTTGGCCACAGCACACCCCGCCCCGATCAGCACCAACCCGAGCAACGTCCCGGCATAACCGCCGGAGGCCAACGTGGCGATGGACACCAGTCCCGCCGACATCAGCACCATCCCCAGCAGGATGGACACCGGCGTCCCCAGCTTCGCCGTCCACTTCGCCGACAACCCCGAGAAGTTCAGCGCCACCACCGTCAGCGCGAGCGGCGCCGTACGCAGCCCCGCCTCCAGCGCGTCGTACCCCAGCACGAACTGCAGATGCTGCGTCAGCAGGAACAGTGCCCCGCCCATCCCGAAGGTGATCAGCACCGCCCCCGCGACCGCGCCCGTGAACCGCCGGTCCCGGAAGAAGTGCAGGTCGAGCATCGGGTACGGGATCTTGCTCTCCCAGTACGCGAACACCGCCAGCACCACCACAGCCAGCGCACCCGTGCCCAGCACCCGCCCGGACGTCCACCCGTGCTCGGGCCCGGAGATGATCGCGAACACCAGCGAGGACATACCGATCGTGGACAGCAGCGCGCCCAGCAGGTCGGGCCGGTCGCCACGCGGATTCTTGGACTCGGGGACGAGAGCGATCACGGCAACGAGGCCCAGCGCGGCGACCGGCAGATTGATCAGGAAGATCGCGCCCCACCAGAAGTGGTTCAGCATGAACCCGCCCAGCAGCGGCCCCACCGCGAAGCCGAGCGCGTTGACGGCGCTCCAGATGCCGATCGCCTTGGGGTGCTCCTCCGGCGCGAAGATCTGCATGGCCACGGCGAGCGTCGTGGTCAGCAGCAGCGCACCGCCCACGCCCATGCCGGCCCGCGCCGCGATCAACTGCCCGGTGGAATCGGCGAGTCCGGCCGCCAGCGAGCCGATGCCGAACAGGGTCAGGCCCGCGATCAGCATCTTCTTGCGGCCGTAGCGGTCGGCCGCGCTGCCCGCGGTCAGCAGCAGGCCCGACTGCACGAGCGAGTACGCGTTGATCATCCACTGGATGTCGGAGGTGGCGGCGCCCAGCTCCGTGGTGAGCGAGGGGATCGCCACGTTCAGCACGGTGTTGTCGAGCAGCACGGTGAGCTGGGCGAGACAGATGACGCCGAGGATCAGCCAGCGCTGGGGGTGGCCCTGGGGGGACGTGGTCATGCTGTACACCGTAGAACAGTTCCTATACGGCGTACAGCATGACCACGTCCCAGCCGAGCGTCAGCTGCTGCTCGCCGCCTGCGTCAGGTCGTAGAAGGTCGACGAACCGACCGTCACCTCCTTGAAGTTGGCCTCGACCCACTCCGTGATCTGCGAGGACGTACCGCTGCTGCTGCCGCCCATGCCACCGCCGCCGGAGCCACTGGAGATGAAGTAGTGGATCTTGCCGTCGGTCACGTACTGCTTGAACTGGGCCAGCGTCGGCGACGGGTCCGTGCCGTTGAAGCCGCCGATCGCCATGACGGGTTCGCCGGTGGAGAGCTGGTAGCTCGCCGCGTTCTGGGCGCCGATGGCCGCGGCGGCCCAGGTGTAGTCCCCGGCGTTCGTCGCCAGCAGCTTCTTGGCCTCGGCGGAGACGCTGGCGCCGTTGAGCAGGCCACCGGCGCCGCCGCCACCGCCCATGCCGCCCTCGCCCGTCTGTCCGCCGGGCATGCCGCCGCCCTGCTGGTTCTGGCCCTGGGTGGTGCTGTTGCCGTTCTGGCCCGGCATGCCGCCGGTGCCGCCGGTCGGGGGCTGGCCCATGCCGCCGCCCTGCTGGCCCTGGCCCTGCGTGGTGCCGTTGCCGTTCTGGCCCGGCATCCCGCCGCCCATGCCACCGCCACCGCCACCGCGACCTCCGCCGCCCATCATGCTCGCCCCGGCCGGACCGGCCGTGACGATGGAGCCGGTGTGGCCCTCCTGAAGCGTGCTGATGGTGTACGCCGTCGGACCGGCGACGGCCGCGACGAAGCTCAACCCCGCTGCCGCGAGGGCCAGTTGGCGGCCCAGCTTGGCGACGAAGATCAGGCCGAGGGCGCCGATGAGGCCGCCGATCAGGACCAGCCACTTCAGCCACGGGAGGTAGTCCGGCGTGCGGTTGAGCAGGACGTAACCCCAGGCAGCGCTCGCCACGACCGCGGACGCGAGGGCGAGCGAGGCCCACATCTCGCGCCGCTTCTCCCACAGGTTCGCCGAACCCATGCCGATCACGGCCGCCATGTAGGGAGCGAGGGCCACCGTGTAGTACTGGTGGAAGATGCCCGCCATGTAGCTGAAGACGGCCATGGTGATCAGCAGCGAGCCGCCCCAGACCAGGAACGAACCACGGGTCACGGACGTCCGCTTGAGCTTGCGCGTGGCCACCAGGCCCGCGATCAGCAGGATCAGGGCCGCCGGCAGCAGCCAGGAGATCTGGCCGCCGATCTCGGAGTTGAACATCCGGTCCCAGCCGGTCTCACCCCACTGCCCGGTGCCGCCTCCTCCGCCACCGCCGCCGACGCTGCCGGTCTCCTCGCCGTTCAGCCGGCCGAGCCCGTTGTAGCCGAAGGTCAGCTCCAGGAAGCTGTTGTTCTGCGAGCCGCCGATGTACGGACGCGAGGACGCGGGCCACAGCTCGACGATCGCGACCCACCAGCCACCGGAGACGACGATCGCGACCGTCGCCAGCGCCAGCTGGACGAACCGCTTCTTCACCTTCACCGGCGCGCAGACCGCGTACACGATCGCCAGCGGCGGCAGGATCAGGAAGGCCTGCAAGGTCTTGGCCAGGAACGCGAAGCCGATCGCGACTCCGGCCCACATCAGCCACTTCGTACGGCCGTCCTCCAGCGCCCGGACGACGAAGTAGCAGGCGACCGCCATCAGCAGCGCCAGCATCGCGTCCGGGTTGTTGAACCGGAACATCAGCGCCGCGACGGGGGTGAGCGCGAGCACGACGCCCGCGATCAGACCGGCCGCGGGGCTGAACCGGCGGCGTACGGACGCATAGACGACGGCGACCGTGCCGACGCCCATGAGGACCTCGGGGGCCAGGATCGCCCACGAGCTGAGGCCGAAGAGGCGGACCGCCAGGGCCATCGGCCACAGAGCGGCCGGGGGCTTGTCGACGGTGATGGCGTTGGCGGCGTCCAGCGAGCCGAAGAAGAAGGCCTTCCAGGACTGGCTGCCGGCCTGGACGGCCGCGGAGTAGAAGGAGTTGGCGTAGCCGGAGGAGCTCAGGTTGTAGAAGTAGAGCGCCGCGGTGGCGAGCAGCAGGCCCCAGAACGCCGGGCGCACCCAGCGGGGGTCCTCGGGCCGGCCGCGCCACAGTCTCCGTCCGAGCGGCTGCTTCGGTTCGCCGGCCGCGGGCGCCGGTGGAGCGATGGGCTCCGTGACGGCCGTATCGGCTGTGTAGTAGGTGGTCATCGTCGGTCCCTCGGATCGGTGTCGGTGGGACGGAGGGGCTGCAGCTGCAGGGTCGCGTCCCTCCAGGAGCGGTCCGCGGCTTCACCGGCGCGGAACTGGGTGGAGTCGTACGGGTTGTGCGGGGCCGTGCGGTAGCTGGGCGAGGGCGGGGTGTTCGGCGCCGGGGTGTAGGAGGCGACGACGGTCGACGGGCGGTCGTCGTCGCGCCGGTCCGGGAAGACCCACGCGCGGAAGAGCAGGAAGCGCAGCACCGTCGCCGCGAGGTTGGCGGCGATGAGGACCGCCAGCTCGGTGGAGTGCCCGGGATCGCTGGACGCCGCGTTCAGGGCGGCGAGCGAACCGCTGGTCAGGATCAGCCCGATACCGAAGACGACCAGGCCCTGCGCCTGGTGCTTGACGGCGTCGCCACGGCCGCGCACCCCGAAGGTCAGCCGCCGGTTGGCCGCCGTGTTGGCGATCGCGGAGACCAGCAGCGCGAGCGCGTTGGCGATCTGTGAGCCGGAGAACTGCCGGAACACGGTGTAGAGGAGGAGGTAGAAGAGGGTCGACAGACCGCCCACGACGCAGAAGCCGACGAGCTGGCGGGCCAGCCCCTTGGGTACGTCCTGGATCTCGCGGTCCCGCGGGTCGTCGCCGAACGGCCGGGCGAGCCGGTCCAGCGGCAGCGAACCGCCGGCCAGGGCCTTGCCCACCCGCCACACGCCCTTGAGGTCGTCGGTCGCCGTCTTCACGATGTGCACGGTGGAGTCGGGGTCGTCGACCCAGTCGACGGGCACTTCGTGGATACGGAGGCCCGCGCGCTCGGCGAGCACCAGCATCTCGGTGTCGAAGAACCAGCCGGTGTCCTCGACGAGGGGCAGCAGCACCTGGGCCACATCCCGGCGGATCGCCTTGAACCCGCACTGGGCGTCGGAGAAGCGGGCCTGGAGCGAGCCGCGCAGGATGAGGTTGTACGTGCGGCTGATGAACTCACGCTTGGCGCCGCGTACGACGCGGGAACTCCGGCTGAGCCGGGAGCCGATCGCGAGGTCCGAGTGACCCGAGATCAGCGGCGCCACCAGCGGGAGCAGCGCGTTGAGGTCGGTGGACAGGTCGACGTCCATGTAGGCGAGGATCGGCGCGTCCGAGGCGGACCACACGGTGCGCAGGGCCCGACCACGGCCCTTCTGCTCCAGCCGGAACGACCGCACTTCCGCCAGCTCCGCCTCCAGCCGGGACGCCACCTGCGGGGTGGTGTCGATGGAGGCGTTGTCCGCGATCGTGATGCGGAAGGCGTACGGGAAGGTGTTCTTGAGGTGCTGATGGAGTCTCAGCACACACGGCTGGAGGTCCTTCTCCTCGTTGTAGACGGGGATCACTACGTCCAGGACAGGCGTACCGGCATCTCCGGCCGGGAGGTGCTCCCGCGCCGGCAGGGAGCCGGGAGAAGAGTCGGTTCGCATGGAACCGACTCTTCTCAAGCCCGCTGTTGCATCGGTGTGGTGGGACTGTGCTGTGCCTGTGAGTGCAGTTGCCAATTCGTTTCGGGCACCGGACGGGGCGTCTGCGCGGCGAGCGCCGGCAGATGCACCGTGAAGACCGTGCGGCCCGGGACGCTGTCCACGGTCACCGCACCCTCGTGCGCGGTCGCGACGGCCTGCACGATGGCGAGCCCCAGACCCGTCGAGCCGGAGGCACGGGACCGCGACGAGTCACCGCGCGCGAACCGTTCGAAGACACGCGGCAGCAAATCGGGTGGGATGCCCTGGCCGTTGTCCTCGACGTCCACACACATCCAGGGCCCGCGCCGCTGAATCCGCGCGGTGACCGTCGTACCCGGCGGGGTGTGCTTGCGCGCGTTGCCGAGCAGGTTGATGAGCACCTGCTGGAGCCGGGCCGCGTCCCCGGAGACCAGGGCGGGTTCGTCGGGCAGGTCGAGCCGCCAGTTGTGATCCATGCCGGCCGCACGGGCGTCGCTGATGGTGTCGACGACCAGCGGGATGAGGTCGGTCTGCTCGAACTGCAGCGGCCGTCCGGCATCCAGGCGCGCGAGCAGCAGCAGGTCTTCGACGAGCAGGGTCATCCGGCCCGCCTCGGACTCAATCCGTCCGAGGGCGTGCCGGGTGTCCGGCCCGACCTCTTCCCTGCCGCGTCTGGTCAGCTCGGCGTACCCGCGGATGGAGGCGAGCGGTGTTCTGAGCTCATGGCTGGCGTCCGCGACGAACTGCCGTACCCGCATCTCACTCTGCTGCCGTGAGTGCAACGCCCCGTGCACATGGTTCAGCATCCTGTTGAGCGCCGCCCCGACCTGCCCGACCTCGGTATGCGGGTCCGTCTCCGACTCGGGGACACGCTCGCTGAGGTTGACCTCGCCGGTGTGCAGCGGGAGTTCGGAGACCCGGGTCGCCGTGGCGGCGACCTTGCGGAGGGGGCGGGTGGCTACGCCGACGAGGACGGAGCTCGCTATGCCGGCGGCTAGGAGGCCGGCGCCGGTGACGCTGACTTCGATGATGACGAGGGTGTTGAGGGTGCTGGTGACTTCCTGGGTGGGGACGGCGACGTAGTAGCTGCCGTTTTCGCCGGAGCGGTACTCCGCGCGGTACTCGCCGAGCCCGGGAATCTCGACGGTGTGGCTGTTGCCGTCCTGCTCGACGGTGTTGAGCGCCTCGATCTGGGCGTCGGTGAGGTCCTGGGGGACCATCTCGAGATCTTCGTCGGACTTCTCACCGACCATGGCGTCGGTGATGGTGCCGTTCCGGACCTCGGCCGCGATCGTGCCCTGCGGCTGCGGGCCCTTGGTGACGAATTCACCGAGGGTCGGCTTGGGTGGCTTCTTGCCGTCGCGGGCGTCGGGCGGCCTGAAGCCGACCGCCCGGGACACGGACTCGCCGAGCCGACCGTCGAGCTGCTCGTACAGATGCGAACGCAGAGCCAGCGTCGTCACCGTACCGATCACCGCACACACCACGGCGATCAACACCACGGACGCGACGACGAGCCGCGTCCGCAGAGTGCGCGGCTGCCCCATCCGCCGCTGCCGCTTCTGCGCACGCGGCCGTCGTCGCCCGCTCATGAAGCCGCGGGCTTGATCAGATAACCGGCACCGCGCCGGGTGTGGATCATCGGCTCCCGCCCCGCGTCGATCTTCCGCCGCAGATACGAGATGTACAGCTCGACGACGTTGGCCTGCCCGCCGAAGTCGTACGACCAGACCCGGTCAAGGATCTGCGCCTTGCTGAGCACTCGCCGAGGATTCCGCATGAGGAACCGCAGCAGCTCGAACTCGGTGGCCGTGAGATGGATGTTGTCGCCTGCCCGGCTCACCTCGTGACTGTCCTCGTCGAGGGTGAGGTCACCGACGACGAGCACGGAGTCGGAACGGCGGTCGGCGGCACCGGAGCGACGAATCAGGCCGCGCAGCCGGGCGACGACCTCCTCCAGGCTGAACGGCTTGGTGACGTAGTCGTCACCGCCGGCGGTGAGCCCGGCGATCCGGTCCTCGACCGCGTCCTTCGCGGTGAGGAACAGAACGGGAACGTCCGGCAGCTCCCGCCGCAGCCGCCCGAGCACGGCGAGCCCGTCCATGTCGGGCAGCATCATGTCGAGAACGACGGCGTCCGGCCGGAACTCCCGCGCGGTCTGCACGGCACCCTGTCCGTCCCCCGCGCTGCGGATCTGCCAGCCTTCATAGCGAAGAGCCATGGACAACAGCTCGGTGATCGACAACTCGTCGTCCACCACAAGCACTCGGACGGGGCTCCCGTCCGGCCTCAGCAGTTCGGTGCGCCCCTGGGGCGAGGTCGTGGTCATAGCAGGTACCTTGTCGGGCCCCTCTTAGAGCACCCTTTCTGGAACCTGTGATTTTCCTGAGAAACGCACAGGTGCCTCTCAGGGGGCGCCTGGGAATCTCTACGGGCCTCAGCAACGGCTGAATGTCACCGCGGGCATCCACTGGACGTCACCGTCGGCAGCCACTGAGCCTCGCACCCGGCCGAGGCACCCACCACCACCAATACCGCCCGTCAGAACAACCCGTCCTGGACAGTCACCTCCACCGTCTTGAACTCCCTGACCGGCACGGTGAGTTCATCACTCGTCACCGGCACCAGCTGCCATCCGGTCATCACCCGCGTATCCAGCACGACGACCCGGCCCCCGTTCTCCAGATGCAGATCGGGCCCCGCGGCTGCCACGAGCCGTCCGCTGACGCCCCCGCCCGGGACGAGCTCGCGCACCTCACCGACAGGATCCGGAAGGTCGGCGAGCCCGAACACCTCGGTGTGGTCGACGGGCCGATACGGCTCACGGATCAGCGACTCCGGCCACCCGCCCAGCGCCACGGCCCGCGCATGCAACTCGCCGAGCTCGGCCGCCCGCTCCTCGGCCGTCCCCGGCAGGGCGGACCGCACGGCCCGCTTGTCGCCGTACGGAATCCGATCCGGCACCCGGAGTGCGGCGCGCAGCAGCTCCTCAGTGCGCCGCGCGGCCATCAGCGGCCCGAGCCCCAGCCAGCTGAAGCACACGGCCCCCTGCTCCAGCAGCCGCGCGGACCCGCGCTCTTCGGCGGTGATCCCGACCTTCACCATCCCGGGCCCGAACCAGGCCAGATATACGTGATACGGCCGCGGATCGTCGGCCATCGTGTCGGCGGCCACGGAGTGCGCCCGGTCCAGCCGCGCACACTCCTCGCACCGCGCCCCCGTACTCCGCCCCGGCACGCCCGCCCGGACCGGACACGCGTTTCCCCGCGCTCCCACACACTCCCGAACACCCCCGTCCGCGACCCCGAAGGCCACCCGTTTCCCCCTGGTCAGCGCACTGCGCCGCCCGCCGTCCCACACGAGCACGGGACCACCCGCCGCCCACCGCAGCCCCGAGCACTTCCATGCTTGTGCCATCGCCTACGACTGTAGAGGTAGCCACTGACAACGCCGGTCGGCCAAGATCCCCCGCGCTAGCCCAAGGACTCGGCAGCGGCGGCAGCCTCGGGCTCCCCGACCGCGGCAACAGGCGTGGCCACCGCAGCGGTACGCCGCCCCCGTCCCGCCATCCGACACCCCAGGCACCCGGCATGCCCCTCACGCGCCCCCGGATCCCGCACCCGCATCTCCCACTGCTCCCGGGGCCTCCGCCCGGGCGGCTTGCCCCACCCGGCGAGATGCAGCGCCCAGGTGACAAGGACACTCACGACCCCAACTCCCAGTCCGACCGCCACCAAAGCGGCCGAGACCATACACACGCCCACCCCCACCACAACCGCCCCGACGGACGCGATGCCGAATCCGGTCCACCCCGCGACCGTATGGCCCTCGTCATACTGTGCGCTCACGTACCTGCCTCCTTCTTGGGCAGCGGACGTCCGCTGTGTGGGCGAGGATGGATCCTCACGAAATACCCCTCACCCCGTAAGAAATTTAGCACCTAAACATCTCACGCGCTAAGGAAACAGGGAACCGCGATGTCAGCCAAGCCACGCCCGACCGCCACCCCGGCCCAGGCACTGTCAGCGATGGACTCCCTGATCGCCACCCACCTGCTGGGCCAGCAGGAAATGGCCCAGCGGCTGGGCCTGAACGTCACCGATCTCCTCTGCTTCGCCTGCGTCCTCAAGGCCGGCGACAACCTCCTCACCGCGGGCGACCTCGCAGAACACGCCCACGTCACCACCGGCGCCGCCACCGGCATCATCAACCGCCTGGAACGCGCCGGCTTCATCACCCGCCGCCCCGACCCCACCGACCGCCGCCGCGTCCGCCTGGCCGCGGTCCCCTCCGCCGTCACCCGCGTCGAGTCCCTCTACGGCCCTTACTACGCCCGCCTCCACACCCTCTTCGCCGACTACTCCGCCACCGAAATCGCCGTACTGAACGACTGGTTCACCCGCACGACCGGTCTCGCGCTGGAGTACATCGAGGAACTGCGCGAACTCCACGGCACACAACCACCCCAACGCCCGCGGTCATGACCGGCGGCATCGCACGAAGAAGACCACGTGCCCCTGCCAGTCCCGCCAAGGCGACTCCACGCGAGGGCTGGAGCCTCGTTCCGAGGCCGACGCCGGGCGGTTTCACGGCTCGCGCGAAATGACCTGACGAGGGCAGGCGTCGTACGGCGGACCGGACCGCGTTGGTAGGGCTGGCTCCACCTTCAATACGGGTGGCCGCGTCCTCGTTTCGCGGAGCCGGTGACGGGATCGTTGACGCAGTTGATCGCCGAGTCTCAACGGTCCCTGCCCGGAAGGAACTTCCCCATGAAGTCGCTGCGTTCGCCGAATCACGAGATGGCGTACGAGCCGAGCGCCGCGAAGCTGGGGTCGACGGGCGGGAAGGACGGCGCAATCCACATCGCGGGCGCCCCCGGCCCGTTCGCATCCTTCGTCCGTTTCGTGGTGTGCGGAGGCGGCGTCGGCGTCCTTTCCAGCGCGGCGGTGCCGCTGACGGCAACACTCATGCCCTGGACACTCGCGAACGCGCTGATCACAGTCGCCTCAACCCTCCTCTGCACCGAACTCCACGCCCTGTTCACCTTCGGCACCGGACACCGCCCCGGCCTGCGCCGCCACCTACAGTCAGCAGGCTCAGCCACGGCCGCATACGCGGTGACCTCCACCGCGATACTCACCCTCCACACGATCCAGCCCTCGCCGACGCTGCTCTGGGAACAAACCGTCTACCTGACCGCAGCCGGCCTCGCCGGAATCGGCCGCTTCCTGGTGCTGCGCCTGTTCGTCTTCAACCCCGCCCGGAGCAACACGAGTCCGAGGCAGCACCCGGTACCGAACACGAACCGACGCACCACCCCACTGCCTTACTGCACAGCAGCCTGATCCCGTGAGCGTTACGCGCTCACCAACCCACCCCAAACGCAAGAGGCCCCGGATCTCTCCGGGGCCTCTCACCTATGTGCACTCGGCAGGATTCGAACCTGCAACCTTCTGATCCGTAGCTCTATGTGGATCGGTCGCTGATGGTCATACCGGTCGCGGTACGGCCGTGTGAGTGCCCTACCGGACAGGGCCGGTTGCTGTGGTTGCTGTACTTCGCTGCTGTACAGCACCAGTTTGGAAGATCGCGTATGCGGATGGCTCCTGACCTGGCGAGGCGCTGGTCTGCGCGTTCTTGAGGTGCTTCCCGATGTTCCCCGTTGGTCCCTGCCGGTCGCTGCTTGATCGGGCACGCAGGGGACACGCACCTAGCGTCCAAGTTCGGGATTCTTCTGGGGGGCCGGAGGCTCCGTTGTCTCCGCTGACTTCGGCGATTCCGACTCGGCCATGCGCTTGGTGGCGACTGCTTGTGCAGCGATGGCTGCGTCGAGCATCTCTCGGTGCTGGAGGGCCTCACGCTTCCGGTTGCGGTCGCTGCGCCGGATGAGGCGGTAGGGGATCAGGAGGATTCCCCAGAAGAGGTACCAGACCGCAATGAAGATCCACGTCAGGAACAGCAAGGTGCCCACGGTCAGGACGAGCAGGCCGTCGAGCAAGACCCGCAGGGTGCCTTTCCAC
Source organism: Streptomyces sp. NPDC050211 (assembly GCF_040656035.1). Classification (NCBI taxonomy): domain Bacteria; kingdom Bacillati; phylum Actinomycetota; class Actinomycetes; order Kitasatosporales; family Streptomycetaceae; genus Streptomyces; species Streptomyces sp. NPDC050211. The sequence goes on from NZ_JBFALC010000081.1 coordinate 25,787, forward strand.
CATGGGCCGACGACAGCCTTCAAGGCGAGAGCCCGGTGTGGCTCGGTGAGTCGCAATATTCGCTTCGTTGAACCGGCGAATGACAGAGGAGCTTGGACGATCACGCGCTCACTTTGAAGCTCCATTGGGGCGGTGCTCATGCTGCCCGCCTCCCTTAAGGGTGTTTCTAGGCTTTTTGCCGTGTATTTACATATTTCATCCCGAAGTGGGTGTGCACAAGGCCGGTCGGCCCTTGACGTGGGGCCACAGGAGCATTGCCGTCCCGACGATTGGTCCTGCACTGGCCCACGCGGTCGGCGGAGCGACTTTGGCCGGGAGCTGCTTTGGCGCGAGTGATCATGGCCCCTTAAGCTTCCGGCGAGTCGGGCAGTCTGTGGACCTGCCCGTTAAAGCACGACGCTGGGGCCATGATCTTCGAGGCTCGCGCCAAAGTGGCTGGCTAAAGTCGTGGAGCCGACCGCCCCAGCCACAGCGGGTTTTTCCTCCTCCGCCCGCAGTGCGTAGCGCGCCGCCTGGCGTGGCCAGCCGGGGCGAAGACAGAGGCGGGCCGCGCAGGGGCGGCGCGCGCCCGCGCCGTGCGCGGGCCTTGATGAAGTAGGGAAAGTTCTATCCCGCCGGGATGAGTCGCTTGCCGTCGTGGCTTCGGACGTGCGGGCCGTTGCCGTCCAAGGCGTCCAGGAGACGGACCGCGTAGACCTCGGACATGCGGTCGCTGACCTCTTCGGGTGTGAGCCAGGAGACGGCCGTCGACTCGCTAGACGTGCGCTCGGTTCCGCCAGAGGGCTTGCAGCGGAAGACCAGGGCCACGATGCCGCGCGTCGTGTTCTTGTAGACGCCGGTGAGCTCGTCCACCTCGATGTGGATGCCTGTCTCCTCCAGGACCTCACGCGCTACGCCCGCCTCCGGGGTCTCGTCGACTTCGAGGACGCCGCCGGGCAGTTCCCAAGTGCCGTTGTCCGCACGGCGGATGGCAAGGAGCCGTCCATCTTCACGCACCACGGCTCCGGCTACGGAAACCGAGTGCAGCGATGGTGTCGACCTTGCCTCCCGTGATGTACTCATGTGCAGGAGCATAGGAGGAACTGAAGGACTATGGGAACCGCAGTAGGAGGAGAAAGGTCCGTACCCCGGTACGTGCAGATCGCCGAGGAGATCGTGCAGCAGATCCGGGCGGGCGTTCTCAAGCCTGGTGACATGGTGCCGAGTGAGTCCGAGCTCATCGATCGCTACAACGTCTCGGGTGGCACGATTCGCAAGGCCATGGTCGAGGTACGCGCGAGCGGGCTCGTCGAGACCCGGCACGGCAAGGGCTCGATCGTGAAGGATCGACCGCCGGTACGGCATCGTTCCTCCGATCGCTTCCGGCGCTCGCTCCGGCAGGGCGGCAAGGCCGCGTACCTCGCCGAGTCGGCGCAGTCCGGCGCTACAGCCAAGGTGAGCGTCCTCTACATCGGCCCCATGGAGGCACCCGAGGATGCCGCCGAGCGATTGGGCGTCCCCGCCGGCACTCAGGTCCTCGCCCGGCGGCGCCTCTACTTCCGCAACGGCACCCCCGTCGAGACTGCGACCTCCTACCTCCCCTGGGATGTCGTGAAGGAGATCCCGGAGCTGTTCGCCGAGAACCCCGGTGGCGGTGGCATCTACGCCCGACTCGAAGACCACGGGCACGAGTTCGCCGAGTTCGTCGAGACGCTGCAAGCGCGTCCGGCCTCCAAGGCAGAGGCGTCCGAGTTGGCGCTGAGCCCTGGTGCGTCGGTGGTTCATCTGATCCGTGAGGCCCGTACTACCGAGGGGCTCGTCGTCGAGGTCTGCGACACGCTCATGGCCGCTGACCAGTTCGTTTTCGAGTATCGGATCCCCGCCGCCGACTGACGCGCGCTCAACTCCCCTCAGCCCGTCGCGAGTTCTTCTTCGCGGCGGGTTGACTCATGTACAGGAGTCATGCACTCTTCTTCATGTCACTCATATACATGAGTGACAGAGTCCAGCCTCTATAGAGGAGTGATCCGCTGTGCGTCAGATCCCCGTCGACACCTCCGCCGCGACCGTGATGGTCGCCAAGACCCCGCAGCCCAAGGTCAAGGACCGCCGTACCGGCGAGATCGCCATGGACGCCGAGTCCGGTGCGAAGCTGATGACCGTGGACGTGATGTTCGCGGCGAACGACGAGGTCGAGATCCTCTCCATCACCGTCCCCGAGCCCGGCATCTCCGGTGAGCTGGCCATGGGCACGCCGGTCGCCCTCACGGGTCTGATCGCCCGGCCGTGGGAGAACGAGTTCAACGGGCAGAAGCGGCACGGCATCGCCTTCCGCGCGGTCGCTGTCACTTCGCTCGCCGCTGCTGCGTCGAAGCCCAAGGCGGCCTGATCATGACCTGGTTCACGGTCGCGCTCGTGCTGGTCGTCGCTGCCGCTGGTCTCCTGCGGTGGCGGCGCCCCGCCTGGTACTGGCTGACCTTCGGGGTCACCCTTGCCGTGGTCCGTGTCCTGGTCCGCTACGGCTCCGTCATGGACGCCTGCGGGCTGACGGTCCCGCCCTCGCGCTGGCGCCTCACCCTGGCCCGGATCGCCAACCGGCCCGTGCCGGAGTCCCGTCCACCGCGCATCCTGCGCGTGCGGCCGACCCGTACCGGCCTCGTTCTCCGGCTCAAGCTCCGGCCCGGACAGGACGCCTTCGACATCGCCGCCGCGTCCGACCGGCTGCGGCACTCGTTCTCGATGTACGGCGTCATCTCCCGTGAACTGCGCTCCGGAGTCGTCGAGTTGAGGATGACCGGCTACGACGTACTCAAGCGGGTGCAGATGCCCGCCAAGACCGACGCCCGCCCCATGCGGGTCCCGGTCGCCCTGCGCGAGGACGGGGCCGTCCACTACCGCGACTACCGGGCCGTCCCGCACGCCCTCACCCTGGGCGCTACCGAGTCCGGCAAGTCCGTCTACCAGCGCAACCTGGTCGCAGGGCTGGCCGCGCAGGATGTCGCGCTGGTCGGCATCGACTGCAAGCAGGGCGTCGAACTCTTCCCGCTCGCCCGCCGGTTCTCCGCCCTCGCCGACAACCCCGACACCGCCGCCGACCTCCTCGACGCGCTCGTCGACCACATGGAGGGCGTCTACCAACTCATCCGTGCCGAACAGCGGATCACCGCTGACGTGCCGGATGCGGAGATTGCCTCCGACATCTGGGACCTGCCCGCCGACGTGCGGCCGGTGCCGGTCGTGGTCCTCGTGGATGAGGTCGCCGAGCTCGCCCTGTTCGCCAACAAGGAACAGGAGAAGCGCCGGGACCGGATCATCACCGCGCTCGCCCGCCTCGCCCAGCTCGGCCGTGCTTCCGGGATCTACCTGGAGATCTGCGGGCAGCGCTTCGGCTCCGAACTCGGCAAGGGCATCACCATGCTCCGCGCCCAGCTCACCGGCCGCACCGCGCACCGCGTCAACGACGAATCCTCGGCGAACATGGCCTTCGGCGACATCGCCCCAGACGCCGTCCTCGCCGCCATCCAGATCCCGACCGACCTGCCCGGCGTCGCCATCACGGGCGACTCCACCGGCGGCTGGGCCCGCATCCGCGCCCCGCACACGTCGCTGCGGCAGGCCGTCAACACCTGCAACCGGCACGCCGATCTGACCCCGGACCTGCCCGCCCTGGCCCCCTTCCGGCCCGCCCTCGGCACCCGGAAGCCGGTCCCGGCCCCGGCCGTCGAGTCCGCCCCGGCCGCTGCCTGATCCCTCCCCGCTCCACGGTCGGCGCGACCGCCTCGCGCCAGGTCCCTACCCCCTCCATGCCCGAATGCAGAGAGGAACGACCAATGCCCGCCTCCATGTCCTTCCACGGAGACGCCTCCAGCTGGGTCCACCTCCACGACTACGGCACCGAACGCATGCCGATCCTGGCCATCGACGGGGACGGCTACTACCTGACCATCTCGGTCTTCGACAGCCGCCCGATCGCCGATCATCAGGCGTTCGCCGAGAGGCTCGCTCAGACCGCGGCCGACTACCTCGCCGCCGTCCAGCGCTACGCCGCCGCCCAGCCCGCCGATGCCGACACGACGCAGGCGAGGTGACCGGCATGTGCGACAACTGCGAGGACTTCCACCGCACGGTGATCCTGCTCGGCGCCCTGGCCGTCTACGCCGACACCGTCGGCGCTGACCAGACGTTCATCGACACCGTGGGCCCGTGCCTGGCCGCCTCACTGCCGGAGCCCCCGCCCGGCCTGTTCCCGCCCGGCTACGACCCCAACGAGGGCCCGGAGTACCCCGGCGAGGAGGGGTTCTGATGGCCCGCCCCGCCCTGCGCGTGGACGCCGTCCTCATTCAGGCCGTCATCGCGGGCGCCCTCTCCTTCGCCCACCTCCACGACCTCGCCGCCGCAGCCGGACAGTCCGGCTGGAAGGCCTGGGCCTACCCGGTCAGCGTCGACCTCCTGCTGGTCGCCGCCTGGCGTCGGCTGCGCACCGATGGCCCCTCCCGGCTGGCCTGGTGCTGGTTCCTCATCGCCCTGGTCGCCTCGCTCGGCGCCAACGTCGCCACCGCCGGACTGCTCGACCTCAACGACGTCCCGGCCTGGCTACGGATCCTCGTCGCCGCGTGGCCCGCGCTGGCCTTCATGGGCGGCACCCTCCTCGCCCACTCGCCGACTCCGGCCGGGGACCGGGTGCCGGATCCGCCGGCGCCCGCAGCCCCGGCCCCCGCACCCGACATCGAGCCCGAACCCGCTTCGGTCCCGGCCGCTGATGACGCTCCGGCTCTTCCGGCCGCCGACCCCGCCCCGGCTGTGTCGGTTCCGGCCGCGCTGGTCGACCACGCCCGCAAGGTCGCCGCCGACCACCAGGCACGCACCGGCTCCCCGATCGACACCGACACCCTGCGCGCCCGCCTCGGCGTCCCCGCGCCCATGGCCGACGCCATCGCCGCCCAACTCACCTGAAAAGACAAGGAGATCCGCTCATGCCCGCCCGCGACCACTTCCACTCCGTGATGAGCATCGGCCCGGTGCAGATCGGCACCCACCGCGACCGCCACGGCCAGACCCGGCACGCCGCCGTGTGCACCGCCGACAGCTGCGGCTGGTCCGCCGACTACACCAGCCAGTCCGCCGCCCAGCTCGCCGCCCGCACCCACCGCTGCCGCGTCCGCTAGGAGGCCGCCATGGACGTCCCGCTCTGGCTCGCCCTGCTCGTCGTCGGCTACCTCGGCGTCAAGCTCATCCGCCCGCCCGCCTGGCTCATCGCCGTGCTCCTGCTCGGCGGCTTCCTCCTCGCCGACAGCGTCCTTGCCCCCGCCATCAACACCTTCGTCAAGTAACCGAATTCTGAAGGGAGTTCACCCATGTTCCGCCCGAAGATCCCGACCATGCCGACCCCGACCGGTCACGTCACCCCGCCCGCCGTCATCGAGCCGACCTCCATCGTCCCGGCCGCCCAGACCCCGCCACCCGCTCCGATGGCCTCGGCGCCGTCCCGCCCGGTCGTACAGCTCACCCCCGGCACCGTGATCGCCCTCGTCGGCGGCGGCACCGCCGTCGTCCTGGTCGTCGGCGCCGTCCTCGTCTCGCTGCTCCTCGCGGTCGCCATCACGGGCGCCTCGGTCGCCATCTGCGCCCTGGTGATCCGCTCCCTCATCGCCTCCGAGAGCAAGCACCGCTGACCGGCCCCCGGGCGGCCTCGATACCGCCAAGCATCCGCCGCCCGGGAGCCGTGCCCCTATCCGATCCGTGGAACCGGAAGGAACCCCCAGCATGACCGCCCGCACCACACCGCCGCCCCGCATCTGCCCGAACTGCGACGGCTTCGCCTCCGCCGCCATTACCCTGGGCGGCCGCGACTGGCACGGCCATCTGCGCACCATCACCGCGCACTGCCCGGCCTGCAACGGCACCGGCCTCGCCCGCACCCGCCCCACGCGGGAGGGCGCCCGTGCCTGACACGCTGCTCGACCCGACCACCCTCGGCGACCTGCTGAGGGTGGCTTCGGCCCCCGACTACGACCGCTGGCACGACCAGATCCGCCGCACCGGCGGCTGCGCCGAACCCATCCACCTGACCGGCTGGGTCCTGCACAAGGACAAGACCACCGGCGAGACCCTGCACCACTACTCCACCGAGAACGAGCCCGGCGGACGCCTCCGCATCGCCTGCGGCAACCGCCGTGCCTCCCGCTGCCCGTCCTGCGCCTGGACATACGCGGGAGACACCTACCACCTGATCCGTGCGGGACTCGCCGGAGACGAGGGCCGCGACATCCCCGGAACCGTGCGCGATCACCCGCGCGTCTTCGCCACCCTCACCGCCCCATCCTTCGGCCCGGTCCACAACCGCCCCTACAAGGGCACCTGCCGCTGCGGCACCCGCCACCCGGCCGACGACTCCGCGCTCGGCACCGCCCTCGACCCGGCGACGTACGACTACACGGGCGCCGTCCTCTTCAACAACCACGCGGGCGACCTCTGGCAGCGCTTCACCACCCGCCTACGCCGCGAGATCGCCGCCCGCGCCGGACTCACCCGCCGCGAACTCGCCGACCACGCACGCGTGTCGTACGGCAAGGTCGCCGAATTCCAGAAGCGCGGTGCCCTGCACTTCCACGCCGTGATCCGCCTCGACGGCCCGGACGGACCCGAAACCCCGCCGCCCGCCTGGGCAACCGTCGACCTGCTCGCCGACGCGATCCGCGCCGCTGCCGCGCACTCCTACACCTCGGTCTCGGTCCCGGCCGCCGATGACCAACCGGCCCGCACCTTCCGCTGGGGCACCCAACTCGACGTCCGCCCCGTCAAGGCTTTCGGCGACGGCTCCGACATCACCGAACAGGCCGTCGCCTCCTACGTCGCCAAGTACGCCACCAAAGCCGCCGAGAACACCGGCACCCTCGACCGCCGCATTGGCGAACTCTCCGAACTCGACCGCCACCAGGTCCCCGACCACACCCGCCGCCTGATCGAAGCGTGCAAGCTGCTCGACCCGCTCTACCCGGACCGCCGCCTCTGGGCCTGGGCCCACATGCTCGGCTTCCGCGGCCACTTCAGCTCCAAGTCCCGTCACTACTCGACCACCCTCGGCGCCCTCCGCCAGACCCGCGCCGACTACCGAGCAGCCCAGGAACGCGGAGCCCTCGGCCTCGACGAGATCGAACCGGACACCGTCCTCGTCCTCGCCGACTGGCAGTACGCCGGACACGGCCACACCCCCGGCGAATCCGCCCTCGCCGCCACCATCGCCCGGGATCTCCAGCTCAACCGCGAGACCGCCCGCGAAGCCCTGCACGACCAACTCACCTTGGAAGGAGCCGCAGCATGACCACCGCAGTGATCGAAAGGAAGTGGTACAGCACGCGAGAGGTCGCCGAGATGCTCGGCTACAGCCTCTCCAAGACCAAGATGCTGATCCTTACCGGTGAGATCCGCTCTATCAAGGACGGCCGTAACCGCCGAATACTGCCCCGTTACGTGGACGAGTACGTCGAACGCCGTGCCCAGGAAGCTGAACAGGGGTGGTCGGCATGAGCGGCAAGCGCGGTAACGGCGAAGGCTCGATCTACCCATACAAGACGGGCTACGCCGCCTACGTCTGGGTGACCAAGCCGGACGGCACGCGAGCCCGGAAGTACGCCTACGGCAAGACCCGCGAGGAGGTCCACGAGAAGTGGCTCAACCTCCACGCGGAGGCGAAGAAGGGACCAGTCGCCACTCGGCACCGGACGGTGTCCGCATTCCTCGCGTACTGGCTGGACTCCGTCGTGAAGCCGAATCTGGCGCCTCTGACGTACGTCTCGTACGAGGGTTGCGTCCGGCTCTACATCGCTCCGCATCTCGGCCCCAAGCGGCTGGACCGCCTCACGGTCCGAGACGTCCGCGAGTGGCTGACCAAGCTGGCGACCGTCTGCCAGTGCTGCGCCCAGGGCAAGGACGCCAAGCGGGACCCGGCTCGCAGGAAGTGCTGTGCCATCGGGGAGTGCTGCGAGTCGTACCCGTCTCGCCGAGTGATCCAAGCTGCGCGCGATGCCCTCCGGGCGGCCCTCACCCACGCCGTCACCGAGGAGGAGATCAGCAAGAACGTCGCCTCCCTCGTGAAGGTGCCCAAGCCTCGGCGTCGCCGGATCAAGCCGTGGTCCGTGGCCGAGGCGGGCCAGTTCCTCACCGACGCCGCCGCGCGGGATGACCACCTCTTCGCCGCCTGGGTCCTGGTGCTCTGCCTCGGCCTGCGCCGTGGCGAGGTCCTGGGCCTCACGTGGAAGTCCGTCGACTTCGAGCGGGGAGAGCTGTACGTCGACCACCAGATCCAGCGGGCCGGTCGGCAGATCCTGCACCGCGAGACCAAGACCGAGGACTCCGACGACTTCCTGCCTCTGCCGGCGCTCTGCCTCAAGGCGCTGCGGATGCGCCGTGCTCAGCAGATCGGCGACCGGAAGGCTGCCGGGGAACTGTGGCAGGGCAGACATGACCTGATCTTCACGACGAAGTACGGCACGCCCATCGAGCCGGGCAACATGACCCGCATGTTCGCCCTCCGGGCTCGTCGCGCCGGACTCCGGGTCATCCCGCTCCGGAACACCCGGCACACGTGCAGCTCACTCCTCGTCGCGCTGAAGGTGCACCCGAAGGTGGCCCAACGCATCCTCCGGCATTCGCAGATCGCCATGACGATGGAGGTCTACGCCGAGGCGAGCGAGGAGGAGGTGCGTGCCGCGATCGGCAAGCTGTCCGACGCCATGGGCGGTAACGGTTGACGCGGTTGCTGTACTTCGCTGCTGTACGCCCATGAAACACCAAGGGCCCCGGATTCCTCCGGGGCCCTTGACCTGTGTGCACTCGGCAGGATTCGAACCTGCAACCTTCTGATCCGTAGTCAGATGCTCTATCCGTTAAGCTACGAGTGCTTGTGTTCTTTTGTTTTTGTCGCCGTTCTGGGCCCTTCTGGGCTGCTCGCGGCGACAGGAAGAACATTACATGACTGCCGCCGCCATGTGAAATCCGTTTGCTGTAGCCCTTGTGACCTGCGGAAACGGGGTTCCGGAGGGCCGGGACGGGCGAAGCCCCGGTCGGGTGGACCGGGGCTTCGGTGATCTTGCGCGGAGGCGGAGGGATTTGAACCCTCGATGGGCTTTAAGGCCCAAACCGCATTAGCAGTGCGGCGCCATAGACCGGACTAGGCGACGCCTCCCGCACAGCCGCCCGCGCGAGCGCGAGTGGTGCGTGCAGATGATGACACAGTCGAGCGTGGTGTCACCAATCGCCCCCCACGGTACTAGGCAGGCAGGCCGCAGGGCAAAGGGCTTGAGGTGCGGCGGGGCGGGGCGCAACCGTGGGGGCCGTACGGCGTTAGTCAGGTCATGTTGCAGGTCAACCGGGCCACCCGGATTCTCCTTACCGCCGTCGCTTCCGTCGCCGCGGCCGGTTTGCCGGCGGCGCCGTCGTCCGCCGCCGGCCATGTCGAGGGCGCCGCTCCGCCGCCCGTCCGCGACGAGGACCGGAGCGGCGATCACCTGACCGTCTCCGTCCGGCACGCGGGCGGTGACGCGGACGGGACGTATGAGCTGTACTGCCATCCCGTCGGTGGCAGTCACCCCGAGGCGAGCGGGGCGTGTGCGGCCGTGGATCGGAGCACGCGGTGGGGGCGGGAAACCTTCGCTCCCGTGCCCGACGGCACCATCTGCACGATGCAGTACGGCGGCGACGCGACCGCCCATGTCACCGGTACGTGGGGCGGGCGGCCCGTCGACGCGACGTACAGCCGCAGTGACGGGTGCGAGATCGCCCGGTGGGACCGGCTCGTGCCGCTCTTGCCCGATCTCGCTCGGTCGTCTTGAGTCGGCAGCGCGTCAACCTCGTGAGCACCTCAAGGCCTGCCCCATAGGCACTTCATTACGGAATCAGAGGTGCCGTAAAGGTCCCGCGAAGGTCTCGCGGCGTGAGGGTGGGGCGAAAACGCAGGGTGACGCGTTCTGGGTCGTCTGCCGCGTCACGTCGTCGTCACTTCGTCGTGCGACCTCCCTCTCATCCGGCGTCGCGAGCGCAACCGCAGCCCTTAGACTCCCTCGCGTGACACACCGCGGGCGGGTTGGCAAGATGGCCGGAGCGGTGGGCAAGGTGCGGTAACAGGGAGGAAGCGTCTCGTGAGCAGCAGGCCATCCCGAGGCGCTGCTCGCCTCGCAGCCATACTGGACGCGCTTCCCGACGCGTTGGTGCTGGTCAACGCCAATGGGACCGTCGTAAATGCCAACACCATCGCGCTCGAGGCGTTTGAAACGCCGGGGACCGCGCTCGTCGGGCGGGGGCTGCTCGACCTGCTGCCGGAGTTCGACTCCAAGCTCATTCCCGGGTCCATGCGGCGGCCCGATCACATGGATCCGCGCGGGCGGACCAAGCCGACGCGGATGATCGCCCGCCGGACGGACGGCACCGAGTTCCCCGTCGAGGTCACCAGCGCGAACCTGGAGAACGGGCAGCAGGCCTACGACGGCTACGGCTACACCTCCGACGAGCTGCTGATGCTCGTCGTACGGGATCTGTCGGGGACTGTTGACACCGAGGCCGAGCTGGCGCGGTCCCAGCGGCAGACCGAGATGATTCTGCGGGCCGCCTCCGAGGGGGTGGTGGGAACGGATACTGACGGGCGGATCGTGCTCGTCAATCCGGCTGCCGCTCAGATACTGGGTTATCGGGCCAGTGATCTCGGCGGGCGCGAGCTGCACGACCTCATGCTGCACTCGCGCGCCGACGGCACGCCGTTCCCGTACGCGGAGTCCCCGCTCGCCGACACCCTGCGCTCCGGGCGCAAGCACCGGGTGCGCGGGCAGGTGCTGTGGTCGAAGAAGGGCGAGAAGGTCCCGGTCGACCTGACGACCGCGCCGGTGCGGGACGGCGACCAGCTCGTCGGCGCCGTGCTGACCTTCACCGACCGGCGGCCGTACGACAGCCTCGCCGAGGAGAAGGCCGTCGCCGACAAGAGCCACGCTCAGGAACTGGAGCGGCTCGGCGAAGAGCACTCCTCCGATCTCACCGCGCTGCGCCAGCGGCACGTCGCCGAGCTCGAGGAGCTGCGCGAGCAGCACGAGGAGGAGCTGGCGGCCGGCGAGGACCGGTACGCCGCGCTCGCCGAGCGGGAGAAGGACCGGTTCGAGGCGCTCGCCGGGCGGCATGAGCAGCTGCTGACGCTGCTCGGGCGGTCCCTGCGCGGGCCGCTCGACGAGTTGCGGCGGGAGATTTCGGCCCTTGCCGCCGATGACGCCGGGCAGCTGTGGCCCGAGGCCAACCAGGTGCTCCATCATCTGTCCGCCGGGTACTCACGGATCACCCAGCTCATTGACAACGTCCTCGCGTATCAGCTGATCGACGCGGGCAGTGAGCAGATCGTCCGTACGAAGGTGATGCTCGACGCCGTCGTCGCCGCAGGTGTCGACGGGGCCGTCGAGCTGATCGGGCCGGGGCGCGTGCAGTTCGCCGTCCACGCGCCGCCCATCGAGGCCGAGGTCGATCCGGCCCGCCTGGCCACCGCGCTCGCGCATCTCGTCGCGGATGTCGCCGGGGTCGACGCGACCGGCAACTCGCCCGTGTCAGCGGGCGGTTATATGGACAACACCGTTGTGGTGGCGGCGGCTCAGCGCGGTGAGGTCGTACGGATCGAGGTGCGCGGGCCGTACGCCGGGGGAGACCCGGTGCATGAGCCGATCGTCCGCGGAATCGTGCGGGCGCACGGCGGTGTGCTGCAGACGCATGAGGTGCCGGGGATGAGCGGGAGCGCGTTCGTCCTCGAGGTGCCGATCGGCGGCGGGGCGGGTGCCGTGCCGGCTCCGGACGCCGCGGCCGCTGAGCCGCAGGAGGCCGAGCAGACCTCCGTCGGCGGGCGGCGGCGGGCCCGGCGGTCCTCCGTGGACGCCTTCCTGGAGAGCGAGGTGGCGGGCGGCGGTGAGTCCGGTGGCTCCGAGGGCTCGGCGCCCACCGGGCGGCGCCGGAGGCGTGCGGCCGAGGGGGCGGGTACGGCTGCGGGTACGGCCGTTGTTCCGGCTCAGGCTTCGGGTGACGGGTCCGGCGGTACCGGGCGGCGGCGGGGGCGGCCTGCCGAAGGTGCGGATGCCGGTACGGCGCCCGGTGCGGGCCTCGAACTCACTGCCGGGGTGTCCGAGGGTGCCGTCGTCACCGCCGCCGAGCATGCCGCCGGGGCCGCGGCCTCCGGGTCCGGCCTGGGCGGTACGGTGCCGCCGCAGGGCGTGCCCACATCCGACGGTGGTGCCCTGCCCGCGGGGCAACGGGCCGCCCAGCAGG
>NZ_JBFALC010000082.1:0-37857 GCF_040656035.1 Streptomyces sp. NPDC050211
GTAGTGGCGCGGTACGGGTACCGGTCCCGGTACGGCGCGAAGGCGGGCCGCCGGGCCCCCAACTGCCCGGCGGGCCGCTGACGTACGGGCTCAGCTTCCCGTGAGGGAGATGGCCAGGTCCGTGATGTTGATGGCGAACTTGGACGTGGCGGCGTCGGCCACGAGCGTGGCCTCGCCGGTGAAGATGTTGATGCTGTAGAGGGAGGGCCTGTTGGCGCCGGGGACGGTGAGAGCGGCGAAGGCGGCGTTGCTGACCGTCTTGCCGCCCGACAGGGTGCTGAAGATGTCCATGCCCGCGTTGATCTGCGCGTCGATGCCGAGGCTGCCGGTCGCTGCCAGCGTGCCGTTGTTGGCCGGGGACTGGATGACGACCTGGTCGCTGGTCGTGTTGATGTCGAACAGCGTGGTCGCGGTGGCCCCGTTGAGGTCGTTGTTCGTGTAGGCGGCGGCGGAGACGCCCTTGGTCGTGCCCTCGATCGGCGGGGTGGTGAGGTTCAGGTCCTGGATGGTCGTGTGGTCGTTGAGGTTGTGCCGCAGGTTCTGGCCGGTGTCGCTGATCACACGCAGCCGGTCGGCGGCCGGGTTGAAGTCGACGCCGAAGTTCATGCCGTGCAGCGTGTACTGGAGCTGGGAGACCTTGGTGATCACGACGTCCGTGGTGGCCGGCGGGGTCTTGATCGTGTAGATGCCGCCCTGGTTGCCGACGCCGTACATCAGGCCGTTCTGCACCCGGAAGTCGATGCCGATCAGAGTCGTGTCGCCACTGAGCCCGACGATGTCCCTGACCCAGTTGTTCACGTTCGGCTTGTCGGTGGTGAACATGGCCATCTGGGTGCCGTCACCGGTGATCCCGAAGGCCACCAGGCTGGGGGTGGCGGCGGCCGAGCCGCTGCCCGGCAGGCCCAGCATGAGCGCCGAGGACACGGACAGGACCGCGATCGCCGCCGCGAGTCTCTTTCGGTTTCCTGATTTCATGGCTGTTTCCCTCCCGTTTGATCGAATGCCATCGAATGAAATTGCGCGCGCAGTGCCTCTGCGAGTGCGAATTTCGACGTCATGGCGGCTCCCATTTAGCCGCCTTCACAGCAGCTCCACAACCGGATCGGCCCACAACACCCCCTTGATCAGCGAACTTTGCACACCGTGACAAATGCCGGGTCGATACCACGGTCTTCGATTCACGCGAAGTGATAAATCCCGTCCGGATTTCGTCTGTCGAGCCGCTCACCTGCGCTGGCAGGCTCCCGTCCATGGGGAGCCTCTTCGCTGAACTGGCCCGGCAGGCGTCGACCAACGCCCGCCGGGAGGTCGAGACGTACGCACGCGAGATTCCGGAGTTCCGATTTCTGGATACAGACCCCCGGGCCAGGGGCGAGACGATGGAGTACTCGGTGTGGCTCCGGCGCCGGACGATCGAACTGTCCCCGGGCAACAGCGAGCTGACCGCCGACGACCTCCGCTACATCGCGTCCATCGGCGAGGTTCGGGCCGGTGCCGGAATGTCCTCGGATTCACGGCAGCGGGTGCTGCGCGTGCACACCGCGCTCATGCTGCGCGACATCCACGAGGCGACCGAGAGCCAGCGCGGCGGCGATGTCGAGGAACTCATGCAGGTGATGACCTGGTTCGCCCCGCAGGGCGACCGCGGCATCGTCGCCTACCGGCAGGGATTCGTGACGGTGCTGCGCCGCCGACTGCCGTACGTCGAACAGGTCGCCCTGCTGGCCAGGTCACTGCTGACCGGCGACCCCATGGCCACCGACCTCGCCCCCGCCCTCGGCCTGGAAGTCCCCGAATTCTGCGCGGTGACGGTGATCCGGGTGCCGGACCGCCCCGCCGGTGACCGTGACCTGGACAACGAGATCGAGGCGCTGGTGCAGACGCACCGGGTGCCGGTCGTGTGGTGCCCGGAGGGCGGAACGCGGGGTGGTGAGCTGATCGCCGTAACTCCGTGTGCGGACGGGGAGTTACGGCAGTCCCCCGCGCCCGTGACTGATCTCGTACGGGATTTCGCCGAGGCCCTCGGCCGCCCCTGCGCCGCCGGCACCGCCACCGCACCCCGCTCCGAACTCGCCGACGCCCTCGACCGGGCCCGGCGGATCAGCGAGGCGGCCCCGCTGCGACCGGCATCGGCCCGGTTGCGGCCGCACACCATGCCGGACGTCTTCGTCGAACTCGCCGTCGCGGACGTGCCGTTCATCGATGCCTGGCTCCACACGGTGGCCCAGCGCCTCGACTCCGGCCCCGACCTCCTCGTCACCCTCGACGCGTACTACCGCCACGACATGAACCGCGGCGCCACCGCGACCGCCCTCAACGTCCACCCCCGCACCCTCGACTACCGCCTCCGCCGCGTACGCGAACTCACCGGCATCGACCCGGGCTCCACCTCCGGCGTACGGACGCTGAGTTCGGCCGTGACGCGGCGGCTGTCGGGGGCGTGGGACAGGGAGACGGCCACCTGACCGTGGCTCAGTCGGCGCCGCCCGCCGTCGTCTCGGGTTTCGTCCGCAGGATGTCGCGAGCCTGCTCCGCCGCGCGGGCGGTGCTCTCGGCGACGAAGTCGAGGAAGCGGGCGATGTTCTCGAAGCGGACGCCGGCCGGGGTGTCGGCGCCGAGGACGCTGACGCCCTGCCGTGCGGTCTCGACGGTCTGAACGAGGGCCCGGGCGCTGGCCATCATCGACTGGTACCAGATGTCGTCGTCGACGACATAGCGCTCGCGGCGGCGGTCGTCGCGTTCCCGGCGGACCAGGCTCTGGCTCTCGAGGAACGCGACCGCCTTGGAGATGGACGCCGGGCTGACCTGAAGGCGCTGGGCCAGTTCGGACGCGGTGAGGCTGCCCGAGTCACTGACGCACAGGCAGGCCATCACGCGGGCCATCATCTTGGGCGTGCCCGACGCCATGAGGACGGTGGTGAACACCTCCTCGTACTCGCGCACCGCCTCCGGGTCGCGCCCGTAGGCCTGCGGGGGCGCCTGCGGACTCGGGGGCGCGGCCTGCTTGCGGCGGTGGGCGCGGTGTTCGGTGGCGCGGTGGGCGAGGTCGGCGCGGTAGCCCGTGGGGCCGCCGTTGCGCATGACCTCGCGGGTGATGGTCGAGGTCGGGCGCTCCAGGCGCCTGGCGATCTCCGCGTAGGCGAGGCCGTCGGCCAGTCCCAGCGCGATCTGCTGGCGTTCCTGCTGGGTGAGTCTGCCTCCCGGCATCGCTGCCTCCTTCGTGGTCCGTGGCCTCCACCATAGCGTTCACTTCCAATTCATTGCAACAGGCGGAGGAGGAGTTGTTGCGTTACGTTCAGAACTGTTGCAACGAATTCTCGGCCTTCACCTGCAATTATGCTGATTCCGCGCAACGAACTGATTGCCAGATCCTTGAATGCAACGTAGCGTTTCTGTCATTGGAAACAGTGACTGCCAAGGAGCACACCATGTACAAGGCCCAGCACACGATCCAGAAGTTCGACACCGCCGCCCCGATCTCCGCCCACTTCGACATCCCGGCCGGACGCATCCAGCTCATCGCCGCGGACCGCGCCGACACCACCGTCGAGGTGCTGCCGGCGAACGCCGCCAAGAGCCGCGATGTGAAGGCGGCCGAACAGATCGAGGTCACCTACGGCGACGGACTGCTGCGGATCACGGCCCCACCCGCGAAGAACAAGTACCTCGGCCCCTCCGGGTCCGTCGAGGTGACCGTCCAACTGCCCGCCGGCTCCCGCGTCGAGGCGAAGACGGCAGCCGCCGAGTTCCGCGGTGTCGGACGGCTCGGCGATGTCGTCGTCGCGGACGGCTACCGCTCGGTCAAGCTCGACGAGGCGGCAAGCGCCCGCCTCACCGCCGCCGACGCCGACATCACCGTGGGCCGCCTCACCGGCCCCGGCGAGATCCGCACCCAGCGGGGCGACATCCGCATCGACGAGGCCGCGACCGGCACCGTCACCCTCAGCACCCAGAAGGGCGACATCACCATCGGCGCCGCCCAGGGAGTCTCCGCCACCCTCGACGCCGGCACCGGCTACGGCCGCGTCAGCAACGCGCTCAAGAACACCGACGGCGCCGCCGCCGGCCTGTCCATCCACGCCACCACCGCCTACGGCGACATCAGCGCCCGCAGCCTGTAAAGGAGCAACGTCATGACCAACCTGGCCATCGCGGCGAACGGGCTGCGCAAGTCCTACGGCGACAAGACCGTCCTCGACGGTATCGACCTGAACGTGGCGGAAGGATCGGTCTTCTCCCTGCTCGGCCCGAACGGGGCCGGCAAGACCACCGCCGTCAAGATCCTGTCCACCCTGATCAGCGCCGACGCCGGTGTCATCAGCGTCGGGGGCCATGATCTCGCCGCCGATCCGCAGGCCGTGCGCGGCGCGATCGGTGTCACCGGGCAGTTCTCGGCCGTGGACGGGCTGATCACCGGTGAGGAGAACATGCTCCTCATGGCGGACCTGCACCACCTGTCCAGGTCCGAGGGGCGGCGGGTCGCCGCCGAGCTGCTGGAACGCTTCGACCTGGTCGAGGCGGCGAAGAAGCCCGCCTCCACCTACTCCGGCGGTATGAAGCGGCGGCTCGACATCGCCATGACGCTGGTCGGCAGCCCGCGGATCATCTTCCTGGACGAGCCGACCACCGGTCTCGACCCGCGCTCCCGGCACAACATGTGGCAGATCATCCGCGGGCTGGTCTCCGACGGGGTCACGGTCTTGCTCACCACCCAGTACCTGGAGGAGGCCGACGAACTCGCCGACCGCATCGCGGTGCTGAACGACGGCAAGATCGCCGCCGAGGGAAGCGCCGACGAGCTCAAGCGCCTCATCCCCGGCGGACACATCCGCCTCCGCTTCACCGACCCGGCCGCCTACCAGTCCGCCGCCACGGCGCTGGTCGAGGTCACCCGGGACGACGAGGCGCTGGCTCTGCAGATCCCCAGCGGCGGCAGCCAGCGGGAGCTGCGCTTCATCCTCGACCGGCTCGACCTGGCCGGCATCGAGGCGGACGAGCTGACCGTGCACACCCCCGACCTCGACGACGTCTTCTTCGCCCTCACCGGCAGCGGCGCCACCGTCCCCAACCAGCCCAAGGAGGCTGTCCGATGAGCACCCCCCTGGCTCCCGCCCGCCCGACCCGGATCTCCCTCGCCGTGCGCGACTCCTCCACGATGCTGCGGCGCAACCTGCTGCACGCGCGCCGCTACCCGTCGCTCACCCTGAACCTGCTGCTCACGCCGGTCATGCTCCTGCTGCTCTTCGTCTACATCTTCGGCGAGACGATGAGCGCGGGGATCGGAGGCGGCGGGGCGGACAGGTCCGAGTACATCGCCTACCTCGTGCCCGGCGTCCTGATGATGACCATCGGCTCCACCGCGATCGGCACCGCCGTGTCCGTCGCCATGGACATGAACGAGGGCATCATCGCCCGCTTCCGCACCCTGGCGATCCACCGCGGCTCGGTGCTCATCGGGCACGTTCTCGGCAGCGTGCTGCAGGCGATCATGAGCGTGGTCTTCGTCGGCGCCATCGGCGTGGCCATCGGCTTCCGCTCCACCGATGCCACGGCCCTGGAGTGGCTCGCCGCGTTCGGGCTGCTCGTGCTGTTCACCCTGGCGCTCACCTGGCTCGCGGTCGGCATGGGACTGGTCAGCCCGAACGCCGAGGCAGCCAGCAACCAGGCCATGCCGCTGATCTTCCTGCCGCTGATCTCCAGCACCTTCGTCCCGATCGACGCGATGCCGGGCTGGTTCCAGCCGATCGCCGAGTACCAGCCCTTCACACCCGCCATCGAAACCCTGCGCGGCCTGCTGCTCGGCACCGAGATCGGCAACAACGGATGGATCGCGATCGCCTGGTGCCTCGCCCTCGCCGTACTCGGCTACCGCTGGTCGACCTCGAAGTTCAACCAGGACCCGAAGTAACACCATGACGGCGCGGGCCATCCCGCAACGCGTCCCACCCCAGGGCGGCGTACACCGGCACCCCACCGGCGTACGCCGCCCCGTCCGTGTGCCGGCCCCTACTTCGTGTGCACGATCTGGATCAGATTGCCGCAGGTGTCGTCGAGGATGGCGGTGACGGCCGGCCCCATGTCCAGCGGCTCCTGGGCGAACCGCACACCGTGCCCGCGCAGCCGCTCGAACTCCGCCGGTACGTCGTCGACGGCGAAGGAGACGGCCGGGATGCCCTCCGCGGCAAGCCCTTCCTTGTACGCCTTCACCACGGGGTGGCGCGAGGGCTCGAGGAGGAGTTCGGTGCCGTCGGGGTCCTCGGGGGAGACGAGGGTGAGCCAGCGGTCCTCGCCCATGGGGACGTCGTGCTTCGTCCGGAAGCCGAGCACGTCGGTGTAGAAGCGCAGCCCCTTCTCCTGGTCGTCGACGAAGACGCTGGTCAGATGGATCCTCATGGTGTGCCCTCCGGGGTATCGGGCCTGAGCCATCGGATGAGATGACGGTGACCACCAGCTCATCGCGGATGGGCCGACCTATCAAGCCGACCCATCAAGGCCACCCATCACCAGGTGGCCTGTCACTCCCGCACCGAGAGCGCGTCCGCCGGTGCCGTCCGGAGCGCCTGCCGGGTCGGCAGTTCGACCGTGAGGAAGGCCGTGCAGACGACCAGGACCGCGAGGGCGGGCAGCAGCCATGCCGGGCCCGCGGGCCAGGGGCGGTTCAGGAAGCCGATGCCGAGCAGGGCCAGGGGGATCACCGACAGCAGTACGCCCGTGGTGAGGGACGCCGCGCCGATCACCACGGCCTCGCGGCGCATCATCGCCAGGATCTGCCGGGGTGTGGTGCCGTTCAGGCGTAGCGTGGCGATCTCATTGCGGCGCTGGGCCGTCGTGGCGACGAGCTTGTTGGCGATGCTCAGCAGCAGGTAGCCGAGGAGTACGACGATGACGGCCAGGTTGATCCACACCTCGGGCGGCGCCTCGCCGAGCCCCTCACCGTCTCCGGTGTCGGTCGGCTCCAGCACCAGCCCGGGCCGCGCCGCCACCAGCTCGGCGAGATCGCGCTCCGCCGCCGCACTGCCGTCGGTGCGGACGAGGACGCTCTGGTCGAGCCCGGCGGTCGTGTGCCCCTTCGCGAGATCGTGGGACAGGGCGACCGGACCGAAGCCCAGCCCGCGGTCGTAGACGGCGACGACCCGCGCCTCGACCCGGGCGCCGTCACCGAGCACCAGACGCACCGTCCTGCCCAGCTCCGCCCCCCGCATCCGCGCGACCTCACTGCTGACGGCGACGGTGGCACCGGTGAGCCGGTCCAGGCTCCCGTCCCGCACCCCGAGATCGAGCACCGACCCCGCGTCCGGCGTCAGGATCATCGCCGTAGCGGACTCGACCTCGTCCTCACCCAGCATCTTGTAGGGCCACACCACGGTCGTGGAACTGACGGGGGCAGCGGCTCGTACGCCATCCGTGTCGCGTACGGCCGTCAGCGCGTCGGCGGGCAGTCCGCCCAGGCCGGGAGCGGTGAGGCGCTGCTGGGCGAGGGTGCCGGTGCGGACGTCGTCCGCGGTGGCCGCCATCACCGTCGTCTGCGTGAAGGTGTACGTCAGCACGAACACGACCGCCATCGCGAGGGCGCTGACGACGCCCGCGAGCCGCATGGCGTAACCGCGAATGTTGGACACGGCCAGCCAGGTCGGCGCCGAGACGCCGGGGCGCAGCCGGCGTGCCGCCGTAGTGCCGACGCCCCGGACCAGGGCGGGGCCTGCCAGCGCCAGGCCGATCGCGCCGATGATCCCGGCCATGGAGGTGGCCGTGGAGCCGAGGACCGTGCGGCTCAGCAGCGGGACCACGGAGAGGGCTGTCGCGGCGACGATCAGGAGAAGGCCGGCGCGGGTGCGCAGCTTCGACGGGTTGCGGGGTTCGCTGCGGGACTCGGCGACCGCCTCGGTGGCCGGCATGCGCGAGGTGCGCCAGGCGGCACCCCGGGCGGACACCTGGACGGCGGCGGCCAGGAGCAGGACCGTGACGGCTGCGGGGAGCGGGCTCAGGGTGAGCGGCAGGGTCTGAGGCAGGACCCCTCGGTCGACCAGGAGATCGCGGAACCGCCCGGCCAGCAGATAGCCCAGCGCCACGCCTGGCACCATCGCCACGCCCGCGATGAGCGTGGCCTGCGTCGCGGCAAGTCGCCGTATCTGCTTGGGAGTCGCGCCCACGGCCCGCATCAGGGCCAGGTCGCGGCGTTGCCCGCCGACCGCCACGGCCAGCGCGCTCGCCATGACGAAGCCGATGATCAGCAGGACGATGCCGGCCAGTGAACCGGCGAGCAGGATCAGCAGGGAGCGGGCCGCTCCGGCGCCGGGGGACTCGATGTCTCCCCGGTCGCCACCGGTGGACACGGTCAGGCCGGTGCCCCGCAGTTCGGCGCGGGCCGCGGCGGCGACCTCGTCCTCGGCGCCGGGTTCGGTGCGCACGGCGACCAGGTCGACGGTGCTGCCGCCGGACAGCTGTCGGGCCGTCGTATCGGCGAAGAGGATTCCGGCGCCGGGGGCGTCGACGACCGCGGAGAGACGGTAGTCGGCGTCTGCGCGGCCCACCGCGGCGATCCGTACCTGGTCGCCGACCTGGACTCCGGCGGCCTGCGCCGTCTCGCTGTCGAGGGCCACCTGACGCGAGCCGGCGGGCGCGGTGCCGTCGATCTTCGCGTCCTCGTACAGCTCCTTGGAGGACCAGCCGTGTCCGGCCGTCTGCGGTTCCTCGGACGGTACGACCTGACCGCGCGCGTCGACGACGGCTGCGGGGAAGCCGATGTCGCCGACCGCCTTGGTGACGCCCGGCAGTTGGGAGAGCTCGTCGGCCAGCCGGGCCGGGACCGCCCCGCGCTCCGGGAGCGCGATCGGCAGGTCGGCGGGCGGGTGGTAGGTCTGGTCGGTGGAGACCACGACGTCCGCTCCGGCGAGGCGGCCGGTGGGGAGCTGGGAGCGCAGGCCGGACTCGGCGAGGACGCCGGTGCCGGTGATGAGTGCCGCGCCGCCGAGGACCGCGCAGGCCACCGCGAGAAGTGCGGTGATGCGGTGGCCGGCCATGCGTACCGCGAGATGCAACATGGGTTACGCCTCTCCCAACGCGACCAGGCGGGCGGCCAGTTCGGGCGCGGTCGGCTTGTGCAGGGTCTCCGTCACGCGGCCGTCGGCCATGACCAGGGCCTGGTGCGCCTGGGCGGCGGCGGCCGGGTCGTGGGTGACCATCACGACGGTCTGGCGGAGTTCGTCGACGAGTTCGCGCAGCAGGTGGAGCACCTGGTGGGCGGTGCGCAGATCCAGCGCGCCGGTCGGTTCGTCGGCGAAGACCACGGCGGGCTTGGCGACCAGCGCCCGGACGATGGCGGCGCGTTGCTGCTGGCCGCCGGAGAGTTCGGCGGGCCGGTGGCTGAGCCGGTCGGCCAGTCCGACGCGCGCCACCAGCGCCATCAGCCAGTCCTTGTCGGGGGCGCGGCCCGCCAGGCGCAGCGGCAGGGTGATGTTGTCGGCGATGGAGAGGGAGGGGACGAGGTTGTAGGACTGGAACACGAAGCCGATGCGCTCGCGGCGCAGTTCGGTGCGGCGGGTCTCGTTCAGGCCGCCGATCTCGTGGCCGTCGATGGCGATGCTGCCCTCGGTCGGGGAGTCCAGCCCGGCGGCGCAGTGCATCAGCGTGCTCTTGCCGGACCCGGACGGCCCCATCACGGCGAGGAAGGTGCCGCGTGTGACCGTGAGCGACACGTCGTCCAGGGCTCGTACGCCACCCGGGTACGTCTTGCTGACGTGCGCCAGCGCGATGGCGGGTGCGTGGCCCGTGACCGTACGGGGAGTTCCCGCGGAGGGCGCCCTCATCGCCGGCCCCGCAGCCGCTGCACGACGAGCGCCGTCACACAGAGCGCGGTGACCGCGCCGCACGCGAGGTGGATGTGGGTCGCGGCGCCGCTGTAGGAGGCGGCCATGTTGCCGACGACGCTGATCACCAGCACGATCCACAGGGTCGCCCGGGCGAGGTCGGAGAGGGTCAGGCCGCTCGGCCGGGGGCTGTCGGTGTCGGTGGTGAGGCGGTAGCGGTCGGTGGTGGTCATGGCCTGCTCCTTGGCTGCTTCGGTGATTCGCCGTCGGTCACCGAAGCTACGGATCGTGACCCCCTGTCTCCGAGCCCGCAGGCCGCCCGGTTCGGGGTACAGCAGGCTGTACCTCTGTGCTCCTCCGCATGACGGCGAACCGGCCGACCGCCTAGGGTCGTTGACGTGCACGCCGAAACCGCCGCCCCCACAGACGGCAACAAGGCCGCCCCCGCGCGCCCCGGCATCCGGGAGACCACCGTCCGCGCCACCAGGGCTGCCGGCACCGCGCTGGAACAGCTCGCCGGCGGGCTCGGTACCGCCGTGATCGCACTGGCCGTCCTGCTGTGGCTGCTGATCGCCCTCGTCACCGTTCCGCTCGGCGTCGGCCTGCTCATGGCACCCCAGGTGCTGCGCGCCCTGCACGCGCTGGCCGACCGCGAACGCGACCGGCTCGGCCGCTGGGGGCCCGAGGTCATCGGCCCCGGTCCGGCGCCGACCCGGCTGCGGCTCGCCCTCGTCGACGCGACCACCCGGCGGGAGCTGCGCTGGCTGCTGCGCCACGGCACGCTGGGGTTCCTGCTGGGCTTCATCGGCGTGCTGCTGCCGCTGATGGCGGTGCGCGACGCGCTGTTCCCGGCGTACTGGCGGCTGCTGCCCAAGGAGACCAACAGCACGTCGCTGGGGTTCGACCCCGCGCAGACCTGGCCGGACGCCCTCTCCGTCTCGCTGCTCGGGCTGGGCTGGATCGCGATCATCGTGGGGCTCACGCCGGGCATGGCACGGCTGCAGGCGGCGCCCGGACGGCGGCTGCTGTCCGCCGGGCCCGACGTCGACCTGTCCCTGCGCGTCGCCGAGCTGACCGCGACCCGGGCCGCCGCGCTGGACGCGCACGCCACCGAACTGCGCCGTATCGAGCGCTCGTTGCACGACGGCACGCAGAACCGGATCGTCACCGTCACCGTGCTGCTCGGCGCCGCCCGCCGCATGGTGGCCCGCGACCCGGCCGGCGCCGAAGAACTCCTCGAACGCGCCCAGGTCGCCGCCGAACAGGCCCTCGCCGAACTCCGCGGCGTCGCCCGGGGCATCCTGCCGCCGGTGCTCGCCGACCGCGGCCTCGAAGGCGCGCTCAGCGGACTCGCCGCGTCCTGCGCGGTGCCCTGCCGGATCGACGTGGACGCGCCCGCGCGGTGCGCCGCGTCCGTCGAGGCGACCGCCTACTTCGTGGTCGCCGAGGCCCTGACCAACATCGCCAAGCACAGCCAGGCCGACAACGCCACCGTCACCGTGCGCAGCCGCGGCGGCCTGCTGCGTCTGACCGTCACCGACAACGGCCGGGGCGGCGCGGACGAGGAGGGCGGCTCCGGACTGACCGGCATCCGCCGCCGGATCGCGGCCCTCGACGGCACCCTCGCCGTGGCCAGCCCGCCCGGCGGCCCGACGACACTGGAAGTGGAACTGCCATGCGGAACATGACGAAGCGGGAGCGTTCATGCGGATCGTGATCGCCGAGGACGACCCGTTGCTGCGCGAGGGCCTCGCTCTCCTCCTGCGCGCCGAGGGCCTGGACGTCGTCGCCACCGCCGGAACCCCCGACGGCATCCTGGACGCCATCGACGAGCACAAGCCCGACGTCGCCATCCTCGACGTACGGATGCCGCCGACGCACACCGACGAGGGGATCGTCGCGGCGGTCGAGGCGCGGCGGCGCAGGCCCGATCTCGCCGTGCTCGTCCTGTCGGCCTACGTCGAGCAGAGCTTCGCCAGCGATCTGCTGGGCGGCGGAGTGGACGGGCTCGGCTATCTGCTGAAGGAACGGGTCGGCCGGGTCGAGGAGTTCCTCGACGCGCTGCGGCGCGTGGCGGAGGGCGGCACCGCCATCGATCCCGAGGTGGTGGCCCAGCTGTTCACGCGCAGCCGCGAGGACACCCGCCTGGAACGGCTCAGCCCCCGGGAGCGGGACGTGCTGGCGCTGATGGCCGAGGGGCTCGGCAACAGCGCCATCGCCGAACGGCTCGTCGTCACCGACGGCGCCGTGCACAAGCACATCCGGAGCATCTTCGCCAAGCTGGATCTGTCGCCGCAGGACCAGGTGGACCGGCGGGTGGCGGCGGTGCTGCGGTACCTGGAGGACGTACAGCGAAGGGGCTGAGGTACAGCAGGCTGCACCTCGCCACGGCAGCAACCCCCACCGCACACACGCCAGTTGGCCGGATCGTCCGGAAGCCGGCGGCTTCCTAGGTTGGTGTCCGCATCGCAGAGAGCGGTGCGGACACCGTCCCGCGAGGAGCACCCGCAATGAAGCGCACCGCCACCGCCCTGGTCGCCGCGATCGCCGCGTCCGTCCTGACGATCCCCGTGGCGTCCGCCACGGCCAAGTCCCCGCAGTCCTCGCACGATTCGCTGCGGGACCGGGTGAACGCCGTGATGGAGACCGGGGGGACCGTCGGCGCCATCGCCCGCTCGACGGGCCCGTACGGCCAGCAGCGCTCGGCCACCGCCGGCGTCAGCGACCAGGCCACCGGCGAGGCCGTGCGCCCCGGCGACCGGTTCCGCATCGCCAGCGCCAGCAAGACATTCGTCGCCACGGTGGTGCTGCAACTGGCGGGCGAGGGGCGGCTGTCGCTGGACGACACCGTCGAGGACTGGCTGCCGGGCGTGGTCTCCGGCAACGGCAACGACGGCAGCAGGATCACCGTCCGGCAGCTGCTCCAGCACACCAGCGGCCTGTTCAACTACACGGCGGACTTCCCGGCGTTCACCAGCGTGGACGGCTTCGAGGCCGGCCGGTACACCACCTGGACCGACGAGCAGCTGGTCGCGATCGCGATGAAGCACCGGCCGGACTTCGCGCCGGGCACCAAGTGGTCGTACTCCAACACGGGTTACATCCTCGCGGGAATGATCATCGAGAAGGCCACCGGGCACAGCTGGCAGCAGGAGGTCACCCGCCGCATCATCAAGCCACTGCACCTGCGCCACACCCTCGCCCCGACCACCCAGACCCACATCCCCGGCCGCCATCTGCACGGCTACTCCGACTTCGACGACTCCGGTCCGACGATCGACGTCACCGAGCTCAACCCGTCCGCGGGGAGCGCGGCAGGCGGCATGATCAGTACGTCGGCCGATCTGACCCGCTTCTACCAGGCGCTGCTCGGCGGTCACCTGCTCCGCCCGGCCGAGATGAAGGCGATGAAGACGACCGTACGCGCCCCGGAAATGGACGAGGTCTGGGCCGGCGCGCGCTACGGCCTCGGCCTGATGGAGGTCCCGCTGTCCTGCGGCGGCTCGTACTACGGCCACGGCGGCGACCTCCCCGGCTACACCACCCGCGACGGCGCCAGCGCCGACGGCCGCCGGGTCGTCGTCCTCGCGACCACCGGCGACGGAGCGGCCGACCTGGCCACGGAACACGCGCGGAACAAGCTGATCGACGGGGAGCTCTGCGCCTGAGACCACCCCAGACCGACAGGCCCGGAGCGCACCGCTCCGGGCCTGTCGCGCGTTCCGGCCACTTCCCTCCTTCCGCGTACGCCGCCACCGGCTCACGATGGCCAAGTGCCGTGATGTGACGATGAGTTGGAGTGATCCCCGGTGGACAAGTCGACGATCGACACGATTCCGGAGTACGGGACCAGCAGGGCGCCGGGCTGCCCCTTCGACCCCGCGCCCGCCATGGTGGCCCGGCGGCAGGAGGGCCCCGTGGTGCGGGTGCGGCTGTGGGACGGCAGCACCCCGTGGCTGGTCACCGGATACGCCGAGCACCGGGCCGTGCTGAGCGACCCCAGGGTCAGCGTCGTCCCGACCACGCCCGGCATGCCGAGGCTGTCGCCGTCGGAGGCGCAGGCGGAGGCGACGGCGTCCGCGCTCAGCTTCATCCTCATGGACGACCCCGAGCACGCGCGGCTGCGGCGGATGGTCACCGGCGCCTTCTCCGTCAAGCGGATCGAGACGATGCGGCCGGTCGCGCAGCGGATCGTGGACGAGCGGATCGACGCGATGCTGGCGGGCCCGAACCCGACCGACCTGGTGGAGGCGTTCGCGCTGCCGGTGCCCTCGCTGGTGATCTGCGAGCTGCTCGGAGTGCCGTACGAAAGCCATGACTTCTTCCAGCGCGACAGCAGGGTCATCATCAACCGCGACTCCACCGCCGAGGAGCGGCGTGAGGCCGCGATCCGGCTGTACCTGTACCTGGACGGGCTGGTCGGCGAGAAGCTCGACGACCCCGGCGAGGACCTGCTCTCCGGGCTGACCGGGCGGATCAAGGACGGTGAGCTGTCCCGCGAGGAAGCGGTACAGATGGGCGTGCTGATGCTGTTCGCCGGCCACGAGACCACCGCGAACATGATCGCGCTGGGCACGCTCGCCCTGCTGGAACACCCCGCCCAGCTGGACCGCCTGCGCGAGAGCGACGACCCGAAGTTCATCGCCGGCGCGGTGGAGGAACTGCTGCGCTATCTCACCATCACGCACGGCGGGACGCGGCGCGTGGCGCTGGAGGACCTCGAGATCGGCGGGCAGCTCATCCGCGCCGGCGAGGGCATCGTCGTCGTCAACGAGACCGCCAACCGGGACGCCGCCGTCTTCGGCGACGACCCCGACCACCTCGACCTCGACCGCGACGCCCGCCGCCATGTCACCTTCGGCTACGGCATCCACCAGTGCCTCGGCCAGTCCCTCGCCCGCATGGAACTCCAGGTCGTCTACGGCACGCTCTACCGCCGCATCCCCACCCTGCGGCTGGCCGCGGACATCGACGACATCCCCTTCAAGCACGACGGGTTCATCTACGGGGTGTACGAACTGCCGGTGGCCTGGTGAGCGGCAGCTGCGCACAGCCGTAAACCTCCGGGCAGGCGGCCGGAGTTGTGCTCAGGGGGCGCGTGGAGCGCCGATGGCTTCGGGCCAGGCCGGTGCGCTCCCCCGTTCCGGTGATCGGCGTAGATCGCACTGTCGGACATAAGCCCTCGCGCTCTATCCATGAACGCATGGATGAACTTCGCACGCCTGCCAGTCATCATCCGTTCTCCCGGCGCCGGTTCACCACCGCGGCGACCTTGGGACTGACCGCGGCGGGACCTGCCGCCGTAGCCGCGCCCGCCGTTCCCCAGCAGGTCCCCGCCGCCCCCGCCGCGCCCTGCCCACCACGTTCCACCGCCGGCTGGTCCACCTGCCTCGCCGTCGCCCGCGCGCTGCTGGTCGTCGACGAGGACAACAAACCGCTCGTGCCCGGGTACAAGAAGATCCTCGACTCCGGGCTGCCCCGGCCCAGAACCAAGGGCGGCAAGAAAGTGCTCGTGCTCGGTGCCGGACCCGCCGGGCTGGTGGCCGCCTGGCTGCTGAAGCGGGCCGGGCACCAGGTGACGCTGCTGGAGGCCAACGGCAACCGGGTCGGCGGCCGGATCAAGACCTTCCGCACCGGTGGACACGAGGACGCGAAGCAGCCGTTCGCCGATCCGGAGCAGTACGCCGAGGCCGGGGCCATGCGGATTCCCGGCAGCCATCCGCTGGTGATGAGCCTCATCGACCAACTCGGCGTCAAGCGGCGGCCGTTCCATCTCGTCGACGTCGACGGCCAGGGAAAACCCGTCAATCGCGCGTGGCTTCATGTCAACGGGATCCGAGTCCGGCGCTCCGACTACGCGAAGTCACCGCGCAGGATCAACCGTTCCTTCGGGGTGCCCCGCACGTACTGGGACACGCCCTCCGCCGCGATCCTGCGCGCCGCCCTGGACCCCGTGCGCGACGAGTTCAGCACGGTCGGGCCGGATGGAAAGCGCGTCGACAAGCCCATGCCCGAGCGGGTCGAGGGCTGGGCGCGGGTGATCCAGCGGTACGGCGACTGGTCCATGTACCGCTTCCTGACCGAGCAGGCGGGCTTCGACGAGCGCACCGTCGACCTCATCGGCACCCTGGAGAACCTGACCTCGCGGCTGCCGCTGTCCTTCGTGCACAGCTTCATCAGCCAGTCGCTGATCAGCCCGGACACCGCGTTCTGGGAGCTGGTCGGGGGGACGGCGACACTGCCGGACGCGTTGCTGCGGGAGGTGGGCGACGTGGTGCGGATGGACCGCCGGGTCACGCACATCGAGTACTGGGACGCCGACCGCACCACCGGCAGCCACGTCCGCAAGGGCGGGCCGCACGTCTGGGTCGACACGGTGTCCGAGGGACGCGACGGCAAGGTCGTACGGGAGGAGTTCACCGCCGACCTCGCGATCGTCACCGTGCCCTTCTCCGGGCTGCGGCAGGTGCAGGTCGCCCCGCTGATGTCGTACGGCAAACGGCGTGCGGTCGCCGAGCTGCACTACGACAGCGCCACCAAGGTGCTGCTCGAGTTCAGCCGCCGGTGGTGGGAGTTCGGCGAGGGCGACTGGAAGCGCGAACTCGACGCCGTACGGCCCGGGTTGTACGACGACTACCGGCAGGGGAAGGCGCCCGCGGACGGAAGTCTCCTCGGCGCGCACCCCTCCGTACCGCCGGGGCACATCAGCCCGGGGCAGCGCGTGCACTACGCCGCGAACCGGTGGGCCGCCCGCGACCAGCCCGAGGCGGCGGACATCGTCGGCGGCGGCTCGGTCTCCGACAACTCCAACCGGTTCATGATCAACCCCTCCCATCCAGTGCCCGGCAGCAAGGGCGGCGTCCTCCTCGCCTCATACAGCTGGGCCGACGACGCCTCCCGCTGGGACTCCCTCGACGACGACGCCCGCTACCCGCACGCGCTGCGGGGCCTGCAGCAGGTGTACGGCCAGCGCATCGAGGTCTTCTACACCGGCGCGGGCCGCACCCAGAGCTGGCTGCGCGACCCGTACGCATACGGCGAGGCCTCCGTCCTCCTCCCCGGCCAGCACACGGAACTCCTCGCGGCCATCCGCGCACCCGAGGGACCGCTGCACTTCGCCGGGGACCACACCTCGGTCAAGCCGTCGTGGATCGAGGGGGCGCTGGAGTCGGGGGTGCGGGCGGCGCTGGAGGTGCACACGTCCTAGTGCGCGTCGTATGCCTGCCGGGACTGGTCGACCTTCTCCAGGTTGTCCGACGCCCACTCGGCGAGGTGGGCGAAGAGTGGGGCGAGGCTGCGGCCCAGGTCGCTGATCTCGTACTCGACGCGGGGCGGGACCTCCGGGTGGTACGTGCGCACGATCAGGCCGTCGCGCTCCAGTTGCCGCAGCCGCTGGGTCAGCACCTTCGGCGTGATCTTCGTGATCCGCCGCTCCAGCTCGACGAAGCGCTGCCGGCCGTAGGTGTGGAGGGCCCAGAGGATCGGTGTGGTCCAGCGGCTGAAGACGATGTCCACGACCGGGCTGATGGGGCAGGCGAGTTGGGGGTCGGAGGTCGACGTCCAGGTCCTCGCTTCGGCGGCCATACGTACATCCCCCTGAGGTAGTCACTTTCCTCTAGGTACCTACTATACCGGCGGTGTTAGCGTCCTCTCGTTGGCGCAAATGCGCAGTTCACAAGGGGAGTTGACCATGATCGTGGTGACGGGGGCGACCGGCAATGTGGGGCGGTCGCTCGTACGGATTCTGGTGGGCGCCGGTGAGCCGGTGACCGCGACCTCGCGCTCCGTCGGGGAGGCGGAACTGCCGGAACGGGTGGTGCGGAAGGCGGCTGACCTCATCGACGCGGAGAGTCTGCGGCCCGTGCTCGACGGGGCGGACGCGCTGTTCCTGCAGGACGGGGGTCCGAGCGCCCATCGGCTCGATCCCGCGCACCTTGTCGATGTCGCCAAGGCCGGCGGCGTTCGGCGGATCGTGCTGCTGTCGTCCCAGGGGGTCGCGACCCGGCCCGGCTCCGCCTCGCACGGGGAGGTGGCCCGGTCCATCGAGGACGCCGTACGGCAGTCCGGGCTGGAGTGGACCGTCCTGCGGCCCGGCGGCTTCGCCTCCAACACCTACGCCTGGGCCGAGTCGGTGCGTACGGCGCGGACCGTCACCGCGCCGTTCGGCGATGTCGGGCTGCCGGTCGTCGACCCGGACGACATCGCGGCGGTCGCGGCGGCGGCGCTGCGGGCGGGAGGTCAACATGCCGGGCAGGTGTATGAGTTGACCGGGCCCGCTCTCGTCACGCCCAGGCAGCAGGCCGCGGCGATCGGGGCCGCGCTCGGCGAACCGGTGCGGTTCATCGAGCAGTCCCGTGATGAGGCGCGTGCGCAGATGCTGCGGTTCATGCCCGAGCCCGTCGTCGACACGACCCTCGACATCCTCGGCGCGCCGAACCCGGCGGAGCTGCGGATCAGCCCGGACACCGAACTGGTCCTCGGGCGGGCGCCGGGCACGTACGGCGATTGGGCGCGACGCAACGTCGGCGCCTTCCGCTGACCTCCCCGCTCACGCGGGCCGTACCAGCCCCGTGTCATAAGCGAAGATCACCGCCTGTACCCGGTCCCGCGCCCCGATCTTCGCCAGTACCCGGCTCACATGGGACTTGACCGTGGACTCGGCGAGCGAGAAGCGTTCGGCGATCTCGGTGTTGCTCCAGCCGGTGGCCATCGCCGTGAGGACCTCGCGTTCGCGTTCGGTGAGGGCGGCGAGGCGGCGTTCCTGCTCGGGGGTCCGGCCCGGCATACGGTCGGTGAAGGCGTCGATGAGCTTGCGGGTCAGGCCGGGCGCGATGACGGCGTCCCCGACGGCCACCGCCCGGATGCCGGCGATCAGTTCGTCGGGCAGGGCGTCCTTCAGGAGGAAGCCGCTGGCGCCGGCGCGCAGCGCCGAGTAGGCGTACTCGTCGAGGTCGAAGGTGGTCAGGACGAGGACCCGGGAGCGGCCGCCGGACTGGACGATGCGGCGGGTGGCCTCGATGCCGTCCATGCCGGGCATCCGGACGTCCATCAGCACGACGTCGGGGCGGAGTTCGGCGGCCATCCGGACGGCCTCGGCGCCGTGCGTGGCCTCGCCGACCACGCTCAGGTCGGGGTGCTGTTCCAGGAGCATGCTGAAGCCGAGCCGCTGCAGGGCCTGGTCGTCGACGATGAGGACGGTGGTCATAGGGGGCGCTTCTCCGTGGAGGTGGATGCCGGGGTGGTCGCGATCTCGAAGCGGGCGTGGACGGTCCAGCCGCCGCGGTCGTTGGGACCGGCGGTGACGCTGCCGCCGTACAGCGCGGCGCGTTCCCGCATGCCGACCAGGCCCCGGCCCTCGTCACTCACGCGCGTGTGCAGCGATGGTCCGGTGTCCTCGACGGTGAGGTCGACGGCGTCGTCGTCCGCGGTGATCGTGACCTGGACGGTCGTATCGGCCGCCGCGTGCTTGAGGGTGTTGGTGAGGGCCTCCTGGACGACGCGGTAGACGGCGAGCTGGAGGCTGGGCGGCAGGTCGGTGCGGTGGCCCTCGGTGTGCAGGGTGACGGCGGGGCCGGCGGCGCGGACGCGTTCCAGCAGCGGAGTGAGATCGCTGAAGCCCGGCTGGGGAGCGAGAGGCGTGCCCTCGGCGGTGGTCTTCTCGTCGTCGCCGATGACCGCGAGGAGGCGGCGCAGTTCGGCGAGGGCGCCCCGGCCGCTGTCGGCGATGATGCGCAGGGTCTCGGCGCCGCGCCGGGGTTTGGCCTCGGTCAGTCCGGCGGCGCCGTTCGCGAGGCCGACGATGACGGCGAGGGTGTGGCCGAGGATGTCGTGCATCTCGCGGGCGACGCGGGCGCGTTCGGCGGCGGCGGCGAGCCGGACGCGCTGGTCCCGCTCCACCTCCAGGCGGAGGGCGCGTTCGTGCAGGGCCCTGATGTACGCGTTCACCACCCGGCCGACCAGGCCGGCCGCGGCGACCGCCGCCACGAGGGCCGACTGGATGATCGCCACCACCGGAGCCTGCAGTCCGATGTCCCGGCCCTCGTCGCGCAGGACGGTGGCCACGGACGTCTGCGCGACGGCCACGCCCATACAGACCGCCAGCTGAACCGGCCGGCTGCTGCGGCCCACATTGAGCAGCGCCAGCACGCGCGCGGCCTCGGACCCGGTGTTGGCGTCCAGAGCGATGGCCACCGCGGAGCCGGTGGAGGTGAGAGCGAACACCAGGATCGGCCGCTGCTGCCGCCACAGCAGCGGGGTGCAGAGGGCGGCCATCAGGACCAGCAACGTCGGTACGCCTGGCCCGGTGCCGTTCCTCGCGTCCTGGAGCGCGGGAATACCGAACGCCGCGCAGAACAACGGACCTGCCCAGCGCCTGACCCAAGAACGATTCCGGTCGGCCTCCACCACCCGTTTGAGCGCACGCATGACCGCGACGTCCGAGCGCCGCTCGGCCCCGCCCAGCAAGGTCTCGGGCGGGACTGAGGTCACCGGCGGCCCGGTGGCGGTCGGTCCTGTCACGTCGTACGCCCTCTCGGTACAGGGGCCGCCCACCGGTCCCCGGGGGAGTGGGACCGGCGGGCTGGGCGGGGTGGTCACGGCCGGCGTCGGGGCCGTACGCCCTGCTTCGGATCGTACGGCCGACCGCTCAGCCCCTGCCGGTGGGCACGGGCTCGGGCTCCCGGTCGCTCTCCGGGGTCTTGTCGAGCAGGTGCCGCAGCTTCTCGCCCTCCACGTCCACGTTGGGCAGGAGGCGGTCCAGCCGGCCGGGCAGCGACCAGGCGCGGCTGCCGAGCAGGGCCATCACCGCCGGGACGATGGTCATCCGGACCACGAAGGCGTCGAAGAAGACGGCGGCGGCGAGGCCCAGGCCGATCGACTTGATCATCGCCTCGTCGCTGAAGATGAACCCGGCGAACACGGAGATCATGATGACCGCGGCGGCTGTGACCACCCGGGCCCCGTGCCGGAAACCGGCGACGACCGCCTCCCTCGCCTCGGCCCCGTGGACGTACTCCTCCCGCATCCGGGTCACCAGGAACACCTGGTAGTCCATCGCGAGGCCGAACACCACGCCGACCAGGAAGATCGGCAGGACGCTCACGATCGGGCCGGTCTGTTCGACGCCGAAGAGGTCGGCGAGCCAGCCCCACTGGAAGACGGCGACGACGACGCCGAGGGTGGCGAGGACGCTGAGCAGAAAGCCGGCGGCGGCCTTGACCGGGACGAGGATCGAGCGGAACACCAGCATCAGCAGGACCAGCGCCAGGCCGACGACCACGCACAGGTACGGGATCAGGGCGTCGTTCAGCTTGTCGGAGATGTCGATGTTGAGGGCGGTGGTGCCGGTGACCATCAGCTCGGCGCCGGAGTCGTCGTGGAACTGTGGCCCCCGGTCGCGGATGTCGGAGACCAGGTCGACGGTCTTCTCGCTGGAGGGGGAGGAGCCAGGGACGGCGCGGATCAGGGCGACATCGCCGGTCGGGTTGAACGTCGCGGGGCCTACCGAGGCGATGTCGGGCAGGCCGTCGAGGAGGGTGACCGTGTCATTGGCGGCGGCCTTGGGGTCGTCGCTGCCGCGGGCGTCGACCACGACCGTCAGGGGGCCGTTGTAGCCGGGGCCGAAGCCGTCGGTGACGGTGTCGTAGGCGGTGCGCTGGGTGCTGCCGGGGGTGGCCGACTCGTCGCCGGGCATGCCGAGTTGGAGCGACAGGGCCGGGATGGCGAGCAACAGCAGACCGGCGACCGAGACGCCGAGGATCTTGACGGGGTTGCGCAGCACGAACCGCGACCAGCGCACCCCCATCGGCTCGCGCTCGCCGCTCTCGATCGCCTTCATCCGGCGCGACTTGAGCTTCCCCGTCGCGATGCGGGGACCGGCGAAGCCGAGCATCGCGGGCAGCAGGGTGAGCGCGATGACCACGGCGACGACGACCGCGAAGGCGGCGCCGAGACCGATGTCGGACAGGACCTTGATGCCGATGACGCTCAGCCCGGCCAGTGCGATGACCACGGTCAGCCCCGCGAACACCACCGCCGAACCGGCCGTACCGAGCGCCCGTCCGGCAGCCTCCTCCGGCTTGTGCCCGTCCCGCAGCTCCCCCCGGTACCGGGAGACGATGAACAGGGCGTAGTCGATGGCGACCGCCAGGCCCAGCATCAGCGCCAGTGTGCTGGTGTTGGAGCTCAGGTCGATGAACGCGCTCGCGACGGTGATCCCGAGGATCGCCGCGCCGACCCCGAACAGCGCGGTCAGCAGCGGCAGTCCGGCCGCGACCAGCGAGCCGAAGGTGATGACCATGACGACGGCGGCGACCGCGATACCGATCAGCTCGGCCGTGCTCTGGTGGGCCTGCTCCTCGACGGCGTCGCCGCCCATGCTGACCGCGAGACCCGCCCGCTCGCCCTTCCCGGCGATCTCCTCCAGA
The DNA here is from genome assembly GCF_040656035.1 of Streptomyces sp. NPDC050211. Classification (NCBI taxonomy): domain Bacteria; kingdom Bacillati; phylum Actinomycetota; class Actinomycetes; order Kitasatosporales; family Streptomycetaceae; genus Streptomyces; species Streptomyces sp. NPDC050211. The sequence goes on from NZ_JBFALC010000082.1 coordinate 22,232, forward strand.
TCGTCACGGGCCCGGTCGGTGACCTCGTCCCCCGCGACCTCGTACGTCACCTGCGCATAGGCGACCGTGCCGTCCTTGCTGACGGTGCCGCTGGTGTACGGGTCGGCGACGCTCGCCACCTGGTCGGCCTGCCCGAGGTCCCCGACGAGCGACTCCACCTCGGTCTTGTGGACCCCGGACGTCAGCTTCTGCCCGTCCGGCGCCTCGAACACCACCCGCGCCGTGGCCCCGTCCGCAGACGCCTGCGGAAACTCCTTCTCCAGCAGGTTCAGCGCCTTCTGGGACTGGGTGCCGGGGATGGTGAACGCGTCGGACGTGCTGGCGCTGACACCGGCGGCCCCGATGCCGACGGCCGCCAGCACGGCTATCCACAGCATCAGGACGAGCCGTCGTCGCCGGAACGAGAACCGGCCCAGCCGGTAGAGGAACGTGGCCACGGAGAACTCCCGGATGGGGTACGAGGAACGTGCCCCCACGCTAGGAACGTATTGCCGCGGCTCTTTGGGCCCGGAGAGGTGAATACGGCCGCAGGCACCGGTACCGCGGTGCCATGCGGCCGTCATCCGTCAGGTGTACTCCGGCCGATACTTACGTGCTGGAGTGGTAGTAGACCGCCTGGCGCGCTCGCTCCAGTGGTGAGGCTCGCTCGGCATAGCCGCTCCACCTTGTGTGCTTGATGCGGGCGGTGTGCGTACCTGTGTAGACCTTCACCAGCGACTGATGGTCACGGGTGAGCGGATTGTCGTTGGGCAGATTCCTGTACTGGATCTTGTGCTGCGAATGTGCGCCGACACCGGAACCTTCGGAGACGACCGCATCGTCAAACGATGAAACCAGGGTCCAGTCGGTGCCCATCTGTGACCGGTAGAGGTTTTCCCCGAGGCTGTTGATGAAAGAGCTCCCCCTTTCCATCTGTCGGGCCTGACGGAACTGGTCTTGGAACTCGCCCCAATTCGTGCCGTCGTGGGGGGTGCCGAGCGTCACGACATCCTCGATGTAGAGGTACTTCGGCCAGCCGTCCCTCCCGTCCTTCAGCGCGACGTGGCGGAGCATCGTGCGGACGATCAGGCCGCCCATGGAGTGGGCGACGATGTCGACCTTCTTGTTGTCCCTCGAGTACAGCTGGTGAATTCGCTGCGCGAACGCCTTCGCAACCGTGTTGAGCGACGTGTTGCGGTCGGCGGGGAAGTTGTAAGAGCAGTTCGAGTTGCCGTTGTAGTACCCGTACGTGTACAGGTCCCCGTCCCAGTGCTTGTTCCTGAACAGGGTCCCGGCGTTCTTGAAGTACTCCTCGCAGTCGTGCGTTGCGGTCGGGGCATAACCGTGGATGAAGATGACGGTTTCCTCGCTGTTGCCCCGACTCGGGCCGGCGGCATTCGCCGGAGCAGCCGCGGTCAACGTAATCGCGAGGGCCACCAGGGCACTGAAGAACAGCGTGGCGGATCTTCGGGTCCGTCGCATGGGCCAGTCCTTTCGAACGGCTACCGGCAGGCGGGCAGGGTGCTGCGCGAGAAGTCACGCACCTTGGTGGTGGTCTGGGCGTTGTCGCGGCCGTACCTGCCGACCCAGACCACGAGCTTCTCGCTGTTGTACGTGTCGGCGTAGACGTGACCCTGGGATTCGATCCGGTCATCCGCGAGGGCCTCTCCCTCAATGGGCCAAGAGCTCTGCGCCGTGTAGAACAGCCAATTGGCGTTGTCGCCCGAGTTGTTCCACGCGGAGACGCGGAAATCCGTCGAATTCTCCTTGCACATGTACACGGTGAGCCCGGCCTTCCAGCCCAGCGCCTTGCCGTAGGTCGCCAGCTTCCGCCAGGTCTGGGGTCCGACCCTGCCGTCGACGCCGATGTTGGCGTCGTCCTGGAACGACCGGACGCGGCTGCGCGTCCCCGAGCCGTACACGCCGTCCACGGTGAGCCCGCCCAGGTTCTTCTGGAGCAGCTTCACGCAAGTGCCACGGCTGCCGTAGCTCAGGTAGGTGCTGGAGCAGGACGCGGCCTGCGCGGCGGGAGCGGACGCGGCGACGAACGCGAGCGTCGAGGCGACCACGGTGAAGGCTGTGGCCGAAGCCGTCAGCGCACGGTTGCGAGAGGTGGCAGACATGGCGGACCTTCCATCGATGGAAAAGTATGGAGAGTGAGGTCGTGCGCGGCTGCCACAGCCTGCGTCAGCCCCCCGTACGACGGGGAGGACAGTAGCCCGGCCCGGCCACCGAGTGTGACGGTCGTTCGCCCCACAAGGCGAAGGCAGACCCGACACCTTGATCGTGTTTCAACTACCCTTGTCTCATGCGGATCGGGGGACACGCGGGGAACAGGGCTGGAGTCGCTGAGCCGTGGGAAGGCCCTGGGGCCGGCGAGCGCCTGGTGATCCTGACTCTCGAGCGGTACGGAGTGTGGCTGCGGTCCACCGTGGTCTGCCTGTGCGGTGCGCTGGGCGTCGTCTCGGCGGAGGGGGCGGAGATTCTCCCGGCGATGCCGCTGCTGGTGCCCGCTCTCCTCGCCTGCGGTGTACGGCTCTACGCGCTGCGCCGCCCGCTCCCGTCCGCCCTACTGTGGCCGTTGGACGCGGCCGTGCTGGTGCTGACGGGGCTGTCGCAGCCGGTACTCGGCGGCGACGGCGCGGAGGTGATGGTGGAGGCGATCGTCAGCATCAGCGTCATCACCTTCCAGCACGAGTGGGCGACGCGACCGGCGGCCGGGGCCACTCTGGCCGCGCTGGGGGTCGCCGTCTGCGCGCTCGGCGACCTTCTCTCCTCGCCCGGGCACGGCCCCGAGGTGATACCCCTGGCGCGCATCCTCATCCTGGCGGGCCTGTCGAGAGCGGCTTACCTCATCGTCCGGGCGCGGGCCAGGTCGGCCGACCGGTCGGCCGCGCTCAGGGCGGCGTCGCGCCGGGAGGCCGATGTCGCCGCCGCACGGAGGGCGGCCGAGCGCGAGTACCTGGCGACCCTGCACGACACGGCGAGCGCGACGCTGCTGATGGTCTCCCAGGGCGACGGCCGGGACTGGTCGTGGCTGCCTGCGCGTGCCCGGCAGGATCTGGAGGCGCTGTCCGCCATGCCCGGATTCGAGACGGGGAACGTCGACCTCGCTGCCCTGCTCGGCTGTGTGCCCGAGGGTGAGGGCCGCGACCGCGTGCGGCTCAAGACGCACATCGACGGCCCGCTCGCGGTCCCGTCCGGCCCCGGGCTCGCGATATTCAACGGGGTCCGGGAAGCCGTCACCAATGTGGCACGCCACGCCGGGGTGCGGGAGGCGGAACTCAGGGCATGGGCGGAGGAGTACGGCGGCGTCGTGGTCGAACTGTCCGACGCGGGGCGGGGCTTCGACCCGGAGTCCGTCCCCGCACGGCGCCGCGGCATCTCCGGTTCCATCATCGGCCGAATGCACGCGGTCTCGGGCTCCGCCTCCGTCACCTCGTATCCGGGCACCGGGACCCGCGTGCAGTGGCGCTGGCACGACCGAGCCCGGGCCTCACAGGCCGGGGACGGAGCCCAGGTGACGGGCCTGCCGCACCCGCCCCGCGCCCGGGCACACACGGCCGTCGTCCGCCTCATCCGCAGGCAGCTGCTGCACGGGGCCCAACTGGCCGCGCTGCTGATCTGCCTGCTGTCGCAGTTCTCCTTCTCACTGCACCAACTCACCTCCCACCAAGGCGTGTACCGCCCCGCATGGGCCCAGACGGCGGCCTTCGTCTGCCTCGCCGCCGTCGCGGCGACCGGGGCCGCGCATCTGCTGCGCGGCAGGCAGATCCCGCCGAGGGTGCGCTGGTGGAGCCTGGGCGCGGTGCTGACCGTTTCGGCGACCGGCGCGTTCACGCTCCCGGCGGAGCGGTTGACGGGTGCGCCGGACTGGGTGTTCGGACTGGTCGGCTGGCATGCGCTGTTCCTGCTGGCGGACCTGCGGGTCAAGGCGTTCGCGGCATTCCTCGCGGCGCATCTGGGGCTCAACGCGACCGCCGTGTTCCTGTCGGGGGCGCCCACCGCCGCGGAGTCGGCCGTCATGGGGATCTCCGCGATTTCAATCTGTGGTTTCCAGCTCTCTGTAGGCGTACTCATGACGCACCTGCTGCACGGCACGGCGCCGGCCGCGGGGACCACGTCCGCACAGGAGGAAGAACTGCGTACCCGGGAACGCATCCACGAGGACATGCAGCGTGATCACAAGGAGCGCTACCGCGCCCTGATGGCGACGACAGTGCCGCTGCTCGTGGGCCTCGGCCACGGCGTGCTGAGCCCGCACGACGAGGACGTCAGGCTGCGGTGCGGCGTGGAGGCCGCCCGGATGCGCCGCCTGTTCGCGGAAGGCGATGCCGTCGTGGACCCGCTGCTGAACGAGGTACGGGCCTGCGTCGAGGTGGCCGAGCACCACGGGGTCACGGTGAGCCTGGCCGTACGGGGCCGGCCGGGTGAGGTGCCCTTGGAGGTACGCAGGGAGTTGGTCGACCCGGTGGCGGTGATTCTGGGCCGTACCCGCTCGACCGCGCGGGTCACCGTCGTATGGACACCTCGCGCGGTACGCGTGAGCGTGATCAGCGAGGACTGCACCGACGGCCATGGCACGGGAGAAACCGCGCCGGCCCACGGCCGTGCCACGGAGCCGAAGGTGAGCGTGGCCAGAACGGCGCGTGGTGGAAGTGTGTGGGTGGAGGCCGGCTGGAGAAGAACGGCGGTCTCCGGAGTTGAGCTGGCATGAGTGACAGCGCACCGGTCAGCGTGGTCGTCGTCGACGACCATCCCGCCATCCTCGCGGGCGTGGAGGCGTGGTACGCCGCATCGCGGCGGCCCATCACCGTCGTCGCGGCCGGCGACTCCGTACGGGAAGCCTGGACCGAGCCGGGCAACGCGGCCGATGTCGTCGTCCTGGATCTGCAACTGGGCGAGGGCGGCCCCGCCTTCGGCAGCCTGCGACGACTCGTCGACGCCGGGCGGCAGGTGGTCGTCTATTCGATGCGGGACGACGAGCAGACAGCGCTCAGCTGCCTGGACCTGGGAGCCGCGACCTTTCTGACCAAGAGCGAGGGCCGAGACCACCTGGTCGAGGCGACGCTTGCAGCGGCAGACGATCGGCCCTACATGCCGCCCGCGCTGGCCGGCGCGCTGGGCACGAACACCCGCGCCGACCGCCCCCAGCTCTCCCTGCGCGAGGAGAACGTGCTCATCGAGTGGTTCCAGTCGGAGTCGAAGGAGCTGGTCGCGCAACGCCTCGGCCTGTCCGTACGGACGGTCAACTCGTATCTGGACCGCGTACGGATCAAGTACGCCAACGTCGGCCGCCCCGCGCGGACCAAGGCGAGCCTGGTCGCCCGCGCCATCCAGGACGGGCTGGTCGACGTGAACGACCTCTGAGCGGTCGCACCGTCCCGGCACGCAAACGACACCGCACCGGCTCGCTGACGCGAACCGGTGCGGCGATCATCGGCGTCGACTACCCGGCGTTGATCAGGTGGTGCGGCGGGACCTTCACCGTGCGGGCGCCCGGGGCACCGCCCAGGACGACCTTGCGCAGGGCCACGTTGTTGGTGGTCCTGGTCTCCTTCAGGCGCTTCTCCGGGTTGGCGATGACCTGGATGTAGTACGTGCCGTTCGGCACGTCGGTGATGTCGAAGGACTGGCCGGGAATGTTCTGGGTGTACGTGTCACCGGAGCCGACGTCGAGGACCTCCCGTACGGAGATGGAGTTCTCCTCGCCGCAGGCGGTCGACAGATCGGTGTTGTACGGCTTCCAGTTGGCGTTCTTCACCGTGTAGTCGACGGCGTCCGTGTTGGCCAGGCAGAACGCCTCCTTGCCGCTGCGGACCTCCTTCGTCTGGTCCGCGCTGAGCAGGCGGTAGCTGGCGAAGTCGGTGAAGTGCCAGTGATCGTGGCCCTCGCGGCCGTCCCACTCCATGGTGCCGGTGGGGGTGTAGCCGACCTGCTTGCCGGACGCGTCGTAGAAGTACTGATAGGCGTCCATCAGCTCCTTGCCGGGGCTGCGGAAGCCGTCCACGACGAGGGGGGCGGGGCCGGCGTTCCAGACGTTGGCGCTGAAGGCGAGGTAGTCCTTGCCGGGTACGTCGCCGTCCTCGCCGTCGCTGATGCCGATGTTGAAGGCGGGCAGGGAACGCAGGTCGGGCTTGGGCACGTCCGGGACGCTCGCCCGGCCGGTGGGCCGCTTGGTGGCCGGCTTCAGCGCGGGTGCGATGCGGGAGCCGTCGGTGTGGCCGCGTCCGTCGCCCAGGTGGTGGGCGAGGCCCCGGTCCTCGAGGGCGTGCGAGAGGGCACCCGGGATGGGGGCGTCGGGGCCGTGGTGGCCCGCGTGGCCGGCGGCCTGATGCCCGGAGTGGCCGGAGTGGCCGGAGTGAGAGGTCAGTCCCACGCCGCCGCCCCCGTCGGACTCCTGACGCACCGTCACCTTGATCGTCGGCTGGTCGTTGGGGATGCCCAGCAGGTCCCGGTACTTCTTCGCCACCCGCACCTTCGCCGTGTACTCACCGACCGGCAGGTCCACCGGCTTGTCGTAGCCGAAGGCGCTGGCGTTGGACGCCCAGCCCTTCTCCACGCCCCACACCGAGCCCAGCGTGAACGGGTTGGTCGGGCAGCTCTCCGGATAGTGGTTGGTCGCCGCGCCGTCGGGTCGGATACGGCCGGAGGCGTTGTTCGGGCAGAAGGTGCCCTTGGTCTTGGCCACCTCCTGGCCGGCCGTGTTCTTGAAGGACACCTCCAGGAACCCGGGCAGCCCGGTGAAGTCCTTCACCAGGCCGGCGGGGAGGGTCTTGGTCGTGGTCTTCGTGCCGTCGCGCAGGATCTGCTGGGCGACGATGGGGTCCTTGTACGACTTGCGCTTGATCTTGATCTCCAGCGGCGCGTTGTCGACGGTGACGTACGTCCCCAGGTCCATGCTGATGCCGGTCTCCCCCTCCCACTCCCAGCGTTCGGCTGTCACCGCGTTCGACGCGGCGATCAGCTTGAGCTTCGGCTTGCCGGGTGTGGTCGACGGCGCCGCCCCGGCGCCGGGAGCGGTGGCGGCGACTCCGGCCACGACGGCGAGCGCGGCGGAGACGGCGAGTGCCGAGCGTTTCACACGCTTGCGGTGTTGCTGACTGGTCATCGATTCCTCGTCTGCGAGTGCCATGGTCAATGGCATCGGACTGGACAGTCCACGCCCCGCCGGCCGTCGTACCCCCGGGCCTGACAGGTCTGTGAACAACCTGTGAGACAGGTAAATGCGGTGTGGGGGTTGCCTGTTGGGGCGGCCGGGTTGCGGAACACGGCATTCACTCAGCGCGGAACGCCGGTCCCGCTCACCGCAAGGAGTTCGACCTGCCGGGCTCCAAGATCGACAAAGGGGTGCGGCCCTCGTGGCGTACGGGCGACCCCCGTCAGCCCCCGTCAGCGTTCCGTCACGTTCGCCGTCAGCAGCCGCAGCAACTGCTTGGCCTGCGCGTCCTGTTCCGGGGTCAGTCCCATCGCGTCGCCGATGGCGAGGGGCACGGCGGCGGCCCGTTCGCGGAGTTCGGCGCCCGCTTCGGTGAGGCGGATGGCGACGGAGCGCTCGTCCTCGGGGCGGCGTTCGCGGTGGAGCAGCCCGCTCGCCTCCAGGCGCTTCAGAAGCGGGGAGAGGGTGCTGGACTCGAGCTGGAGGGCGGCTCCCAAGTCGCGTACGGAGATGGAGTCCTGCTCCCACAGCACCAGCATGACCAGGTACTGCGGGTAGGTCAGGCCCAGAGCGTCCAGAAGCGGGCGATATCGGGTGGTGACCGCCCTAGATGCCGCATACAGTGCGAAACAGAGCTGGTCGTCGAGGAGCAGCGAGCCCTCTCGCGCGTCCGGTGCCGCAGCGGTCATGTCGCCCTCCTCCATGTCTTAAAGCTGTTCGTTCACCGTACATGTTCAAGTCTACCCGATTCAATAGGGCACAAATGAGTTGCGCACGACTTAATCGCGCAGTACCTTCATGGTGTGCCGCCACCCACGACGGCTCTCGATCCGAGGAGATCGCCATGACCGACAGCACCGCCCCCCGCCCCGTCCTGGAACCCGCCGCCCAGGCCTTCACCGAGGCCACCGCCAACCCGCCGTACCTCTTCGACCTCGACCCCGCCGAGGGCCGCAAGACCGTCGACGACGTGCAGTCGGGCGAGATCGAGAAGCCCGAGGTCGACGAGGAGTGGATCACCGTCTCCGGCGGCCCCACCGGCAGCGTCCGGGCGCGCATCGTCAAGCCCGCCGGCGCCCAGGGGACCCTCCCGGTGATCATCTACATCCACGGCGCCGGCTGGGTCTTCGGCAACGCCCACACCCACGACCGGCTGGTCCGCGAGCTCGCGGTGGGCGCGAACGCCGCCGTGGTCTTCCCGGAGTACGACCTCTCCCCCGAGGCCCGCTACCCGGTCGCCATCGAGCAGAACTACGCGGTCGCCCAGTGGATCGTCCGCGAGGGCGCCGCCAAGAACCTGGACGCGGCCCGGATCGCCGTCGTCGGTGACTCGGTCGGCGGCAACATGAGCGCCGCACTGACCCTGATGGCGAAGCAGCGCGGCGACGTCCCGCTCGTCCAGCAGGTGCTGTTCTACCCGGTGACGGACGCGAGCTTCGACACGCCCTCCTACCACCAGTTCGCCACCGGCTACTTCCTGCGCCGGGACGGCATGCAGTGGTTCTGGGACCAGTACACGACCGACGAGGCGGAGCGCGCGCAGATCACCGCGTCCCCGCTGCGCGCCAGCACCGAGCAGCTCACCGGGCTGCCCCCGGCCCTGGTCATCACCGGCGAGGCGGACGTGCTGCGCGACGAGGGCGAGGCGTACGCCAACAAGCTCCGCGAGGCGGGCGTCCCCGTCACCGCGGTCCGCTACCAGGGCATCATCCACGACTTCGTGATGCTCAACGCGCTGCGCGGGACGAATGCCGCGGAGGGCGCGATCCGTCAGGCGATCGGCACCCTGCGCACGGCCCTCGGCACGGACTGACGCAACACTCCTGCTACAGGACGCTCGAGCCTCCTCCGCCATCACCGCCAATGCCCTTACATTTCAGGGCAGTTGGTCAACGTGACCAGGAGGAGGCCGGAGTGAGCACCAAGACAGGACCGCAGCGGTATCCCGGAGCGAGCCGCGCGAACTGGTACCAGGACGACTTCGGCGGCGACGCGATGGAGGTCAACGTCGTCGTCCTGCACACCACCGAGGGCCGCAGCCTGCCCGGATACGGCGGTGGCGGCTCGGCCCCGAACCTCACGGCCGTGCCCGACCTCTCCGCCAAGAAGCTGAGGTGGTACCAGCACTTCGACGTGGAGACCTCGTCCAGAGCCCTGCAGAACCTGCGCGGCGGCGTCGAGACGAACACGCTCAACGTGTGCCAGGTCGAGCTGGTCGGCACCTGCGACCCCAAGGCGCACAAGAAGTGGCAGGACGCCGGGCAGTCGCACATCTACTGGCCCGACGCCCCCGACTGGGCGCTGCTCGGCGTCGCGCGCTTCCTCGCCTGGATGCACGAGGAGCACGGTCTGCCACTGACCGGCCCGAAGGCATGGCCGGCCTACCCGACGTCGTACGCCAACGGCGGCGGCCAGCGCATGTCCGGCGCGAAGTGGAGCGGGTTCAAGGGCGTGTGCGGACACATGCACGTACCCGAGAACGACCACGGCGACCCCGGCGCGATCGACTTCGCCCGCCTCCTCAAGCACGCCAAGGCGGACCTGGACCTCGACGACGACAACCCGTCGGAGACCGAGCCGTCCAAGCCCTCGAAGCCGAAGGTGCCCGCCTACCCGGGCCGCAAGTACTTCCGTGAGGGCGCCTCCAACAAGTACGTCCTGCAACTCGGCAAGCAGCTCGTGAAGCGGGGCTTCGGCGACCACTACCGCGTCGGCCCCAGCCAGGCCTGGGGCGAGGCGGACCGCCTCAACGTCCGCGACTTCCAGAAGTCCCGCAAGGAACTGCGCGGCGACGCGGACGGCTACCCGGGCCCGCTGACCTGGCGACTCCTGTTCTCGTAACCGCCCACAACGGACAGCGCATGCACCCCGTGTCACACGCGGGGTGCATGCGGTCACAGGTCAGGGAATCTGCGCAAGAGCACCACAGGTGCTGCACACAGGCTTTCGAAAGCCTCGTTAGGTTGCTGGCCAATCGATGCCGTCAACCCAGGAAGACCAGAGATGGACTACTGCACCACGTGTCGCCGGCACCTCAACGGCGCCCTGGTCTGTCCCGGGTGCGGCGCCTACGCCCCGGACATAGCCCCGATGACGATGGCCGGCTGGTACCGCCGCCCGGACGAGCCGGACACCGGGCCCGCCATGGACGAGGCCGGCACCGGGCAGCCCGTCATGGACGACGACACGGAGGTCCAGGCCCCCAGCCACGCCCCGGTCGCGTCCCCCGCACCCCACGGCGGCCGGGCCGCGCGGCGCCGGCAGCTCGCCCGGCTGAAGAAGCACCAGCGCCGGGCCATGATCGCGACCGCCGTCGCCCTGGTCGGCGGCGGCCTGAGCTTCGCCACGATGGAGCGCGGCGACAACGACCGGGCACAGGCGGCCACGACCCCGGACGACACGATCATGGGCGGTACGGGCCAGCAGACGACCGGGGTGGAGGAGGAGACGCCGGAGCAGGACACCCGCCCGGCCTCGCCGACCCCCACCGCATCGGCCTCCGACCCGGCGTCCCCCCAGGTCCCCGGCCAGCAGTCCGGCAAGCAGTCCCCCACCACACCGCGGACCACGCAGTCGCACAAGGTCGTCACCCCGCCGACCCCGCAGCAGCAGCGCCAGAGCCTGCCCCTGCTGCCCAGCACCCCGGACACCCCGGCGACGACACCGACGCCCACCCCGTCCGCCTCCGCGTCGACCGCCCCCGCCGCGCCCGCGACACCGTCGCAGACGCCCTCCACCCCGGCGCCGACCTCGACACCGTCGTCGCAGCTCTGCCTGCTGGTGATCTGCCTCGGCTGACCTGCACACCGCTCAATTCCTGCGCCGCACACTCCAGTCGAACGTCCCCCGGCACACCACGGCCCCCGTCGCGTCCGTGATCTCCGTGCGGGTGGAGAGCCGCGCCCGGTGGGTCTCGCGCGCCAGCAGCGGTCGTACGGCATCCCGCGCTTCCCGCGTCAGACGGCAGGTGGCGACCAAGCGCCCGCGTGCCGGGGCCAGGAACTCCATGCTCGCGTGGGTGCCCAGCGGAACGACGCCCGTCATGTCGTCGGGGCCCGTGCTCTCGGCGATGATCGCGGCCAGGCCCGCCGCGTCGGCGAGGGCGATGAGGCCGCTGGAGTGGAGGGAGCCGATCACATTGGTGAGGGACTCCGGGGTGAGGCAGGTGAGTTCGGCGGTGCCGTCGGTCGCGCTGAGGACCTCGATGGCGGCCGTACGGTGCGCGGGGATGTCGAGCAGGGTGCGGGCGAGTGCGGTCGTGTCCGTCTCGTCGTACGCCGTCTCATCCGTCGTGTCGTCCATCGCCGCAGCCTCGCACCGGGCGCTTACGACGGGATGACGTGGCGGATGACGTGAGGCGTCAGCCCCGCTCGTGCTGTCTGGGCAGGACCGTGACGCGGTGGAAGTTGCAGCCGGCGGGCGGGAGAGCGCCGGGCTGGGACGGCTTCTCGTGGGCCTGGAGGGCGACGCTCACCAGGCTGGCCAGCAGGTCGACGTCGGTTTCACAGTCGAGGTGAACCGTCACCCACCGGGAACCGGGCACCACACGGATCGCCGTGGACCGCTCCAAATCCTCGGCGAAACGCCTGATGGCACCGCTGGTGAGATGCAGGTCCACTTCGTGGTCGGAGTGGAAGTGCACGATTTCGCAGCGCCGGGAGCGCAGTGCGCGCCCGGTACCGCAACTGGCCTGGACCGCCGTGAGGTCGGGCCAGGCTTCCAGTCGCTCCAGGGCACGCTGGGCCAGAGTCATACCTCCATCGTCACCCGATCGCCCCAAAGCCACCAGGGGTTGTTCAATCCGTAACCTTCACTAGCGGTTCACCAGCAGTGTGAGATCGGGTTCATCCCCGGTGAATCCGGTCAACCAGGATGTCGATGACGAGTGGGGTGCGCGGTCCGAAGCTCAGCAGCACGCCGTCCTCCAGGGACACGACCCGCCGGGCCGCTCCTGCCGGGGTCTGGGCGATCCCCGGGATCTCCTCCAGCCCCTTGACGCCGCCCACCGACTCCAGCCCCTTGTCCATCATCAGGATCACATCGGGCCGGGCGGAGACCAGGGCCTCACTGGTGAGCGGCGTGAAGGGCTTGTCGAGACCGGCCTCCACGCCCGCGTCGACCGCGCCCGCCGCCTCGATCAGCGAGTCGGCGCCGGAGCCCTTGCCGCCCATCAGATAGACGGCCGCGCTGCCGCGCATGTAGAGGAAGGCGACCTTGGGCCTGCTGCCCTCGGCGACGGCGGCGCGGGCGGCGGCGAGTTCGTCGCTCATACGGTCGTTGAGCGCCTTGCCCGCCTCGGGGACGCCGAGCGCCTCGGCGATCCGGGTCGTACGGGTCGTGACGTCGGCCAGTTTCGTCGCCGGGTCGAGGACGACCACCGGGACCCCCGCGTCCCGGATCTGGTCGATCGCCTCGGACGGACCGGTGTCGGTGTCGGCGAGGACGACCGTCGGCCTGAGCGACAGCACGCTCTCCGCGCTCACATCGTGCGCCTTGGTGACCTGCGGGAGCTTCTTCGCCTCCTCGAAGGTGGCGGTGATGTCACGGCCCACGACCTTGTCACCCAGCCCCAGCGTGAACACGATCTCCGCCACACCGCCGTTGAGCGGCAGAATCCGCGACGCGTCTTTCACGGTCACCTTGCGGCCGTCGGAGGAGTCGACGGTCACCGGCAACTCCGGCGTGGGCACCTCGCCTTCAAGCGGTACGAGCGTGTTCTTCGCGAGCTGCTTCTCAGCCGTGCCGGCCCGCTCGCTCGCGGAGACCGGGGACGCGTCCGAAGCGCCGCCCGCATCGGCGGAGTTGCCCGCGCAGGCGCCGGTGAGCAGGGCGACCGCCAGGGCGAGCGAGGCGAGGGCCCACGCTCGCGGGTTTCTTCCGGACTTCTGCATCGCCGGTCCTTTCACGTCTCGTATCCCCCACACGGTTGAGCCTTAGCTTAGGTTAGGTTTACCTTAATTACCCGAGGTGGGGGTGTGACTTGATGTCCACAAGTGGCTTGTATCGCAGGAGAGTTGCCGGATTCACCGGGGTCGCCGCCTCGGTCGCCCTGGTGCTCACGGCCGCCGTACCGGCATCCGCGGCAGGCAACTCGGCGACCGGACCCGAGGACCAGAAACTCACCGTCTCCAAGGCCTCCGGCCTCGCCGCGGCGGGCGAGACGGTCACGGTCTCCGGCGCCGGCTACAACACGGAGAAGGGCATCTACGTCGCCTTCTGCGTGGACAACGGAGCCGGGAAGACACCCACGCCCTGCGTCGGCGGCGTCGACATGTCCGGCGAGTCCGGGGCGTCCGTCTGGATCTCCTCCAACCCGCCCTCGTACGGCGAGGGCCTGGCCAAGCCCTACAAGGGCAGCGGCCACGACGGCTCCTTCAGCGTGCGACTCAAGGTCCGCGCCAAGGACGCCAACACCGACTGCACCAAGTCCGGCGTGACCTGCGCCGTCATCACCCGCAACGACCACACACGGGGCGGGGACCAGTCGCAGACGGTACGGATCCCGGTGACCTTCGGGGGGAGCGGCGGCGTGCCGGAAGCGGAGGGGGCTTCCGGGGCGACGCCGAGCGCGACGGCCGGCGCGAGTACGACGGGCGGGGGCAGCACGGGCGGCGACGAAACCTCCGACGGCCCACTCGCCAGCACGGGGTCGCTCGCGCTGGCGAGCGGGGCGACTGCGGCGGGGCTGGTCGTGGTGGGTGCGGGGACGTGGTACTTGGCGCGACGGCGCCGGCGGGCGAGCTAGCGCTCAGCTGGATAGGCGGTTCGTTCACTGCGGGCCGGTGGGGGCTTGTCGCGCAGTTCCCCGCGCCCCTTTGGGGCGCGTTTGACTCAAGGAGACTTGAAGATGCTGAAGAGACCTGGCGCCGCGGTTATAGCCGGCGGCGCCCTGCTCGCCCTGATGGCTCCCGCGGGCTCCGCTAGCGCGGACGACACGTTCCCGCGTGAGGTGTCCGGCGGTTACGCGACCTGGGCTACGGGCTCGGCGGAGCTGGAGGGTGTGACGCTCACGGCTGCCCGGCCCGCTGCGCAGGGCTCGGCGAACCGGACGTCCTTCCCGGCCACGGGCGGTCGCACCGACCCCGCGACCGGCGCCGCGGACATCGACCTGGGCGGCACGCTCCGCCTCGACGGCCCCGCCGGACAGCCGCTCGTCCTGGGTTCCCTGCGGCTGGCCCTGGACGGCGACGACGGCGCCCTGCACACCCGTACGGCCGTCGACGGACGGGCCCGTGACCTCACGCTGGCCGAGGTAGCGACGGACGACGCCGCCATCGCCGTACGGGCGGGCGGGGTGACCTGGACCGGCCTGCGCGCGTCTCTCACGGAGGAGGGAGCGGCGCTGCTGTCCGCGTGGAGCGGCGCGGAGTTCGCGGCGGGGGACGGGCTGGGCGTGCTGGATGTGACGGTGGGGACGGGGAGCGAGACGCCCGCCGAGACTCCTGAACCGACGCCGAGCGCCCCGGCGCTGGCGCCAAAACTACCGAAACCCCGGCCGCCGACGGCGAGTTCACCGACCGCGTCCGTCGCCCACCCGACCCTGGCCGCGGGCGGCGAACAGACCGTCACCGGAACGGGGTTCGAGCCCGGCACGGTCGTGCTCGTCGCGATCGACGGCGACACCCGCTATCAGGCGGTGGCCGACGACGAGGGCCGGGTCGAGCGGTCCTTCCCGGTGTACGACACCGCCGAAGCGGGCGCGCACGCGGTCGAGTTGTACTCGCCGATGGACCAACAGACGGTCGCTTCCGCTCAGTTCGGTGTTGCGTAAAGCCGAAGTCGTACTTAGGTTTGCCTAACCTAAGTTGAGCGCCCGCTCGACTCACCCAGAAAGGTGCTCGGTACCCCATGAGACGTAACTCCGCCCGTGCCGCACTCGCCGTAGCCGCCGCCGGTGCCCTCACCCTCGGTCTGGCCTCCTCCGCGTCCGCCGCCACCTCGACCCGCACGGTCGTCGACGGCTCGACCACGTACAACCTGTCCCTGACCGCGCCGAACACGGCCGCCGCCGCGGGCCAGGTCATCACCGTCACCGGCTCCGGCTACAACACCGGCCAGGGCGTCTACGTCGGCCTGTGCGTGGTCGACGGCGCGGCGGGCGTCAACAAGCCGACCCCGTGCCTCGGCGGCCAGGACGAGTCCGGCTCGACCGGCGCCTCGCACTGGGTGAACAACACCTTCGGCGGCATGTTCGCCAACAGCTCCAAGTTCGGCACCGGCGGCACCTTCAGCGTGAGCATCTACGTCCAGGCGACCCTCGAGGACGGCAGCGTCTGCGGCGAGGACGTGACCTGCGCGGTGGTCACCCGCGCCGACCACTTCGACACGAACGACCGCAAGTACGACGTGCACGTCCCGATCGCCTTCCAGTAACCCCCGTACGTGGTGCGGGCCGGACTCCCGTCACACCGGCCCCCCCCCCCCCCCCCCCCCCCCCCCCCCCCCAGCGGCGAGGGCCACGGCGGAGGGCCGGGGAAGAACAACGAAA
>NZ_JBFALC010000083.1:0-37330 GCF_040656035.1 Streptomyces sp. NPDC050211
GGTGCTCCGACGTCGTCCCTTCCCGCCCTCCGCGAGGCCTATCGCGCCGCATCGCAGCTGTACGAGAAGGTCGGCGTCGACGCCGATCTGCGGGCCGAGCAGGCCCGCGCGGAGAGCGACGAGAGTGCGGCGCGGGCCGAACTCGACCGGCTCAGCAACAAGGTCCGCACGCGCGCGGAGCAGCTGCTTCAGTCCCCGGACGGGTCCGACGGACCCTCCCGGCAGGCCGCCGTCGCCCGGGCCGAGGAGCTGGTGCAGCTCCTGGAGACCCGGATGTCCAGCGCGAGCGAACAGCTCGGGCGGCTGCGCGGCGAGGCCGAGCGGCACGCGCCCGAGGACGGCGAGGCACACACCGAGCTGCCCGAGGAACTGGTGCCCCGCGACGCCGAGCACGCGCAGGCCCTCCTGCGGACCGCCACCGCCGAACTCGCCTCCCGCACCGAGGCGTTGAGCCAGGCCCGGGAGGCACACGCCGAACTCCTCGACGCCCACCGGGCCGCCGAGGACGCGGCCGGTGGCTTCGACGAGATCGCCGCCATGCTGCGTGACCTGCTGCGCGAGCACACCTCGGACGAGGAGCAGGAGGAGCCGGAGCCGTATCCCGGCAGCCTGGACGAGGCACGGCAGTCCGGCGCCGAGGCACGGCGCTCCCTGCGGGGCTGCGCCGCCGATCTGTCCGCCGCCGAGTCCGCCGTACGAGAGGCGAGCGATGTGCTCGTACGGCATGCTAATTCCACGCGGTACGAGCAGGTACGGACGCCTGCGCGGCAGCAGATCCGCGAACTGCCCGCCGCCGCGCTGCCCGAGCACGCGCAGAAGTGGGCGGACGCGTTCGCGCCCCGACTGCGGGTGCTCACCGACGAGTTGGCGCAGCTGGAGCGGAACCGGGACTCGATCGTGGACCGGCTCCGCGGGCTCGTCGAGTCGGCGCTGGCGACTCTGCGGTCCGCCCAGCGGCTGTCGCGGTTGCCCGAGGGGCTGGGGGAGTGGTCCGGGCAGGAGTTCCTGCGCATCCGCTTCGAGGAACCCGACCAGGCCACGCTCACCGAGCGGCTCGGCGAGGTCATCGACGAGGCGACGCGGGCCGCGGTGAAGAAGAACTCCGATCTGCGACGGGACGGGATGTCCTTGCTGCTGCGGGGAGTCGCGGCGGCGCTGCAGCCAAAGGGTGTGGCCGTCGAGATCCTCAAGCCGGACGCGGTGCTTCGTGCGGAGCGGGTGCCGGTGGGGCAGATGGGCGACGTGTTCTCGGGTGGACAGCTGCTCACCGCGGCCATCGCCTTGTACTGCACGATGGCCGCACTCCGGAGCAACGACCGTGGGCGTGACAAGCACCGGCACGCGGGCACGCTGTTCCTCGACAACCCGATCGGGCGGGCCAACGCGACGTATCTGCTGGAGCTTCAGCGTGCCGTGTCGGATGCGCTCGGTGTCCAACTCCTGTACACGACGGGCCTGTTCGACACGACCGCGCTGGCGGAGTTCCCACTGGTCATCCGGCTGCGCAATGACGCGGATCTGCGGGC
The DNA here is from genome assembly GCF_040656035.1 of Streptomyces sp. NPDC050211. Lineage (NCBI taxonomy): Bacteria > Bacillati > Actinomycetota > Actinomycetes > Kitasatosporales > Streptomycetaceae > Streptomyces > Streptomyces sp. NPDC050211. Next base: position 1,527 of record NZ_JBFALC010000083.1, read on the forward strand.
CGGGCTCAAGTACATCAGCGTCGAGGAACACCTCCGGCCGGGACTGCCGCAGGCTCCCGCCGGGGAAGGCGGACACAGCGAGATCACGGCGACCCGGATGTTCAAACGTCCGGCGCCCAGCGCAACCTAGGGGCGCGGGGAACTGCGCGACCAGCCACGACCGGCCCGCAGTCGCCCCGCGGCCTGTACCGCAGAGTCCTTAGGCGTCGGCTTTCAAGAGATCCGCGCACTTTTCGCCGATCATCATCGTCGTGATGCACGGATTCACCGTCACCAGTTCCGGCATCACCGAACCGTCCGCCACCCGCAGCCCCTCGACCCCCTTCACCCGCAACCGCGCGTCCAGCGGAGCGGAATCGTCCGCGCCCATCTTCACTGTGGAGGACGGGTGGTAGACGGTGTTGTGGGTCTTGTGGATGTAGTCCAGCAACTCGTCATCCGTCCGAACGTCCGGGCCGGGGGTGAGTTCCGCGCCCGCCCAGCCGCTGAGCGCAGGTTGCGACGCGATCGTCCGGGCCAGGCGCAGCCCGTACGTCATCACCCGGACATCGTGCTCATGGGTGAAGTACCGCGGATCCACCTTCGGCTTGTCCCTGTAGTCACGGGTCCGCAGCCGCACCGTGCCCCGTGACTTCGCGCGGGTCACGTTCGGGGTGAGGCAGAAGGCGTTTTCCGATGTGGGGTAACCCCAGCGTGCGGTGTTCATGTCGAACGGGACGGACCCGTAGTGGAACATCAGGTCCGGCCGGTCCAGGCCCGGTTCGGTGTCGTAGAAGATGCCCGCCTCCCACCACTGGCTGGACGTGGTGGTCATGGGCTGCTTGGCGTCCCACATGATGACGCCCTCGGGGTGGTCCTGGAGGTTCTCGCCGACGCCCGCCGAGTCGACCACCACCTCGACGCCGACCTCGCGCAGATGCGCGGCCGGTCCGATGCCCGACAGCATCAGCAGCTTCGGTGAGTCGATGGCGCCGCACGAGACGATGACCTCGCGTCGGGCCCGTGCCGTCCGGGTGTGGATCAGGTCAGGGTCGAGGTACTCGGCGCCGACGCAGCGCTGGCCCTCCAGCACCAGTTTCTTGGCCCGAACCCCCGTCCGTACCTCCAGGTTCGGCCGCTTGCCCAGGACCGGGTGGAGGTAGGCGACCGACGACGACTGACGGATGTTGTTCTCGTCGGAGTTGATCTGGAACCAGTTGGCGCCCCGGATCACCGTCTTGCCGGTGTTGAAGCCCGTGGTGGGAATCCCTGCCTGCGCACATGCCTCCAACAGCGCCGTGCCGCACGGGTCCTCACTCTTCACCGTGCGGAGTTTCACCGGACCCGTGCGGCCGTGGTGCTCCCCGGGAGCGTCGTTGTTCTCCAGCCGTCGGTAGAGCGGGAAGAGGTCGGCGGCGCTCCAGCCCGTACAGCCTGCGGCGGCCCAGTCGTCGAGGTCCTCGGCCGGGGCCCAGAAGGCGATACAGGAGTTGTGCGAGGAGCAGCCGCCGAGCACCTTCGCTCTGGCGTGCCGCAGGAAGCTGTTGCCGCTGGTCTGGGGTTCGACCGGGTAGTCCCAGTCGTAGCCGGACTCCAGCAGGCCCATCCAGCGTTCCAGCTTCAGGACGTCGTCGTCGCCGACGTCGCTGGGCCCCGCCTCCAGGACGCACACGGTGACGGACGGGTCCTCCGACAGCCGGGCCGCCACTACATTGCCCGCGGTGCCGCCGCCGACCACGACGTAGTCGAACTCATCGATACTCATGGGGAGTTGACCTCCTTATGACGGAGACGTCCTTGGTGCGGAATTTCAGTCGGCCGCCGGGGCGGCGAGGGGCCCGGTCGCCGGTTCGGAGTCCAGCCGGTGTTCGGCGAGCACTCCGGTCCTGTGCCGCTGGATGAACCAGTAGTAGGCGAAGCCGCCGCCCATGATCACGCCGACGAAGAGCACGGCGCCCCACTGGAGGTACCAGTGGAAGGGGGCGGTGGCGTTGTAGACGGAGGCCCGCGGCCACATGAGATTGATCGTCATGCCCGCGCCCCACAGCACAGCGAGGATGTTGACCAGCAGCCCCCAGCGGCCCAGCGAGAACTTGCCGTCGCCCGCGGGCTGCCACTTGCCGCGCAGCCGCGCCACCAGCATCGGACCGGTGACACCCAGGTAGGCGAGGTAGATCATGATGATGCCGATGCTGGTGACGACCGTGAAGATCTGCGGCTGGCGGATGTTCACGACCAGGATGGCCAGCGCCAGGATGCCGATGATCACGGCCGGGAGCACCGGCGTCTTGAAGCGCGGGCTGACCTTCGCCAGCATCGAGGACGCGGGCAGGTTGTTGTCCCGGGCCATCGCGAACGCCAGCCGGATCGCCGCCGTGTGCACGGCCAGCGCACACACGGTCACCGCGATCAGCACGCACCACAGCATCGCCTTGCCGGCCGTCGAGCCGAGCACGTCGAGGACGATGTACTGCAGACCGTCGGTCGACAACTGCTCGCCCTTCAGGCTGGACACGCTCATCAGCGCGAGCAGCAGGATCAGACCGCCCAGGAGGAACGAGGCGACGATCGCCCGGATGATCGCGCGGGGCGCGTTCCGGGACGGGTCCAGTGACTCCTCGCCCAGCGAAGCGGCCGTGTCGAAGCCGTACATGACGTACGCCGACGCCAGCGACGCCACCAGGAACGCGCCGAGGTAGCCGGCGCCGTACCCCGCGCCCGTCCCGTTGGTCTCCATGACCACCTGCGGGCCGCGGGTGATGTGCACGGCGAACAGGACGATGAGTACGACGGTGGCGACCAGCTCGATGAAGACGCCCGCCGTGTTGATGTTGGCCATCAGCTTGACACCGAAGGCGTTCACCAACGTGGTGAACAGGATCAACACCGCGGCCAGGATGACCGCGTTGGTCGCCACGTCGTACTTGCCCGTGCCGTCACCGACGATCTGGAACACGTCGGAGATCTGCGGCAGCGTCAGCTGGTAGGCGAGCGCCACGGCCGCGATCGACACGATCGAGGCGATCAGCATCATCCAGCCGGCCAGCCAGCCCAGATGCGGATTGCCTATCTTCTTCGACCAGTTGTAGACGGAGCCCGCGACGGGATAGCGGGCGGCCAGCTCGGCGAAACAGAGGGCGACCATGAACTGGCCGACGAAGACCATCGGCCACGACCACCAGTAGGCGGGGCCGCCACTGCCGTATCCGAAGTAGAACAGCTGGAACGTGCCGGTCAAGATGGAGATGTAGCTGATGCCGGCCGCGAAGGTGTGGAAGTTGCCGAGGGTGCGCTTGAGTTCGGGTTTGTAGCCGAACTCGGCGAGTTCGGCGTCGTCCTGCTGGCCGGCCGGCTGTTGAGTTGTGGTCATGAGCGGACTCCTGGTGGGGCAGGCGAACGGGGAGAGCGGCTCCTGCGGGTGCCTGGATCAAGGACGGTTGATGAGCCTGCTGCTACCCGGGCGTCAGGCGAACCACCCCTGTGGCGTGGGATTCGTGTTGCGCCAGATGTGCTTGGCCTCGCGGTACTCGGCCAGACCCGCCGGACCGAGTTCGCGTCCGAAGCCGGACTGCTTGAATCCGCCCCACTCCGCCTGCGGCACATAGGGGTGGTAGTCATTGATCCAGACGGTGCCGATCCGCAGCCGCCCGGCGACCCGCGCGGCCCTGGCCTCGTCACTCGTCCAGACGGCGCCCGCCAGGCCGTAGATCGTGTCGTTGGCGAGCCGAACCGCCTCGTCCTCGCTGCCGAACCGCTCGACGGTGAGGACCGGTCCGAAGGACTCGTCCTGGACGACGGACATGCCGCCCGTGCACTCGTCCAGCACCGTGGGCAGGTAGTAGAAGCCGTCGGCGAAGTCCGCTCCGTCGGGGCGCGCACCGCCGCAGCGCAGGATCGCACCCTCCTCCAGACCCTTGGCGACATAGGCCTCGACCTTCGCGCGGTGCGCCTCCGAGATCAGCGGACCGGTCTGCGCCCGCTCGTCGAAGGGTCCCCCGAGCCGGATCTCCGACGCCCGCCGTATGACCTCGTCGACGAACCGGTCGTGCATCGAGTCCTCGACCAGCAGCCGGGCGCCCGCCGAGCAGACCTGCCCGGAGTGCAGGAACACCGCGGTCAGCGCCATGTCGACGGCCGTGTCGAAGTCGGCGTCCGCGAAGACGATGTTGGGGTTCTTGCCGCCCAGTTCGAGGGCGACCTTCTTCACCGTCCCGGCCGCGGCGGCCATCAGCCGGCGGCCGGTCTGGAGTCCGCCGGTGAAGGAGACGAGATCCACGTCCGGGTGGTCGCCGAGCGGGGCGCCGGCCTCGGGACCGGCGCCCAGGATCAGGTTGGCGACGCCGGCGGGCACGCCAGCCTCCTCCAGCAGCCGCATCAGGTGTATGGCGGTGTGCGGGGTCAGCTCGCTCGGCTTGAGGATGAAGGTGTTGCCCGCCGCCAGGGCAGGCGCGACCTTCCAGGCCGTCTGGAGGAGCGGATAGTTCCAGGGCGTGATCAGCGCGCAGACGCCGACCGGCTCGTACACGACCCGGCTGTCCACGCCCTCCGTGCCCGTGTCGACGACCCGCCCCGTCTCGCTCGCTGCCGTCCGGCCGAAGTAGCGGAAGCAGTTCGCGATGTCGTCGATGTCGTACTCGCTCTCGACCAGCCGCTTGCCGGTGTCCAGCGACTCGGCGCGAGCGAGCGCGTCCTTGTCCCGCAGCAGCAGGTCGGCGACGCGTAGCAGCAGGTCACCGCGCTGGTCGGGGGCAGTCTGCGGCCAGGGTCCCTCGTCGAAGGCGCGGCGCGCGGCGGCGATCGCCTCGACGGTGTCCTTGCCACCGGCCTCGTCCACCACCCCCACCAGCGAGCCGTCCGCCGGACAGCGGATCTCACGCGTGCGCTCGTCGACCGCACTCCGCCACTCGCCGTCGATGAACAGATCCGGCATGGCCGCCTCCCAGCTGCTGAAGGACCCACTCGTGGAAGATCCCGATGTGGTGCTCGTCCGGAACCAGCACACCACCGTTCCGGTACGCCCGCGACGCCATCGCAGTCGGGGTTCGCTCACAGGCTCCAAAATCCTGCGCGTTCGCGAGGTGGAACAGCTCCACGGACGCCGTCGTCATCGCCACCGGCACATCGGCACGCCGAACTCACCCGCGGTTCACGCTGGGTCGTCGTCATCGGAGGCGGCTTCATCGGCGCGGTCACGCCGCAGGGCACGCGTGGTGCGAACGTCCGCGACGGAACAGCCCAAGGCCGCCGTGGCCGACCTGCTCGCCGGACGCACCGTACGGAGCGCAGGGTCTGCGCCCTACGTCAGGTCGGACCGGTACGGCGCGCACATGGCGCTGGACGTGCGGGACGGCCGTACGACCGCCGTGCTCTCCGCGGACCGGCCACGCCCCTTCATGCGGGCGCGCCGGGAACTCGTAGGAGGGGAGCCCCGACCGCAGCCGACCCACTCCGAACCCTCGCCGGGCGCCGCCCGCGCAGGCTCACGGGTGGGACAGCTGGCCCGTGCCGCCCCGGTTCCGTATCCGCTTCTGGGCGCGCTCGGTGGCGCGCTCCTGTCGCCGGGCCCTGCGCCGCTCGCGCCGCAGGGCACGCGCGGTGCTGCTCGGGGTCGACACGACGCCGTGGCGCTGGTTCCACACCTGGCGGGTGACCCACACGTCCAGGGCGGCCCAGGTGGCGACCACCGTGCTGGCCACGCTGCTGAGGACCATGGGGAACGCCAGCCACGAGCCGGCCAGGGTGCTCAGGAAGGCCACCATCGCCTGGATCAGTGTCACGGCGATGACGAGCACCGCACGCACCGCCGCCGTACGCACCGGATCCGGCAGGCGACGCCGCTGCGCGGGCTCCTCCACCCACAACGGTCGGTAGTACGGCTGGGCGTCCCGCTCGTCCGTCGTCCCCCTGTCGGTTGCCGGAATGTCGCGATCCCGTGTCTCAGGGATCCGCTCTGCCGTCGCCTGCGCCGCCACGCCGTCACCGGGCGCCTCGCGTCGCTCAACCGTGCCCATCACCGTGTCACTCCCCACCGCCGGCAGGACCGCTGGCCCGTGTCCGAAGACACGGCTCTCCAGTGGCTGCCCGGCTTGCGCTGTTTTACGCCGCCCAGGTGCGGGATGCGGCTCCTGTGGCCGATTCCGCCCCCAACTCCCGTTAGAAGGACGAACGGCACGCTCCGAAGATTCCCAACGACCGTAAAATTCCGGCCAACCGGCCCCGGAAACGACCGGATTGTTCACCGCAGTGACCACGGGATCGGGGAGGCAATCTCCCGCAATGACCGGACAACTCCCCACGACCCGCCACCGTTGCGGACGTTCGGCTTCCGGACGGGTCTTCGAGTTACCTATGCGTCAGTAGTAGGCTCGCGCCGTTTGTTGACGTACATGTGTACCCCCGCCCGGTGGGGGTCGAGCTGGGGGAGGCCATGCGCTTTCGCGGGAAGTCGATCCGCCGGAAGATCGTGGCGCTGCTTCTCGTGCCGCTGGTGTCTCTGACGGCGATCTGGGGCTTCGCCACGGTACTCACCGGACGTGAGGCGAGCCAGTTGTTCAACGTGTCGGAGGTCGTCGAGAACATCGGCTACCCGGCGGAGGACGCCGTCCGGGTGCTCCAGCAGGAACGCCGCCAGACCCTCGTCTACCTCGCCGACCCGCGCGCCTCCGACGGGCTCGCCGCGCTGCGCCGCAGCCGGACCGCCACCGACGAGGCCGTCACCAAGATCCGCAGGAACGCCCAGGACGCCGACGTACGCGACGCGCTGGGGCAGAACACGGGCGAGCGGCTGACCGCCCTCCTGGACGCCCTCGACGGCATCGGGTCCCTGCGCCGCAGCGTCGAGGAGGGCACCGTCAACCGCGCCCAGGCCCTCGACCTCTACAACCGGCTCGTCGATCCGTGCTACGTGCTGCTCACCAACCTCCACGTCGTGGACGACACCGACCTGGACAAGCAGTACCGCGCCCTGGTCAACCTGGCCCGGGCCCGCGAACTGCTCTCCCGCGAGGACGCCCTCCTCGGCTCCGCGCTGATCGTCGGCAGGATCACCCGCGGCGAGGCCCGTGACATCTCCGACCTCGTGGCCCAGCGCACGCTGATGTACGACGTCAACCTGCCGCTGCTGCCCTCCTCGGAACGCGACCGCTACGAGCGGTTCTGGAAGAACGCCGGCAGCTCCCCGCTGCGCGTGGCCGAGGAGTCCGCCGGCTCCTCGTCCGGCACCGGTACGCCCAGCGACGTCACCGCACAGAACTGGGACACCGCCGCCGGCGACGTGCTCGACGAACTCGCCAACTTCAACGACCAGGCGAACGACCGCTATCAGGACCGGGTGCGCCCGGTCGCGATCCGCGTCATCGCCCAGGCCGCCTTCGCCGGCGTCCTCGGCCTGATCGCGCTGCTGCTCTCGCTCTTCCTGTCCGTGCGCATCGGCCGCGCCCTCATCCGCGACCTGCGCCAACTGCGCCTGGAGGCGCACGAGGCGTCCGGCGTCCGGCTGCCCAGCGTGATGCGCCGCCTCTCCGCCGGTGAACAGGTCGACGTGGAGACCGAGGTCCCGCGCCTGGAGTACGACAAGAACGAGATCGGCGAGGTCGGCCAGGCCCTCAACACCTTGCAGCGCGCCGCCGTCGAGGCCGCCGTCAAGCAGGCCGAACTGCGTGCCGGGGTCTCCGAGGTCTTCGTGAACCTCGCCCGGCGCAGCCAGGTCCTGCTGCACAAGCAGCTGACCCTGCTCGACACCATGGAGCGCCGGACCGAGGACACCGAGGAACTCGCCGACCTCTTCCGGCTCGACCACCTCACCACCCGCATGCGCCGGCACGCCGAGGGCCTGGTGATCCTGTCCGGCGCCGCCCCCTCCCGGCAGTGGCGCAAGCCCGTCCAGCTCATGGACGTCGTACGCGCCGCCGTCGCCGAGGTGGAGGACTACGAGCGCATCGAGGTCCGCCGGCTGCCCCGGGTCGCCGTCACCGGCCCCGCCGTCGCGGACCTGACCCATCTCGTCGCCGAACTCCTGGAGAACGCCACGGTGTTCTCCCCGCCGCACACGGCCGTCCAGGTCCTCGGCGATCGCGTCGCCAACGGCTTCACCCTCGAGATCCACGACCGCGGCCTCGGCATGGCCGCCGACGCGCTCCTGGACGCCAACCTCCGGCTCGCCGAGACACCCGAGTTCGAGCTGTCCGACACCGACCGGCTCGGCCTGTTCGTGGTCAGCCGGCTCGCCCAGCGGCAGAACGTACGCGTCTCCCTCCAGCCCTCCCCGTACGGCGGTACCACCGCGGTCGTCTTCATCCCGGACGCGCTGCTGACGGACGACGTCCCGGACACCAACGGCATCGGCTTCCGCCTCGACCGGGACCGCCCCTCCAAGGAGGCCCAGTTGGAGGAGAGCCGCCGCGCCGCGCTCTCCCAGGTACCCGTGCAACTCCCCGGTCTGCCGCCCACCCTCCTGGACGGGCCGGTCGAACTGGAGGCCCCCGTCGACCTGGACGCCCTGAACGACTTCCCGGGCGGCCTCGGCGACGAGGACAGCGAACGCGGTGGACTCTTCCGGCCCCGCGGCCCCGCCCCGGCTGGTCTCCCCGGCGAACAGCACCATCCGGCCGACCCCGGCACGGACGACCGTTCGGGCGCCCCGGTCCCGCTGCCTCGCCGCGGCGCCCCCAAGCTCGTCAGCTCGCACGGACGTCCGGTCACCGAGCAGCGGCCCCGGCGCGAGAACGGTGACTCCGCAGACACGGCTCCTGCCCTCCCGAAGCGCACGCGCCGCGCCGCCATCGCGTCGGCGGCCCAGGAGGCCAGGCACGAGACCGAGCGGGAAACCGACTCTCAGACCGGCTCTCGGACCAGCCCCCAGACCGATCCGGAGACCCGGCACGAAGGCCGGCTGGAAACCGGCCCGGAGACCAGACACGAGCGCGGACCGGAAGCCGGACCGAGGACCGGACACGAGCCCCGGCAGGACGGACACGCGGCACCGACCACCGGCTCGGGCACGGCGCCCCTGCCCCGCCGCGTCCGCCAGGCCAACCTCGCCCCGCAGCTCAAGCAGGCTCAGGAGCAGCGCACCGAGCAGCGGGCGGAGCCCGCCGAACGGGACGCCGACGAGGTACGCAGCCGTATGGCCTCGCTCCAGCGCGGCTGGCAGCGTGGCCGTCAAGAGAACGCCGCGGGGGACAATGGCCCCAGCGGCACAGCACCACAAGGAACGACAAAGGGGGACGGTCGATGACCGCACCGAAGGCGACCGACCACGGCGACACCGGCAGGACAGGCGAGCTGAACTGGCTCCTGGACGACCTGGTCGACCGCGTCGCGAGCATCCGCAAGGCCGTCGTGCTCTCCGGCGACGGGCTTGCGACGGGGGCATCGAAGGACCTGACCCGCGAGGACAGCGAGCATCTGGCCGCCGTCGCCTCCGGCTTCCACAGCCTCGCCAAGGGCGTGGGCCGGCACTTCGAGGCGGGCAGCGTCCGGCAGACCGTCGTCGAGCTGGACGACGCCTTCCTGTTCGTGACGGCCGCGGGCGACGGCAGCTGCCTCGCCGTCCTCGCGGACGCCGACTCCGACGTCGGCCAGGTGGCCTACGAGATGACGCTCCTCGTGAAGCGGGTCGGCGTACATCTGGGGGCCGCTCCGCGCACCGATCTGCCTGCGGGCGGGTAGTGGGATGACATGAGCGGAGACGGTCAGGGAAGAAGCCACTGGTTCGACGACGAGGCCGGACCGGTGGTCCGTCCGTACGCCATGACGCGCGGCCGCACCAGCCATGCGGGCCAGCACCGCCTGGACCTGATCGCGGTGGTCGTCACGGAACCCCACGCGGACGACTCGGAAGCCGAAAACCAGACGCTGTCCCCGGAGCACGTGGACATCGTCGGCCTGTGCCGGGACTCGCCGCAGTCGGTCGCCGAGCTCGCCTCCGAACTCGACCTGCCCATCGGCGTCGTACGCGTCCTCGTCGGCGACCTCGTCGACGAGGAACTCGTCCACGTCAACCGCCCGGTTCCGCCCGCGGAGCTGCCGGACGAGAGCATCCTGCGTGATGTGATCAACGGGCTCCGGGCTCTGTGACCACCGGTCCGATCGACCGGCCCGCCCATCCGGGCGGCTCCTCCGCGAGCGCCGCGAGGCGCTCGCGGAGGACGGTCGGGAACGGTACGGCGCGGCCCGCTCCCTGATCGACGTGCAGCATCAGCAGCTCGATCGTGGCGACCGGGTCGGGCTCCGCTCGCGGCCCCTCGACGACGTACATCTCATGCGTCAACCGCGCCTTCTTCCCGGCCGATCCCAGCACCCGCGTGCGGACGGCGAGTTGGGCACCCTCCGGCACCTCCCGCAGGTAGCGGACGTGCGACTCGGCCGTGTAGAGCGAGCAGCCGGTGCGCTCGCGGTACCCGGCGTCCAGCCCCGTATGCTCCATCAACGCGTCCGTCGCGAAGCCGAAGACGAGGACGTAGTACGCCTCGCTCATGTGCCCGTTGTAGTCGATCCACTCGGGGCGCACGGTCTCCTGAAACAGCGGCAGGCTCACTCGGCACCGGTCCCGGGCAGACGGCCGGTGGCGCGCAGGACGTCGATGACGCCCCGGTCCCGTTCGGCGACGAGATCGGCGATCGTACGACCGTCTGCGGCATCGTCGCAGCCGGCCACCACGGCGTCGTAGAGCGCCCTGTCCAGCTCGGGTGCCTCCAGGCGGGTCCACGGGGACTTCAGGGACGGCCCGAAGTGGTCGAGCATATGGGCCATGCCACCCTCGCCGCCCGCGAGCGCGAAGGTGAGCATCGGGCCCATCACCGCCCAGCGCAGGCCCGGCCCCTCCGTGATGGACAGGTCGATCTCGCGCACCGTCGCCTCGCCGTTGGCCACCATGTGCAGGGCCTCGCGCCACAGAGCTTCCTGGAGGCGGTTGGCGATGAAGCCGGGGACCTCGCGGTCCATGGTGATGACGGACTTGCCCGCCACCTCGTAGAAGCGCGCGGCCCATCGGACCGCTTCGGCGTGTGTGCGGTCGCCGCCGATTACCTCGACGAGCGGTATCAGATACGGCGGATTGAACGGATGCCCGACCACCAGCCGGCCGGGTGTGACGGCCCCGGTCTGCATGTCGGTCATCGGGTAGCCGGAGGTCGAGGAGGCGATGACGACGCCCGACGGCGTGGCCGCGTCGAGCTTGGCCAGCAGCTCACGCTTGAGATCGAGCTTCTCGGGGGCGCTCTCCTGCGCGAACTGGGCCTCGGCGACTGCCTCTTCGAGGCTGTCGGTCACGGTGAGCCGGTCGGCACTCGCGCCCGGGGCAAGCCCCAGCTGCTCCAGCGCGGGCCACGCCGCCTCGACCAGCCGGCGCAGCCGGGCCTCGGCGTCGGGGGCCGGGTCCCAGGCCGTGACGTCGTAGCCACGGGCGAGGAAGTGGGCGACCCAGCCCCCGCCGATGACTCCGGCGCCGACGCAGGCCACGCGGCGAACGTCCTCGGGCGTGGTGGCGGGGGTGTACGTCTCCGTCGTCTCCGTCAACTTGGGCTCCTTCGGCGCTTCTTGCTGGGACGTGGCGTCTTGGCGGGGGTATCAGCTGCCATGGTGTGGTGCTCAGCCGCGCGGCTTGAGGCCGAGCTTGAGGCGTGCCTCCTCGGGCGTGGCGACGCGGGCGCCCATCGCCTCGACGATGGTCACGGCACGTTCCACGAGTTGGGCGTTGGTCGCCTTGACGCCTTTGCCCAGATAGAGGTTGTCCTCCAGGCCCACGCGCACATGTCCGCCGAGCAGGATCGACTGCGCCACCCACGGCATCTGCATCCGGCCCAACGCGAAGCTGGCCCACCGCGCGCCGTCCGGCAGCATGTTCACCATCGACTGCAGCACACCGGGGTCCGCGGGCGCGCCCCATGGGATGCCCATGCACAGCTGGAACACGGTCGGGTCGTCGAGCAGCCCCTCGGCGTGCAACTGCTTGGCGAACCACACGTGCCCGGTGTCGAAGATCTCCAACTCCGGCCGCACCCCCAGCTCCTGGATGCGCCGGGCGCCGGTACGCAGCATGTCGGGCGTCGAGACATAGAGGGTGGAGCCGTCGCCAAAGTTGAGGGAGCCGCAGTCGAGGGTGCAGATATCGGGCAGCAACTCCTCGACGTGCGGCAGCCGTTCGAGGCCGCCCACGAGATCGGTGCCGGGCAGATGCTTCAGCGGCTCCTCGGGGTCGATCACCAGGTCGCCGCCCATACCGGCGGTGAGGTTGATGACGACGTCCGTGCCCGTCTCCTTGATGCGCTCGACGACCTCGCGATACAGCCACGGGTCGCGGGAGGGCGCGCCGGTCTCCGGGTCACGGACATGGATGTGCACGGCGGCGGCACCGGCCTCGGCGGCCTGCACGGCGGACGTGGCGATCTGTTCCGGGGTGACGGGGACGTGCGGGCTCTTGCGCACGGTGTCACCGGCGCCGGTGAGGGCGCAGGTGATGATGACGTCCTGGTTCATGGTCGCGCTGATTCCTCTCTCGACGAGCAGAGCATTGTTTATATGGTGAGCAGCTGACGCAGATTATGAACATGCGCTGCCATGCGGTGCTACGTCAAGAGCGTCTGCTGCCAGCCGCCGTCAGCCCCTCGGCTCCTCAGCCGCCCTCCGCCCTACGCCCGTGCAGCCGCCGAGATCTCCTCCGCCGCCGCCCGCGCCAGCGCCCCCAGGTCCGCGAACCGCGCCTCGGTCACCCGGTCCTGCGGTCCCCAGATGCTGACCACGGCGAACGGCCGGCCGCGGCTGCCCAGCACCGGCGCCGACACCCCGTACAGATTCCGCTCCATCTCGCCCGCGCAGACGCTGTATCCGCGCTCCCGCGTCCGAGCGCACTCCTCCCACAGCCGCCCCCGGTCGGTGACGGTCGTGTCGGTGAACGCGGTCAGCGGCTCGGTGAGCAGCGACTCCGCCTCCTCCCTCGGCAGCCAGGCCAGCAGCGCCTTGCCCGTGGACGTGGCATGCAGCGGCACCTGCCGCCCCAGCCACTTGGCGCTGAGGACCACCGGTGGGGTCACCTCGTCGATGTACGTCAGCCCGAGCTGCTGCACCACGGCGAGGTTGGCCGTCTCGCCGGTCTGCTCGCTGACCCGGCGCAACGTGCCGTGCGCCCGGCGGATCAGGCCGTCGAAGCCTGCCGCCGATGCCATTCGGGCGACCGTGAAACCGATGGTGTAGCGACTGCCGACGGGGTCGCGCTCCACCAGACCGTGCTGTTCCAGCGTGGACAGCAGCCGCCATGCCGTGGCCCGGTTGAGCCCGCACCGCGCCGCCAGGTTCGCGGCCGTGTCGCCGCCCGGCGCGCTGTCGGCGGTCGCCTGGAGTAGCGCGATCGCCCGCTCCAGGGACTGGACCTTGCCCGACGATCCACTCGGCTCGGCGGCCGGGGTGGACTCGCTGTCGCCCGGGGTCCCTGGGGGGTTGGACATGCGCATCTTCGGAGGCTCCTTGACGGCTCGCGGGATGGGCCCCTTGACCTAGGTGACTACTGTTCCCCATCTTCGCACTATCCGTGTGCCTCTCGCATAATGCGAACAACGGTCACCGCTGCCTTCACCGGGAGTCGCCGCCCGGTGTGGACAGGGCACCGGCGCAGCCCTCCCGATATGATCTGACCGATCGTCGACGACCCTCTGCAGCTCGTCCGCAACCGAGCTGCCGATAGGGTTCCGAGCAGCGCGATCGGGGAGACGGACGTGACGACGGGCTGGCAGTTCTGGGTCGACCGAGGCGGCACCTTCACGGACATCGTCGCGCGACGCCCCGACGGCCGGCTCCTCACCCACAAGCTCCTGTCCGACAACCCCGCGCGCTATGCCGACGCGGCAGTCGCCGGCGTACGCGAACTGCTGGATGGCTCCCATGCCCCCGTCGAGGCCGTCCGGATGGGGACGACCGTCGCCACCAACGCCCTCCTGGAACGCAAGGGCGAGCGCACCCTCCTGGTCATCACCCGTGGCTTCCGCGACGCCCTGCGCATCGCCTACCAGAACCGCCCCCGCATCTTCGCCCGCCGCATCGAACTCCCCGAGCTGCTCTATGAGCGGGTCATCGAGGTCGACGAGCGCATCGCCGCCGACGGCACCGTCCTGCGCGCTCCCGACCTGGACGCCCTCGCCGGGCCCCTCCAAGAGGCGTACGACGACGGGATCCGGGCCATGGCCGTGGTCTGCATGCACAGCCACCTCCACCCCGCCCACGAACAGGCCGTCGGCGAGCTGGCCGCCCGTATCGGCTTCCCGCAGATTTCGCTGTCCAGCGAGGTCAGTCCGCTGATGAAGCTCGTCCCGCGCGGGGACACCGCCGTCGTCGACGCCTACCTGTCGCCCGTGCTGCGGCGCTACGTCCAGCATGTCGCCGACGAACTCGAAGGCGTGCGGCTGATGTTCATGCAGTCCAACGGCGGGCTCGCGGAAGCCGGGCAGTTCCGCGGCAAGGACGCCATCCTGTCCGGGCCCGCCGGCGGCATCGTCGGCATGGCCCGTATGTCGCAACTGGCCGGCTTCGACCGGGTCATCGGCTTCGACATGGGCGGCACCTCCACGGACGTCTCGCACTTCGCGGGCGAGTACGAACGCGTCTTCACCACGCAGATCGCCGGAGTCCGGCTGCGCGCTCCCATGCTGGACATCCACACCGTCGCGGCCGGCGGCGGCTCGGTCCTTCACTTCGACGGCTCCCGCTACCGCGTAGGGCCGGACTCGGCGGGCGCGGAGCCGGGGCCTGCCTGCTACCGGGGCGGCGGCCCGCTTGCCGTCACCGACGCCAACGTCATGCTCGGACGCATCCAACCCGCCCATTTCCCCAAGGTGTTCGGCCCCGACGGCGACCAGCCCCTCGACGACGCGCTCGTCCGCGACCGGTTCGCCGCCCTCGCCCGGGAGATCCGGGAGCAGACCGGCGACGACCGCACACCGGAGCAGGTCGCCGAGGGCTACCTGCAGATTGCCGTCGCCAACATCGCCAACGCGGTCAAGCGGATCTCCGTCCAGAAGGGCCACGACGTCACCCGCTACGCCCTCACCACCTTCGGTGGTGCGGGAGGCCAGCACGCGTGCATGGTCGCCGATTCGCTCGGCATCCGCACCGTCCTCGTACCGCCCATGGCCGGCGTGCTCTCCGCGCTCGGCATCGGCCTCGCCGACACCACCGCCATGCGCGAACAGTCCGTCGAGGCACCCCTGGAGCCCGCCTCCATGCCCGCCGTCCTCAAGACCGCCGAGGACCTGGAGGGCGCCGCCCGCGCCGAACTCCTCGCCGAGGACATTCCCGAGGACCGCATCCGGATCACCCGCCGCGCCCAGCTCCGCTACGACGGCACCGACACCACGCTCACCGTCGAGCTCACCGAGCCCGACACCATGCAGCACGCCTTCGAAGAACGTCATCGCGCCACGTACTCCTTCACCCTCGACCGCCCGGTCGTCGTCGAAGCCCTCTCCGTAGAAGCCACCGGCATCACCGAACCCCCCGATCTCTCCGCTCTCGCCCCGTTCGCAGCCGCGCCTGACGGCCGCTCTGCCGCGCCGGAGACCGTCCGCCTCCATACCGGCGGCGCCTGGCGCGACGTACCCCTCCACCGCCGTGAGAATCTGCCCCCCGGCGAAACCGTCACCGGCCCCGCGATCATCACCGAGGCCAGTGCGACGACCGTCGTCGACGACGGCTGGCGGGCCGCGACGACCGACGACGGGCATCTGGTCATGGAACGCGCGGTGATTACGCAGAGTTCCGATCTCGACACAAAAGCTGATCCCGTTCTGCTCGAGGTCTTCAACAACCTCTTCATGTCGATCGCCGAACAGATGGGCGCCCGGCTGGAGTCCACCGCCCAGTCCGTCAACATCAAGGAGCGCCTGGACTTCTCCTGCGCCCTCTTCGACCCGGACGGAAACCTGGTGGCCAACGCCCCCCACATCCCCGTCCACCTGGGTTCGATGGGCACCAGCGTCAAGGAGGTCATCCAGCGGCGCGGCTCCGGGATGCGCCCCGGCGACACCTACGCCGTCAACGACCCGTACCACGGCGGCACTCATCTCCCCGACGTCACCGTGATCACCCCGGTCTTCGACACCGAGAACGCCGAGAACGCCGACGACACCGTGTACACGGAGAGCAACCGGATCCTCTTCTACGTCGCCTCCCGCGGCCACCACGCCGAGATCGGCGGCATCGCGCCCGGCTCCATGCCCGCCAACAGCCGCACCATCGACGAGGAAGGGATCCTCTTCGACAACTGGCTGCTCGCCGAGCGGGGCCGCTTCCGCGAGGAGGAGACCCTCCGCCTCCTCACCGAGGCGCGCTACCCATCCCGCAACCCGAAGACCAACCTCGCCGACCTGCGCGCCCAGATCGCCGCCAACCAGAAGGGCGTCGACGAAGTCGCCCGCATGATCGAGAACTTCGGCCTCGACGTCGTCCAGGCGTACATGAAGCACGTCCAGGACAACGCGGAGGAGGCCGTACGACGGGTCATCGACGCGCTGGACGACGGTGAGTACGCCTACGAGACCGACTCTGGGGCCGTCATCAGGGTCAGCGTGCGCGTCGACCGCAAGAACCGGTCCGCGACCGTCGACTTCACCGGAACCTCCCCCCAGCTGGACTCCAACTTCAACGCGCCCTTCGCGGTCGTCAACGCGGCCGTCCTGTATGTCTTCCGCACTCTGGTCGCCGACGACATCCCCCTCAACGACGGCTGTCTGCGCCCGCTCGACATCGTGGTGCCGTCCGGCTCGATGCTCGCCCCCGAGCCGCCCGCCGCCGTGGTCGCCGGAAACGTGGAGACCTCGCAGGCGATCACCGGCGCGCTCTATGCCGCACTCGGCGTCCAGGCAGAGGGCTCCGGCACCATGAACAACGTGACCTTCGGCAACGAACGGCACCAGTACTACGAGACCGTCGCCTCCGGATCCGGCGCGGGCGACGGCTTCACCGGGGCGCCCGTCGTGCAGACCCATATGACCAACTCGCGGCTCACCGACCCGGAAGTCCTGGAGTGGCGACTGCCCGTCCGGCTCGAGGAGTTCGCCGTCCGGCGTGGCAGCGGCGGCGCCGGACGCTGGCGCGGCGGCGACGGAGCGGTGCGCCGCATCCGGTTCCACGAGCCGATGAGCGTCTCCACGCTCTCCCAGCACCGCAGGGTCCCGCCGTACGGCATGGCGGGCGGCGAACCCGGCGCGCTGGGCGCCAACCGAGTCGAGCGCGCGGACGGTACGGTCAGCGCACTGGGCGCAAGCGATGCGACGGACGTCGTCCCGGGCGACGTACTCGTCGTCGAAACCCCAGGCGGCGGAGGCTACGGACCGCCGTCCCCCGACCCCCATCAAGCAGGAGAAGAGATCGATGATCTTCGGGCGTTCTGAGCGCGGCAAGCCCCCGGTCGAGCCCGTCACGCTCAAGATCCTGGTGGCCGGCGGCTTCGGCGTGGGCAAGACCACCCTCGTCGGCGCGGTCAGCGAGATCAGGCCACTGCGCACCGAGGAACTGCTCACGGAGGCCGGACGCCCGGTCGACGACACGAGCGGCGTGGAGGGCAAGCACACCACGACCGTCGCGATGGACTTCGGGCGCATCACCCTGCGCGAGGACCTGGTGCTGTATCTCTTCGGCACGCCCGGTCAGGAGCGGTTCTGGTTCATGTGGGACGAGCTCTCGGAGGGCTCGCTCGGCGCGGTCGTCCTGGCCGACACCCGGCGCCTGGAGGACTCCTTCGCCGCCGTCGACTACTTCGAGCGGCGTTCCATACCCTTCGTCGTCGCTGTCAACTGCTTCGAGGGAGCGGCCCGTTACCCGGAGGACGACGTACGCCAGGCACTCGACCTCGACGACTATGTACCGCTGGTGTTGTGCGACGCCCGCGACCGGGAGTCCGTCAAGGAGGTCCTCATCGGCGTCGTCCAGCACGCCATGGCGTATGCGGCGGAGCGCCGCCAGACGGTCACCACCTGACGCACACGCACGGCCCGTACCCCCACCGACCGGGGTACGGGCCGCAGTTCGCGGGCCTGCACGCGCGCGTGCCTAGCTCTCGCCGTCCTCCTGCCAGCCGAAGCTCTTCTCCACGGCCTTGCGCCAGTTGTGGTACTCCCGGTCCCGCACCGATGCCTCCATCGCCGGCGTCCACTCGACGTCCCGCTGCCAGTGCGCCTTGAGCTCGTCGAGGTCGTTCCACACCCCGGTGGCCAGTCCGGCCGCGTACGCGGCGCCCAGGCAGGTCGTCTCGGAGACCTTGGGCCGGATCACGGGCACCCCGAGGACATCCGCCTGGTGCTGCATCAGCAGGTTGTTCTTGGTCATGCCGCCGTCCACCTTCAGGGTCGTGATGTGCACCCCTGAGTCCTGGAACATGGCGTCCACGACCTCCCGCGTCTGCCAGCTCGTCGCCTCCAGCACCGCGCGCGCGAGGTGTGCCTTGGTGACGTACCGGGTGAGCCCGGTGACGACTCCGCGTGCGTCGGAACGCCAGTACGGCGCGAACAGGCCGGAGAACGCCGGCACGATGTACGCGCCCCCGTTGTCGTCGACGCTCGCCGCCAGGGGCTCGATCTCGTCGGCGGTACGGATGATGCCGAGTTGGTCGCGGAACCACTGCACGAGCGCGCCCGTTATCGCAATGGACCCCTCCAGGCAGTAGACGGGCGCCTCACTGCCGATCTTGTAGCCCATCGTCGTCAGCAGCCCGCTCTTCGACGGCACCGGCCGGTTACCGGTGTTGAGCAGCAGGAAGCTGCCGGTGCCGTAGGTGTTCTTCGCGGTGCCGACGTCGTAGCAGGCCTGGCCGAACACCGCTGCCTGCTGGTCGCCCAGCGCCGAGGCGACGGGGACGCCGGAGAGCTGCCCGACGGCGGTTCCGTACACCTCGGCGGACGACTTGATCTCGGGCAGCACGGCCTCGGGCACGTTCATCGCGGAAAGGATCGACGGGTCCCACTGGAGGGTTTCGAGGTTCATCAGCATCGTGCGTCCGGCGTTGGTGACGTCGGTGACGTGGTGTCCTCCGTCGGTGCCGCCGGTGAGGTTCCAGATGAGCCAGGAGTCGATGGTGCCGAAGGCGATCTCGCCGTGCTCCGCACGCGTGCGCAGCCCCGGCACGTTGTCCAGCAGCCAGGCCGCCTTGGGCCCGGAGAAGTAGCTGGCCAGCGGCAGCCCGGTCTGTTCGCGGAAACGGTCCTGCCCGTCCGAGCCGCCGAGTTGATGGCACAGGGCGGCGGTGCGTGTGTCCTGCCAGACGATGGCGTTGTGCACGGGCTTGCCCGTCGCCCGGTCCCACAGGACCGTGGTCTCCCGCTGGTTGGTGATGCCGAGCGCGCTGAGCTGGTCGGCACGCAGCCCGGCCTTGGCGATCGCGCCGGCGACCACGGCCTGCACCTTGGACCAGATCTCGGTGGCGTCGTGCTCCACCCAGCCGGGCTTGGGGAAGATCTGGCGATGCTCACGCTGGTCGACGGCGACGATCGCGCCGTGCTGGTTGAAGATGATGCAGCGGCTCGAGGTAGTGCCCTGGTCGATTGCGGCGACGAACTTGTCCGTCATGACGTCCCCTTCGTCGGATCCTTCAGAACGCTGCGTTGAAGATCACCCCGGACAGCGCCCCGCCGATCAGCGGACCCACTACCGGAATCCACGCGTAACCCCAGTCCGAGGTGCCCTTGTTGGGGATCGGGAGCAGTGCGTGGGCGATGCGCGGGCCCAGGTCACGGGCCGGGTTGATGGCGTACCCGGTGGGACCGCCGAGCGACAGACCGATGCCGACCACCAGGAACGAGACGATCAGAATCGCGGTACCGGACTCACCGAGCCCCTTGGTCAGGCCGAACGCCAGGATGGGCAGCACGAGACCGACGGTCGCGATGATCTCGGTGATGAGGTTCGCCACGGGATTGCGGATCGCGGGCGCCGTGGAGAAGATCCCGAGTGTCGGCTGGGCCTTGTCCTCCTCGGCGTTGGCCTGGAATTGCGCGAAATAGACGAGCCAGCACAGGATCGCGCCGAGGAAGGCGCCGACCATCTGCCCGGCGACATAGAGATGGACCTTGTCCCAGTCCCCGGTGTCGATGGCGATCCCGAGGGTCACGGCGGGATTGAGGTGCCCACCGGACAGCGGTGCGGCGGTGTACGCCCCGGCCATCACACCGAAGCCCCAGCCGAAGGCGATGACGACCCAGCCGGCGTCCTTGGCCTTGGAGTAGTTCAGTACGACGGCGGCGACCACTCCGGCGCCGAACAGAATCAGGATCGCGGTACCGATGACTTCGCCAACGAATATGTCTCCGTTGCTCATGGCGGCTCCTAGGCCCTGGCCCGGGACGATCGGCCCCGGTCCTCCGTGCAGGGTGCGGTTCCCTTGGCGAACAGCCGGAGGCAGGGAGAGTCCCGCGCCCCGCCCGGCGTCCGTGACGAGCGTGCCGTAACAGCCGAATCGCCCGTGGGGGAGTGGCCCTTGGCTCAGGCGGGGCCCGCGCGGCGCAGTGCCTGGATACGCCGAGAATGTACGGCGATGTCGACTGACACCGGGAAGTTTTCACCGGCACTCAGAGAGCGTCAAGGTCGTTGACGTCAACGGTTGAGAGGCAGGGTGAGAAGTGCGACCGGAGCCGACATGCCCCTCAGCCCCTCCCGGGCTCCACCACCGCGCACTCCGCCGGAGCGGGCCCGGCCCCCGACCCGCGGCGGATCTCATGTCCGGGCAGACCCGCGCGGCCCAGCACCCAGCTCGCCCCGGACAACGATTTCGCGGCCTTCTTGAGCGGTGCCAGGCATGCGGACGCCTGCCGGTGGTCCGCGACGCTGCCCGGCATGCACAGGACCGTGGCCAGGGACAACGTGACGGCTCGCCCTCCCGCGGACCAGGGCGCGTCCAGCACGGAGACGGCCAGCGGATCCAGCCCCTCCGGATCGGCGAGCACCAGGAAGTCGTCCCCACCGATATGGCCCACCCGGGTGCTCTCGGACGCGGCGTGCTGCAGGGCCCGGCCCACCGACCGGATCAACTCGTCGCCCGCCGCGAATCCCGCCCCGTCGTTCACCTGTTTGAAATGGTCGACATCCAGCCAACTCAGCGCGAAGGTCCGCCCGTCCGCGATCCGCCGGTCCACCTCACCGGTGATCGCGTCCGAACCGGGCAGCCGCGTCAGCGGATTGAGCGACGCCGCCTCCTCGACCCGGGTCTCGGCCAGCGCCCGCACCAGGTCCGCCAGGCGTACGACGCCCACGCACCGGCCGTAGCGGTCGACGACGGCGACATCGTCCGACGTCCGGTCGCTGCCGCCGACCGCGACCACGTCCAGGACCTCCCAGGCGGTCGCGTCGATGCCCACCGTCCGTGGCGGGTCGCCCAGTTTGGCCGCGGGCCGGTCGGCGTACAGGGCATGCCCGTAGCGCCCCGACATGGACAGCAGGAAGCGGGACCGGTGCAGCGAGCGGACCGGCACTCCGTCGCGGTCCACGAGCAGCACCCCGGACACGTCCGGCGACCCGGTCAGCAGCGCCCGCACCTGGCCGGCGGACGCGGTGGCGGGCAACAGGGCGGCCGGCCGCACGAACTCCCGGACCGACGGGCCCGACGGCGGTGACGCCATGGCGCCGGGGGAGCGGTGCGGAACGTATACGTCCGCGGCCGGCAGCCGGGCCGGAGGCGCGAACAGCTCCCCCTGCGCCAGCTGCGCACCCGCCGACAGCGCCGCCGCACACTGCAGTTCGGTCTCGACGCCTTCCACCGACAGCAGCGCGCCCAGCTGCTCGCACAAGGTCCGCATCGCCCGCACCGCCGCCGGCCGGGACAGCAGCGACGCATCGAGCTTCACCAGGTCAGGCGCGAGATCGGTGAGCAGCCGCAGCGGTACGTCCCCGTCCCCGACCCCGTCCGCACTGATCCGGAAACCCTGGCTCCGCAGCGATCCCACGGCCTCCAGCAGCGCCCGCTGCGGCACATGCGTGTATGGCGGGACCACATCGACGGTCACCTCCCACGGCAGCCTCCCGGCCTCACGCACGGCGGCATGCAGCGGGGTGAGGCCGCCGAGATCGGCGAGGGTGCCCGCGAACACGTTGACGTGCAGCGGCAGCATCGTCTCCTTGCGCGCCGCCGCTCGGACCGCCAACACGGCCAGCCTGCCGTCGAGTTCGGGATCGCGGCGGGCCTCGGCCAGGATGTCGCCGGCCTCCGGGCGGGCGAGTATCTCCAGGCCCGCGACTCCGCCGGTGGTCAGATTGACCACCGGTTGGAAGGCGAAGCGGAGAGTGTCCGTCCAGGAGTGCACGGGAGCATGATGGCGCCCCCAGCGCACCCCCGAGCGCAGTTCATGAGACATTCACGCAGCATTCCGGACCGATGACGCAGCGTGTGCAACGTCTGCCACTTCCGGACATATGACGGGCGTTCCGTCGTCGCCCGGCGAAAGGCCCGTGGGCGTACGACGGCGGGGTCGCGTTCGTACGGCCGTACCGTCGCGTGTGCCGCACGGCCGGGTCGGGTCCGTCACCGTACCGCGATCACCGCCGAACCATGGCCGAAAAGTCCCTGGTTCGCAGTGATCCCCACCTCTGCCCCGGCGACCTGCCGGGCACCGGCGTCCCGTCGCAACTGCCAGGTCAACTCGCAGACTTGGGCGATCGCCTGAGCCGGGACCGCCTCCCCGAAGGAGGCAAGCCCACCACTGGCGTTCACAGGTATGCGCCCGCCGAGCGCCGTCGCGCCCTCCCGCAGCAGCTTCACGGCCTCGCCCTCGCCGCACAGTCCGAGATCCTCGTACCACTGCAACTCCAGGGCGGTGGACAAGTCGTAGACCTCGGCGAGGGAGAGATCCTCGGGCCCGATACCGGCCTCCTCGTAGGCCGCCCGCGCGATGGACGCGCGGAACGTCTCCGCGGCGGGCTCCACCGTGGCCGCCGAGTCGGTCGCGATGTCCGGCAGGTCCAGCACCGTGTTCGGATAGCGCGGCGTGACCGTGGACACCGCCCGGATCCGCACCGGATCCGTCACCCCGTGGCGGCGCGCGAACTCCATGCTGCACAGCACCAGCGCCGCCCCGCCGTCAGAGGTGGCGCAGATGTCCAGCAGCCGCAGCGGATCGGCGACGACCGCCGAAGCGGCGACCTCCTCCGCGGTGACCGGCTTGCGGTAGCGCGCGTACGGATTGAGCGCCCCCTGTGCCGCGTTCTTCACCTTGACCTGTGCGAAGTCCTCCGGTGTGTCCCCGTGAACAGCCATCCGGCGGCGTGCGTACAGCCCGAAGTACGTCGGATTCGTCGCGCCGAGGACCCGGAAGCGCAGCCAGTCGGGGTCGTCCGGCCGGTCGCCGCCGACGGGGCGGAAGAACCCCTTGGGGGCGGCATCGGCACCCACGACGAGTACCACGTCCGCGAGCCCGGAAAGGATCTGCGCCCGCGCGGTGTTGACGGCCTGGGCCCCCGAAGCGCACGCCGCGTACACGCTCGCGACCCGGGCCCCCTGCCAGCCCAGCGCCTTCGCGAAGGTCGCCCCCGCCACATACCCCGGATAGCCGCCACGCACCGTGTCCGCGCCGACGACCGAATCGACCCGTCGCCACTCCAGCCCCGCGTCGGCGAGCGCCGCCCGGGCGGCCGCCGTCCCATACTCGACGAAGCTGCGCCCCCACTTGCCCCAGGGGTGCATGCCCGCACCGAGCACCGCCACCTCTGCCGTCATACCGCCTCCCCCGTCGGCCGCCACTGCCAGGTCGTCCAGACCGTCTCCGTGTCCTCATGGAGCACGCCCCGGACCACCTCCACCTCCATGCCCACCGCCAGATCGGCGACGGTGACCCCGGGAACCGCCTGTCCCAGCACCACCATCCGCTCGCTCTCCAGCTCCACAGCGATCAACGTGTAAGGCTCCCACGGAAGTTCCGGATCAGTCACATAGGGTGACGGAGGCCGGTATCGGCTGTCGGTGTACGACCAGACGCGCCCGCGCCGCGACAGCGGGACCTCGTCCAGATCGCCGCCCGGGCAGCCGGGGTTGCGGCAGTGCGCGTCCTCGCGGGGGAAGAAGACCGAGGCGCAGGCCGTACAGCGCGTGCCGAGAAGTGTGAAGTCGTCCCCGTCGCCGGTGAACCATCGCTCGACCGCAGGTGTGTGTGTACGTGACAAGAACCCTCCCCGGCAGGTGATCTGACGGAACGTCAGAAGTGTGCCATGGGCAACCTGAAATGAGCAGGGCGTATTGAGAGAACCAAACGGGTCCTTGCGGCGTCGTCGTATCGGGAGAGGCGGCCGGGGCCCACGGGGGTGGCTCCGGCCGCCTCTTCGCGTGCAGTCACACGAACACAATCCTCCGTAGCGCTACGCGGTCTGGCCCCGTGGACCATTGCGGCTCCCGGCGAACCGAAAATCCCTCACCGGCAAGCCCTGATCCGCCCCCCGAAGACGTCCTCACCGTGATCGGATACAGTCCGCCGCGTGTCCGAAAATCAAACCTCCGTCCCCAACTCCGCGCCTGGCTCCCACTGTTCGAGCTGCGGCACGCCCTACGGAGGGGGCGTCTCCGGCTGGCCCCGCACATGTCCGGCCTGCGGGACCGTGGCCTACCGCAATCCGCTGCCGGTCGCCGTCGCTCTGCAACCCGTGTACGACACGAGGGGCACCGCCCTGGTCGTCATCACCCGGACCGTGGCCCCCGCGCGCGGGGGCATCGCGTTGCCCGGCGGGTACATCGACGACCGGGAGGACTGGCGGCACGCCGTCGTGCGCGAACTCAAAGAGGAGACCGGTATTGACGCGGCCGGCCGCGACGTGCGGCTCGTCGACGCGATGAGCTCCCCCGACGGGCACCTGCTTCTCTTCGGTCTGCTGCCGGAACGCCCGGCCGGCGTCCTTCCCGCGTCCGCCGCCACGGACGAGACGGAGGGCTGGCACCTCCTGCGCAGGCCGGAGGAGCTGGCCTTCCCGCTGCACACGGTGGCCGTAGGGGCGTGGTTCGAGGGCCGCTACATCTGAGATCGGCCTTCTATGAGCCCCCGTATGCGCACCGGGTGGGGCGGCGCGTCCCCGCCGCCCTCACCGTCCCGCTCGACGATCAGCTCCCCGCCCTCCCAGCGGGTGACGTACCGCTCGATCCCAGGCTCGTCCCACCCGTCACCCGGGTCCTGCACGACCAGCCCGCCTCCGGTCCGGCCACGGGCCGGCGCCCATACCTCCAGTTCCAGCCCACCGTCGTCCCCGCGCACCGGGACGACGGCACCCGCGCGCGCGAGAACGGGAATCCGCGACAGGGGCGCGTCGACCAGCACCTGCCCCGGCCCGTCGTACGCCTGCTCCGTCACCGTGTCGAACCAGCGGCCCCGCGGCAGCTGCACCGCGCGTCGGTCCGTGCCCGGACCGAGCACCGGGGCCACCAGCAGACTGTCGCCCAGCAGAAACGCATCCTCACAGTTCCGCAGCGCCCGGTCCTCCGGCGCGCCCCACCACATGGGCCGCACATAGGGCGCTCCCGTGCGGCGGGCCAGATGCGCCAGCGTGACGAAGTACGGGAGCAGCCGACGGCGTTCGACGAGCGCCACGCGCGCGTGCTCCAACACCTCCGGCCCGAATTCCCACGGCTCCCTGCGGCCGGCCCGCAGGCTCGCGTGCGTCCGGAACAGCGGCAGGTACGCGCTCAGCTGGAACCACCGCAGATACAGCTCCGGTGACGGACTCCCGTCGAAGCCGCCCACGTCCGGCCCCGAGTACGGCACCCCGCACAGTCCCAGCGCCATGACCAACGCCAGTGACGCCCGCAACCCAGGCCAGCCCGTCGCCACATCACCGGACCACGTCCCCCCGTAGCGCTGCATGCCGGCCCATCCCGAACGGGAGAACAGGAAGGGCCGCTCCTTGGGTGCCAGCGCCCGCAGGCCCTCGTACGCGGCCTGGGCCATGCACAGCGCGTAGACGTTGTGCGCCTCACGATGGTCGCCGCCGCGTCCGTCGAGGTCGTGCCTGGCCGAGCGCGGCAGCGTCGACTCCCCGAAGGCGTTGAACGAGACGGGTTCGTTCATGTCGTGCCAGAACCCGGTGAACCCCTGCGCCAGCCGCTCCTCGTAGAGCCGACCCCACCAGGCACGCACGCGCGCGTGCGTGAAGTCCGGGTAGACAGCCTCCCCGGGCCAGGCGACTCCCCGTACCAGCCCGCCCGAGGCGTCCCGCACGAAGGCCCCCTCGTCCGTACCGCTGTCGTACACCGCGTTGCCCGGTACAGCCTTCACCGCCGGGTCGACGATCGACACCAGCCGGACTCCGTCCCGCCGCAGATCCTCGGCGAGCTGGGGCAGCTTGGGGAAGTGCTCGTGGTCGACGGTGAACACCTGGTGGGCGTCGTAATGGTCGATGTCCAGATGGACCGCGTCCAGCGGCAGGCCGCGCTCCTGGTACCCCGCGACGATCCGTCGGACCTCCTGCTCGCTGCCGAAGCCCCACCGCGCGTGATGGTGGCCCAGCGCCCACGCGGGCGGCAGCGCGGGCGCCCCGGTGAGCGACGCCCAGGCGAGCAGCACGCGCGCGGGAGTGCCCACCATGACCCAGCAGCGCAACGGACCTCCGTCCATGCGCAGTTCGCACGCCCCCGACCGATCGTGACCGGAGCCGGCGCCCTCCTCGCCCTCCCGCAGCGTGAGCGTGCCGTCCCAGGAGGTGTCGTGGAACACCAGATGGGTGGCCGCGTCGGCCACGACCAACTGGACCGGCATCGTGATGTACAGCGGGTCGTCACCGGGACCGAACGGGCGTCCGGGGTCGGTGTTCCACAGTCGGTACGTGCCGTCCCGCAGCCGAGGCCCGGACGCCCTCCCACCGAGCCCGAAGAAGCGCGCGTCGGCGGCCACCTCCGACCGCTGCATCCAGCGTGCCGCGCCTCCGCCCACCGGCTCCCACCAGCGGGGCGGCAGAGCGCGACGCAGGGTCACCCCACCGGGCGTACGCACCTCCACGGCGCCGTGCCGGGAGACGACGACCGTCACGCGCTCCGCCACGACCCGCCAGCCGCCGTCCTTGTCCGGCTCCAGCACCGCCCGGGGGTCCGGCTCCGGACAGCGTCCCGCGAGGGCGTACGAGGGCTCGGGAGCGGCCCCGTCCCAGCCCCAGAAGACGGCGCCGTTCACGGCGACGGTGATCCGCAGCTCGGACCTGCTGAAGCGGACCAGGCCGCCCCCGGGGCCGGGCTCCACCTGTTGCACGACACCCGGTACCCGGGCGCGCTCGGCACCCCGCGCCGGGAGCCCGGCCGCGTCGGCTCGCCTGCGGCGCCATGCCGCCTGCACGGCACGCAACCTCTGAGCGGCTCCCGCAGAGCCGACTGCCTTCACCGAACGCACCAGGTCACGACCGTTCATGCTGCTCACCCTGCCATTGACCGCGCCACACACGCGTGTCGTTCAGCTGCCGTTCACCCGTGGCAAGACCACATCTTCACGACGCCGACTATGTGGGGCGCACCCTGGTGCAGAAGTCGATCACATGGCATCGTCCGTGTCAGCCGCGTCACGCGCACACCCCAGCCCGTGCGCGGGAGACGCACACGACGCGCACAGTCCGGGAGCCGCCCCATGTCGACCGTGAACCCCCAGCCGCTGTGGCAACCAGATCCGGAACGCATCGCCCAGGCACAGATCACCAAGTTCCAGGCCCGGGCGGCCGAGCATCACGGAGCCCCCTCCGAGGGCGGCTACGCGGCGCTGCACCGCTGGTCCGTCGACGAACTGGACACGTTCTGGAAGGCCGTCACGGAGTGGTTCGACGTACAGTTCTCCACGCCGTACGCGCGTGTGCTGGGCGACCGCTCGATGCCCGGTGCCCAGTGGTTCCCCGGCGCCACCCTGAACTACGCCGAGCACGCCCTCCGCGCGGCCGCGTCCCGCCCGGACGAACCAGCCCTGCTGCATGTCGACGAGACCCACCAGCCGCGCCCCGTCACTTGGTCCGAGCTGCGCCGCCAGGTCGGCTCCCTCGCCGCCGAGCTGCGGGCCCTCGGCGTACGCCCCGGAGACCGCGTCAGCGGCTACCTCCCGAACATCCCGCAGGCGGTCGTCGCCCTCCTCGCCACGGCCGCCGTGGGCGGCGTGTGGACGTCCTGCGCCCCCGACTTCGGCGCCCGCAGCGTCCTCGACCGCTTCCAGCAGGTCGAACCGGTCGTGCTCTTCACCGTCGACGGCTACCGCTACGGCGGCAAGGAACACGACCGCCGCGACATCGTCGCCGAACTCCGCCGCGAACTGCCCACCCTGCGCGCGGTCGTCCACATCCCCGTCCTCGGCACCCCGGTCCCCGAAGGCGCCCTGGAATGGTCGGCCCTGACGGCCGCGGACACCGAGCCCGTCTTCGAGCAGGTGCCCTTCGACCACCCCCTGTGGGTGCTCTACTCCTCCGGCACCACAGGCCTGCCGAAGGCCATCGTCCAGTCCCAGGGCGGCATCCTCGTCGAGCACCTCAAGCAACTCGGCCTGCACTGCGACCTAGGCCCCGAGGACCGTTTCTTCTGGTACACGTCGACCGGCTGGATGATGTGGAACTTCCTCGTGTCCGGCCTCCTCACCGGCACGACGATCGTGCTCTACGACGGAAGCCCCGGCTACCCGGACACGGGCGCCCAGTGGCGGGTCGCCGAACGCACACAGGCCACTTTGTACGGCACCTCGGCCGCCTACGTCATGGCCTGCCGCAAGGCCGAGGTGCACCCGGCACGCGACTTCGACCTCTCCACCGTGCAGTGCGTCGCAACCACCGGATCCCCCCTCCCGCCCGACGGGTTCCGCTGGCTGCACGACGAGGTCCGCGACGACCTGTGGATCGCGTCCGTCAGCGGTGGCACGGACGTGTGCTCCTGCTTCGCAGGAGCCGTACCGACCCTCCCCGTGTACATCGGCGAGCTCCAGGCACCCGGCCTGGGCACCGATCTGCAGTCCTGGGACCCCAGCGGAAAACCCCTGATCGACGCGGTCGGCGAACTCGTGGTCACCAACCCCATGCCGTCCATGCCCATCCACTTCTGGAACGACCCCGACGGCAGCCGCTACCACGACAGCTACTTCGACACGTACCCCGGCGTGTGGCGCCACGGCGACTGGATCACCGTCACCCCCCGAGGCTCCGTCGTCATCCACGGCCGCTCCGACTCCACGCTCAACCGCCAGGGCGTGCGCATGGGGTCCGCCGACATCTACGAAGCCGTCGAGCGTCTCCCCGAGATCAAGGAATCCCTCGTCATCGGCATCGAACAGCCCGACGGCGGCTACTGGATGCCCCTCTTCGTGCACCTGGTCCCAGGGGCCGCTCTCGACGAGGCCCTCCTGAACCGCATCAAGCAGACCATCCGCGAACAGCTCTCACCGCGTCACATCCCCGACGAGATCATCGAAGTTCCCGGAATCCCGCACACCCTGACCGGCAAGCGCATCGAGGTCCCGGTCAAACGCCTCCTCCAGGGCACACCCTTGGAGAAGGCGGTCAACCCCGGCTCCATCGACAACCTCGACCTGCTGCACTTCTACGAGGACCTCGCCCACAAACGCGCCTGAGGATCAACCCCCGTACGTGGCCTCCGACTCACCGAGCACAACGGCGAAGTCGGAGGCCAGCCGCACCGCGTCGACGGGCTCGAGATCGGCCACCGAGATCCGTACACCCGGACCGGCCGCCAGCCGGAAGCGAGCACCTGACGCGACCCACCACCCGTACGACCGCAGCCCGTTCACCACGGCCGACTCGTCGCGCACAGACACCCACACATTCATCCCGCTCGCCCCATGTGCCTCGATGCCCCGTCCTCCGAACTCTTGAAGAAGAGCGCTCCGGCGCAGGGCATAGGCCTCCCCGGCACGCGTCACCAACGCGCGCGTGCCGTCGTCGGTCAGCAGCCCGTACACCGTTTCCTGGAGCATATGGCTGACCCAGCCCGACGTCAGCAGCAGCCGCCCGTCGTGCCGCGCCAGCGTGGTCGCGTCACACGCCGCCGTCGCCCACCGCAGGTCCGTCCCGAGGAACTTGCTCACCGTCCGTACGTGCACCCAGCGCGCCGGCCCACGGGCCGTCAGCGTGTGCAGGGGCGCTCCGGCCACTTCGGAGGCATGGTCGTTCTCGACGACGAGCACTTCGGGCTCGTCCCGGAGAACGTCGACCAGCGCGTCCCTGCGCACCGCGGAAAAGCAGCCGCCGTACGGGTTCTGGGCCCGAGGACTGCACACCAGGGCGCGCGCGCCCGCCCGTAGAGCCGCGCGCAGGGCATCGGGGCGCACTCCCTCGTCGTCCACGGCCACGGGAACGATCCGCAACCCCAAAGCCGTTACAAGATCCAGCAGATGGTGATACCCGGGATCCTCCATCGCGACGGCATCGCCCGGCCGCAGCTCCACCGACAGCAGCCGCCCGATCAGATCCAGCGCTCCGTGAGCGAACGTCACATGCTCCACGGGCACACCATCAGGCAGCAGCCAGTCGCGCACGGCATCTTCCAGCCGCTCCAGCCTGGGCGTCGACCGGTGTGACCGGGCACCGGGTGACAGACGCGACGGAGGTACGAGCGCAGGCAGCAGCGCGGGGTCCGGATGCCCACCCGACAAGTCCCGCAGCCCCTCCGGCACTTTCGGCGGCCGCCGCGACGCCACAGCCGGCTCCGGTGCCACCACGGTGCCGCCCCGCCCTCGCGTGACCACGATGCCGCGTCCCCGAAGTTCCTTGTAGGCGGTGGCGACCGTCCCCGGACTCACCCCGAGCTCGTCCGCGAGCCGTCGTACCGGAGGCAGCACGGCCCCCGGGCCCAATGAGCCTTCTGCCACGCCCTGTTCGACGGACGCGGCAATCCCCTTGGCCGTCGTACCACTGATCCCATATTGTGTTGCCACATTGACAATTATGTACCAATACATAATGGGAAGCAAGGGGGAGCAGTGCGGTCGAGAGGTCTCACGGCAGCATGGTCATCACGCATTCCCGGAGGCCGCGACGGACGCAGAATGCTCACGGTCGCCCTCGTCGACCGAATCGGCAGCGGACTGTGGGCCTCCGTGTCCGTCCTGTACTTCACCTACGTCTCCGGCCTCTCCGTCGCTGAGGTCGGTAGCCTCGTCGCCGTCGCCGGGGCCATCGGAATCGCCGGGGCACCCCTGGGCGGCCGAATCGCCGACCGGTTCCCCCTCACCCGAGTCCTCATCGCCGTGCAACTCCTGCGCGCCCTGGCCTCCTTCGCCCTCCTCACCACCCATGACTACGCCCTGCTCCTCGCCTTCTCGGCCGTCGGGAGCCTCGGCGACCGCGCCTCGAGCGTCCTCACCAGGCTGTACGCCGCCCGCGTCGCCGGAGCCGGCCGAGTCCGCTACCAGGCAGTCCACCGAACCGTCGCCAACGCCGGCTGGGCCCTGGGCGGCCTCGCCGCGGCAGCGGCACTCGCCGTCGGCACCACCACCGCGTATCAGTGGCTCCTCATCGGCGACGCACTGTCCTTCGTCGTCTCCGCGCTGCTGACCTTGCGGTGCGGCGAGCCACCCTCCCCATGCCGGACCGTGATCACGTCGAAGGACCCGGCACCCACAACACAACGGGCGAACCCCTGGCGTGACCGCACCTACCTCGCCTACGTCGCCACCGAGACCCTTCTCTCCCTCCACGACTCGGTCTTCAAGCTCGGTCTGCCCTTGTGGATCGCCCACGCGAGCAACGCCCCACACGGCCTCGTCCCTCTGCTAATGGTCCTCAACAACGTGATGGTGGTGGCCCTCCAGGTACCGCTGGCCCGCTTCGGGACAACGACCGCGGCGGCACGCGCCCTGCTGAAACCGCTCTCCGCGGTATTCGCGCTGGGCGGAGTCACCCTGGCGCTCGCAGCCACCGGCGCAACCCTCACCGCCACGCTGCTCCTCACCGCCTCGGCCGTCGCGTTCACCGTGGCGGAGATGCTCCACGCCACCGTCTCCTGGGAACTGTCGCTCGCCCTCGCCCCCGACACCGCGCAAGGCCTCTACCTCGGCGTCCACGGCCTCGCCCAGTCCGCCCAGCGCAGCGTCGGACCCCTCGCCGTCACCGCCGCCATCGCCACCGGCCCCGCAGGGTGGATCGCGTTCGGCGCCGGCATCGCCCTGACCTGCCTGATCCAGCACCGCCTGGTCCGCGAACGCCTCGCCCGGAAGCCATTGTCAGTGCCGCCCGTTACTGTGAGTGAGCATTGACCGACTGCACGCAGGGGGAAGAATGGCGCACACCGACCACCAGACCATGCGGCGCGTCCTGCGCCGTGAAATCGCGGGCACCATCGGCCTGCTGACGGACGAGCACGACTTCCGCGCCATGCGGCGCTATCGCACCTTCACCTTCGACGACCACAGGACATACCTCCAACAAGTGGAGGCGCTGCTCAAGACGCGTGCCTCTCAGGGCAACCACACGACAGTCGCCCTCTTCGACCCGCAGGAGTACGCCGACTTCTGCGCGGACACAGGCCTGGATCCCGACATCCCGACGAGCCGCACCCGGTTCACAGCCGAAGTCGCGACCACTGGCCCAACGGTTCCCTACGAGGGCCAGCCCCTCGCCGACCTCGTCCCGACCCTGATCGACGAGGCCGTACGCCAGGCGACGTGGGAGTACGCGTCCACACTGCTCGCCCGACTCGGCGCCTGCGCGTCCTGCGGGGAAGACATCGGCCGTGCGGCCTTCGTCAGCGCATCACAATTCCTCGTCCGCATCCTCGACACGGCCCAGCCAGGCGCCCGCCATCTCGTCTGCAGCGTCTCGGGGACACCGGAAACACTCGTCTCCGTCCTCCACGCCGACGGCGGTGCGGACGGCACGACCCAGCTCGACGAGTCCGAGGCCCTCGAATTCATCACAGTCCTCGCCCTCGGCCTCGCCACCGAAAGCCCGGGCGGACTCGTGATGCGGACCAGCGCGCCAGACACTCCCGACCGGATCTACGGCTGGCGCCTACGCGGAGACGGCCTCGAACCCCTCACCGCCGGCGAGGTCTTCGACGCCTACTGCACCGACGTCGAATCCGGAGACCTCATCTCCCCGGAATCCGGCGTGGACTACTGCACGCCACCCGACCTCGGACTGGACGAGGAGCGACCGACGACGGGGCACGACCACTGAACACGCGAGGGGCGCCCCACCCGAAGGCGGGGCGCCCCTCATCAACAGCCCAAGACGGCCTGCCGCTTCGCCCTACTCGCCGGACAGCACAGCCTGTGCCGCGGTGCGCGCGTCCTCGGCGCTGTCCGCAGCCCGCGCCGCCGCGGCAGCACGCTCACACTGGGCCAGCGTGTACTTCGCGAGAGTCGCCCGGACATAAGGAATCGACGCCGCACCCATGGAAAGAGAGGTGACCCCAAGACCGGTCAGCACACACGCGAGCAGCGGGTCCGACGCCGCCTCACCGCAGACACCACAGCTCTTGCCCTCGGCCTTCGCCGCTTCGGCTGACAGCGCCACCAGGTCGAGCAGCGCAGGCTGCCACGGGTCCTGCAGCCGGGAGACGGCCCCCACCTGCCGGTCGGCAGCAAAGGTGTACTGCGCGAGGTCATTGGTTCCCAGGGACAGGAACTCGACCTCCTGCAGAACCGAGCGCGCCCGCAGCGCGGCCGACGGGATCTCGACCATCGCACCGAACTTCGCCTGCAGCCCAGCCGCACGGCACGCGTCGGCGAACGCCTTGGCGTCGGCACGGTCCGCCACCATCGGGGCCATGACCTCGAGGTAGACCGGCAGTCCCTCCGACGCCTTCGCCAGCGCCGTCAGCTGGGTGCGCAGCACCTCAGGGTGGTCGAGCAGCGTTCGAAGACCGCGTACACCCAACGCCGGGTTCGGCTCGTCGGCGGGCGTCAGGAAGTCCAGAGGCTTGTCCGCGCCCGCGTCCAGCACCCGTACGACGACGCGCCCCTCGGGAAAGGCCTCGAGCACCTGCCGGTAAGCCTCGACCTGCTTCTCCTCCGACGGCGCACTCTTGCTGTCGTCGAGGAAGAGGAACTCGGTACGGAAGAGTCCGACGCCCTCGGCGCCGGCCTCGACAGCGGCCGGCACATCCGCCGGACCCCCGACATTGGCCAGCAACGGCACCTTGTGACCATCGGCCGTGGCCCCCGGTCCGGTCGAGGCGGCCAGCGCGGCCTTGCGCTCGGCGGCCGCAGCCTCGAGCTGGGCCTTCTTCTCTTCGCTCGGGTTCACGAAAATATCGCCGGTGCTGCCGTCCACGGCGATCACCGTGCCCTCGGCGAGCTCACCGGCGCCCGGCAGCGCCACGACGGCCGGAACGCCGAGCGCCCGAGCCAGGATCGCGCTATGGCTGGTCGGCCCGCCCTCCTCAGTGACGAAACCGAGGACGAGAGTCGGGTCCAGCAGTGCCGTGTCGGCAGGCGCCAGGTCACGAGCGACCAGAACGTACGGGTGGTCGCTGTCCGGAACGCCGGGCATCGGCACCCCGAGCAGCCGGGCGACGATACGATTCCGCACGTCGTCGAGGTCGGCCACGCGACCGGCGAGGTACTCGCCGGCACCCGCCAGCAGCTCGCGATACGCGGCGAACGCGTCGTACACCGCACGCTCGGCCGTGCTGCCGACCGCGACTCGACGGTCCACATCCGCCATCAGCTCGGGGTCCTGAGCCATCATGGCCTGCGCCTCGAGCACCGCTTGGGCTTCGCCGCCCGCCAGATTGCCGCGCGCAATCAGATCGGCCGCAACAGCTTCCACGGCCTTACGGGCGCGCCCCTGTTCACGCTCCGCGTCCTCCGCCGGAATCTGCTTGGCAGGCGGTTCGAGGACCGCCGTTCCCATGTGCCGAACCTCGCCGATCGCCACACCGTGGCTCACGCCGACGCCTCGCAGCGTTGTCTCCATCTCACCCGTCTCCGATAGTGCGGCGGGTCCCGCCGCCGCGATGGTTGTCCCTACTTGCCGTCATACGACGGCACCGACGTCACTTCCAGACGAAGAGACTGTCGCCGGCCTTCACATCACCGTCGTCACGGAGGTCGGAGAGCGCCTCTGCCGTGGCCTCGAGCGCCACGATCGGACACACCGCGGACTTACCGGCGGCCTCGACGGCAGCCGGGTTCCAGCGCACGATGCTCTGGCCGCGCTGCACGGTGTCGCCCTTGTTCACGAGCAGCTCGAAGCCCTCGCCGTTCAGCTGAACCGTGTCGATACCGAGATGGGTGAGCACACCGTGCCCCTGCTCGTCGACGACGACAAAGGCGTGCGGGTGGAGAGAAACGATCACTCCGTCGACGGGCGAGACCGCCTCGGAAGGCTCACGCACGGGGTCGATCGCCGTACCGGGGCCGACCATGGCCCCGGAGAAGACCGGATCCGGCACGGCGGCCAGTCCGATGGCGCGTCCTGCAAGAGGGGACGTCACGGTGGTCATGGGAAGCCTCCCAGGGGTGGAGATGCACACGGGCCGTCACCGTCACTGTCTGTCCCGGACGGCGCACTGTGCAGCAGCGTATGTCAGATGAAGTGCGTGTTCCGCATGAAAGATAACGCCTAGTGGTCTAGACCACCAGCCCAATCGATTTGCACCCTCTTCGCGGCCCCGTGTAGAGTCGTATCCCTGCTGGAGGCCGAGCGACGTGACCAAGCGTCCTGGCTCCGGCGGCATCCAACTTGTCAGATCCTATCTCGGGATCATCTTCTGCATGTCTGCAGGAGGATGGTCAGAGGGCCGGAAAAACACTGATAGAGTTTGGAAACACCGAAGGGAAGCGCCCGGAGGAAAGCCGCGAGAGAGTGTTTCTCGGGTGAGTACGAAGGAAGCGTCCGTTCCTTGAGAACTCAACAGCGTGCCAAAAATCAACGCCAGATATGTTGATACCCCGTCTCCGACCGTTCGG
>NZ_JBFALC010000084.1:0-35844 GCF_040656035.1 Streptomyces sp. NPDC050211
TGACGCGCGTCGGACTTCAGCGGAGGGGGGTGCTCAGAGCCGGTGTCACATCCCCGGCCGGATCAGCGCGCGGCGTCTGGTGCGTGCGATCGCAAGGCGCCGGAAGGTCCTCGTAGCGGAGCTACTAGGACCTTTCGGCAACGCGGCGAGCGTGCGTGCCAGGCGTCGCGCGCCCGGCTGGGGATGTGACACCGGCTCTCAGGCCGCCCTCGCCGGCTGCGGGGCCGCGGCGGCCCACTCCAGGACGAGCAGTTGGTACTTCTCGCGCTGCTCGCCGCTCAGTGTCCCGCCCGACCGGCGCCACAGGGCCCGGATCTCCTCGTTGACCTCGTCAGCCGTCCTTGCGGAGGCGGGTTCAACAGTGGTGGACATGCTGTGAAGCATACGGCTCCAGAGGTGAAGGCCACGTGAGTCATCGTGGACATTCCGGACATACCGGACCGTGTTGCTGATCACGTCATCTTTCACGGCATGTGGCCCAGTTCACGCCGCTCCGCCTCAACCACCGTGATTCGCTTCATCGTTCAACCGCCCCCAGAACCAGCACCTGGATCGCCAGTACGGCGGCCCCGCGCGCCCAGTCGTGAAAGTCGGACACCTTGGTCTCCAGGTCGACGGGCTCGGCCAGCGGATGCCGGTTGGCCCTGATCGTCTCGTCGACGGTCTTCCCGGCGACGTCCATCAGGCCGACCCCCTCTCCGGCGAGCACGATCTTCTGCGGCATCGCGAAGTTGGAGATCTGGGCGACGATCGTGCCGAGGGCGCGCGCGGCCTCGTCGATGACGCGGGCGGGCATGGGTTCGCCTGCGGCGGCGAGGGCGAGGATCTCCTCGTACGTCCGGTCCTCACCCGTGGCGGCCTGCACCTGGTAGCGGATGTTGGGGATGGTGAGTAGCGAGACCGCGCTGCCGCGTGCCCCGTCGGGGGTGAGCGGCCCGTTGGGGTTGATGATCCAGTGGCGGCCGAAGCCGCGGTCCTCCTCGGCGTAGGGCACCCGCTTGCCGCCCAGGACGAGCCCGTAGCCGATGCCGGCGCCGATGGTGAGGACGACGAACCGGTCCAGTCCGCGGCCGGCGCCGAACCAGGCCTCGGCCTCGACGAGGGCGGCTACGTCGTTCTCGACGACGACCGGCAGCCCGGTGCGCTCCTCGACGAGCTCGGCCAGGGGCACGTCCCGCCACTGCAGGAACGGCGACTCCCCCACCATGGTCCGGTCCTGGACGAGCCCGCCGACTCCGATGCCGATTCCGGCGAGCCGGGGGTGGGTGCGGGCCAGTTCCCCGGTCATCTCCCGCAGCAGATCGGCGACCTCGGCGGGGTCGTGCGTGGTGAGCGGGCGGTCGTGGCGGGCGACGATCTCGCTCCTGAGGGTGGTGACGACGCCGTAGACCATGTCCTCGGTGATCTTGAAGCCGATGAAGGAACGGGACTCTGCGACGACGTCGAGGGGCTGCGAGGGGCGCCCCTGGCGGACCTCGGGCAGGGCGGGCGTCTCGGGGGCCTCGATCAGCAGGCCGGACTCCAGCAGCGGCTTGGTCAGCCGGGTGAGGCTGCCCGCCGACAGGTTCAGCCGCCGGGCGAGTTCGGTGCGCGACAGCGGGCCATGGACGAGCACCTCGATCGCCACCGAGCGCTCGCCCGGACTCAGCGGAAGCCAGCTGGCGGCTGCTGCGGTCATGAGGTCGACTCCCGGAGATTCTTTTGCGGCAAAATCAACATGACCAACTCTATGGCGTCGTA
The DNA here is from genome assembly GCF_040656035.1 of Streptomyces sp. NPDC050211. NCBI lineage: Bacteria > Bacillati > Actinomycetota > Actinomycetes > Kitasatosporales > Streptomycetaceae > Streptomyces > Streptomyces sp. NPDC050211. The sequence goes on from NZ_JBFALC010000084.1 coordinate 1,741, forward strand.
GTGCCCAGGAAAAGATGTTCGCACGCCCCTTGACGCCAGGATTCTTCCGCAACAAAAGTAAGTGGCCGAGGACGAGCCGCAGACGAGGGAGTCTCCGATGACCATCGCCTCCAGCAGCCCACCGTCGCGTCTGCCACCGGGCGCCGCGGAGCGGGCACGGACCAGGCCAAGGACGGACCGGGCGAAAGCCGGTGAGAACCGAGGTGACGGACGGCTCGCCGCGGTCTTCCTCGCCCCGGCCCTGCTGGGCTTCGTGGTGTTCCTGCTCTGGCCGACGCTGCGGGGCATCTACCTGAGCTTCACCCGGTTCAATCTGCTCACCCCGGCGGAGTGGGTGGGCTTCGACAACTACGTCCGCATGGTCAACGACCCGATCTTCTGGGACTCGTTGACGGTCACGGTCGAGTACGTGCTGATCAACATCGGCGTGCAGACGGTGGCGGCGCTGGCGATCGCGGTGCTGCTGCAGCGGCTGACCCAGTCGGCGGTGCTGCGCGGGATCGTGCTCACGCCGTATCTGATGTCGAACGTGGTCGCGGGCATCGTCTGGCTCTGGATTCTGGACACCCAGCTCGGCATCGGCAACGAGATCATCGCGGCGGTCGGCGCCGATCGGATCCCGTTCCTGGCCGACGAGACCTGGGCGATCCCGACGATCGCCCTGATCAATGTCTGGCGGCACGTGGGCTACACCGCGCTGCTGCTGTTCGCCGGGCTGCAGGCCATCCCGAACGACATGTACGAGGCCGCGAAGGTGGACGGCGCGAGCGAGTGGCGGATGTTCTGGCGGATCACGATGCCGCTGCTCAGGCCGGTCCTCGCGGTCGTTCTGATCATGACGGTGATCGGTTCGTTCCAGGTGTTCGACACGGTCGCCGTGACCACCGCGGGCGGCCCGGCCAACGCCACGAACGTGCTCCAGTACTACATCTACGGCGCCGCCTTCGGCCGCTTCCAGTTCGGCTACGCGTCCGCGATGTCCGTGGCCCTGCTCGTCGTGCTGAGCGCGATCACATTCGTCCAGTACCGGCTCACCCGGGCCGGCCAGACCGACCTCGGCTGACGGAGGGGAGCGACCGACATGGCTGCCGTGACAGCAACACCGACGAAGGTACGACCCGTGCAACGCCGCAGGCTCTCCCCCGGCCGGGTCGTGGCCTGGGTGGTGATGGCCGCGATCGTGCTCATCACCCTGCTGCCGTTCTACTGGATCCTGCGCACCGCGCTGTCCACGAACTCCGGGCTCGCCGCGAACCCGTCCGATCCGCTTCCGGTCGACCTGACCACGGGCGGCTTCGAGCGAGCGCTCGGTCTCCAGTCGGCCGAGGAGGCGATCGCTCAGGGCGGTGCGGGCGGCGGGCTGAAGTTCTGGCGCTATCTGCTCAACTCGGTGATCGTTTCGACGCTGGTGACCGTCTGCCAGATCTTCTTCTCCGCGATGGCCGCATACGCCTTCGCGCGGCTGCGCTGGCGTGGCCGGGACAAGGTGTTCGCCCTGTTCCTCGCCGGGCTGATGGTGCCGACGATCTTCACGCTGCTGCCGAACTTCGTGCTCATCAAGGAACTCGGCCTGGTGGACAACCTGCTGGGGATCGCGCTGCCGACGATGTTCATGACGCCGTTCGCGGTGTTCTTCCTGCGGCAGTTCTTCATGAACATCCCGCGAGAGGTCGAGGAGGCGGCCCTCCTCGACGGCGCCGGAAAGGTGCGGATCTTCTTCCGGGTGCTGCTGCCGATGGCGTCCACGCCGGTTCTGACGCTGGCGGTCCTGACGTACATCACGTCCTGGAACGACTACTTCTGGCCGCTGATGGTCTCCTACAGCGACGGCTCGCGCGTGCTCACCGTGGCCCTGGCGATCTTCCGGGCGCAGACGCCGCAGACCGGCGTCGACTGGTCCGGCCTGATGGCGGCCACGCTCATCGCCGCGCTGCCCATGCTGGTGCTGTTCGGGTTCTTCGCGCGCCGCATCGTCAGCTCCATCAGCTTCACCGGGATCAAGTAAGGGGACTTCGATGCGAATGCGTACGCTCGTCGCGGCGACCGGAGCGCTGGCGCTGTCCCTGGTCAGCGGATGCGCGCAAGGCGGCACCGGCTCGTCGGCGAACACGGTCACGTACTGGCTGTGGGACGCCAACCAGCTGCCCGCCTACCAGGCCTGCGCGAAGGGGTTCGAGCGGGAGAACCCCGGACTGCACGTCGAGATCACGCAGTTGGGCTGGAACGACTACTGGACCAAGCTCACCGCGGGCTTCATCTCGGGCACCCAGCCGGACGTGTTCACCGACCACATCCAGAAGTTCGGCCAGTTCGCCGACCTGAAGGTGCTGGAGCCACTGGACGACATCGGCATCAAGGACGCCGACTACCAGCCGGGCCTCGCCGCCAACTGGATCGGCCAGGACGGCCACCGCTACGGCGCCCCGAAGGACTGGGACACCGTGGCGCTCTTCTACAACGACAAGATGGCCAAGGACGCCGGGCTCACCGCGGAGCAGCTGGGCAGCCTTGCCTGGAACCCCGAGGACGGCGGCACCTTCGAGAAGGCCATCGCGCATCTCACCGTCGACAACAAGGGCAGGCGGGGCGACGAGCCCGGCTTCGACAAGAACAACGTCAAGGTGTACGGGCTGGCCAGCAACGGCGGCGGCATGGGCGACGGTCAGACGCAGTGGAGCTCGTTCGCCGCCTCCGCCGGGTGGAGCTACACGGAGAAGGCGCGCTGGGGCACGGAGTACCAGTACGACAGCAAGACCTTCCAGTCGGTGATCGACTGGTACTTCGGCCTGGCGAAGAAGGGATACATGGCTCCCCTCTCCGACTACAACATCCAGTCGAACCAGGCCAACACGCAGGTCGCCGCGGGCAAGGCCGCCGCCGCCCTCGACGGCGCCTGGATGATCTCCGCCTACGACGGCTTCAAGGGCCTCGACATCAAGACCGCCGTCACCCCCGTCGGGCCGACCGGCAAGCGCGCCACGATGATGAACGGCCTCGCCGACTCCATCACCAAGGACGCCAAGAACAAGGCGGGCGCCCGCAAGTGGGTGGCCTACCTGGCCTCCGACAAGTGCCAGACCGTCGTCGGCCGCTCCGGGGTCGTCTTCCCCGCCACTCCGGCCGGCACCGAGGCCGCCATCGCCGCCTACGAGAAGAAGGGCATCGACGTCTCGGCCTTCACCGAACCCGTGGCCGACAAGAAGGACTTCCGGACCTTCTCCTTCCCGATCACCAACTACGCGGCGGACGTGACCGCGCTCATGCAGCCGGCCATGGAGGACATCTATGGCAATGGCAAGTCCGTGAGCACTCTCGACTCGACCAACGACCAGATCAACCTGATCCTCTCCCAGTGAAGGGCACGCATTTCATGACGTTCTCCCTCGGCATCGTCGGCGCCGGCCAGTTCTCCGGCCAGTTCGCCACGTTGTTCCACGCCCACCCCGGTGTCGGCGACGTCTACGTCACCGATCTGCTTCCCGAGCGGGCCGAGCAGCTAGCCGCCGCGCAGGGACTGGCCGGGACCTTCCCCTCGTACGAAGCCATGCTCGAGTCGAAGGCGGTCGACGCGGTCGCGATCTTCACCCAGCGCTGGACTCACGGCCCGCTGGTGCTGCAGGGCCTGAACGCCGGCAAGCATGTCTACTCCGCCGTCCCCATGGCGATCACCACGGAGGAGATAGCGGCGATCATCGACGCGGTCAAGGCGACCGGACTGACGTACATGATGGGCGAGACCAGCCAGTACAACCCGGCCACGGTCCACGCCCGCAACCAGATCGCCGAGGGCGCCTTCGGGCGGATCTTCTACGCCGAGGGCGACTACGTCCACGACATGGATCTGGGGTTCTACGAGGCGTACCAGTACAGCGGCGGCGAGAACTGGAAGGCGACCGCGTCCTATCCCCCGCTGCTGTATCCGACGCACTCGGTGGGCGGGGTGCTGGGCGCCTGGCAGACGCATGCCGTGAGCGTGTCGGCGATCGGGGTGCGCGACGAGCGCGGGGACGGTGTCTTCGACCAGCAGGTCAGCCAGTTCGGCAACGATGTCTCCAACGCGACCGCGCTGTTCGAGGTGGCGGGCGGCGGTTCGTTCCGTACGAACGAGTTCCGGCGGGTCGGTTATCCGTCCCACATCCGGGAGTCGCGTTTCCGGTTCTTCGGGACGGAGGCGAGCATGGAGCAGCTGGCAACGGTGGCGTTCTGGCAGGACAAGAAGGGCGTCAAGGACATCAGCGAGCTGCTGGAACCCAAGCCCACACTGTCTCCTGACGACCCGTCACTGCAGCACATCGCGCCGGATCTGCGGGCCGCCTTCACCTCCGGTTCGGCTCCGGTGCACGACCGGTCGCGGCTGCCCCGGGAGTTCGACCATCTGCACAACGGCCATGAGGGCAGCCATCACTTCCTGGTGGACGACTTCGTCACCGCGGTCAACACGCGGAGCCTGCCTACGGTGAACGCGTGGGTCGCCGCCCGCTACACCCTGCCGGGCATCGTCGCGCACGAGTCGGCGCGGCAGGGCGGGGCCAGGCTGGAGATCCCGGACTTCGGGGACGCGCCCGCTCAGTGACGGGTCCCGGCGGGCCGGGCGCCGTTTGTCAGGTGCCCGGCTTGCGGCCGTACACGAAGACGTCGTCGCCCTTCTTCAGCAGCGACCAGTACTTCTTGGCGACGGTCTTGGTCATGTTGACGCAGCCGTGCGAGCCGGGCGGGTTCCACATGCTGACGCCGGCGGAGTGGAAGGCCTGGCCGCCGTCGAAGAACTGGGCGTAGGGCATGGGGACGTCGTAGATGGTCGACACGTGGTCGATGTTCCGCCAGTAGATCTTCTTCAGACCGGTGCGGGTCTCATAGCCGTTGCGGCCGGTGCGGACCGGCACAGGACCGTAGACGAGCTTCTTCCCGTCCTGGATCCAGCTCAGCTGGAGGGAGAGGTTCACACAGGCGATACGGCCCTTGTTCACCGGGCACTTGCCGGCCTTGTTGGGGTTGTTCCCGACGGCTTTCTGCTTGTTCATCAGGTCCATCACGCCCCAGGTGATGGGACCGGCGTAGCCGATGTTCGGCGTGATGCCGTGCTTGGTCTGGAAGCCCTGGATGGCCTTGCAGTCGGCGGCGGACTGCTTGCCGTCGACCGGGCGGCCGAGGAACTTCTCCACCTGCTTCTGATACGGGCCGGTCTGTGTGGTGCAGCTCGCGGCCTGCGCGGGCGTGGCGCCCAGCGCGATCGTGAGCGGTGCCACCAGTCCGGTGATCCCGAGTGCGACGGCTCCCCGTCTGCGTATGTCCCCCATGGCCTGGCCCTTCATACGAATGTGCGTGTCGTTTGCCACCAGCTAGACCCGCGTCCGGCGGATTCGGTTGTGGTGGGCCACGCACCGCGACAAAACGGTGACATTCCGCGTGACGATGGATTCGGGGCCAGTCACCCCGGATTGGACCGCGTCCCGGTGGCCGGCCCCCGCCTACGCTGCCGTTCATGCAGCGCGCACTCGCCGAGGACCTCGCCCGGCTTCCCGAACTCCTGCAGTCCGTCCGTGACCTGGCCGCCCGGGAGCTGGCGGGGATGGCCGAGCGTCCGGTCGTACGCCTGGACAAGGCACCCGACCGCGCGCACCTCCCGGCCGACGGGGTCGGCGCCGAGGCGGCTCTTACACGGTTCGCCGAGCGGTGGGCGCCGGGTCTGTCCGGTTCGGCGGGCCCGCGCTATCTCGGGTTCGTGACGGGCGGGGCGACACCGGCCGCGCTCGCCGGGGACTGGCTGACCAGCACGTACGACCAGAACGTGATCAATGCCGCCGACTCGTGGGCAACCGCTCTGGAACGGGAGACGGTGAGCTGGCTTCGGGAGTTGTTCGGGCTGAGCCAGGCACACAGCGGCGCCTTCGTGACCGGTGCGACGGCGTCCAACCTGGTGGGGCTCGCCGTCGCGAGGGAATGGCTCGGCGAGCGCGCCGGTGTCTCCGTGGCGCGGGACGGCGTCGGCGCGCTCGGCCCGGTCGACGTGCTGTCCGGCAGCGCGCACTCCACCGTCCTCAAGGCGCTGTCCGTCCTCGGCATCGGCCGGGACCGGCTGCGTCCGGTGCCATTCCTGCCCGGCAACCGCGAGGCCGTGGACGTCGACCGGCTCGCCGACGCCCTCGAAGCACTGGACGGGCGTCCGGCGATCGTCGTGGCCAACGCCGGCACCGTGAACACCGTCGACTTCGACGACCTGCGGGCCGTCGCCGCGCTCAAGGAGCGGTACGACTTCTGGCTCCACGTCGATGCCGCGTTCGGCGGTTTCGCCGCCCTCTCCCCCGCGTACGCCCATCTCGTCGACGGCCTCGACGCCGCCGACTCGGTCTGCGTCGACCTCCACAAGTGGCTCAACGTGCCCTACGACGCGGCTGTCCAGTTCACCCGTCGCCAGGACCTCCAGGTGAAGGTCTTCCACAACGCGTCCCCGTACATCGGACTGCCCACCCAGGACCCCGACTTCCTCCACCTCACCCCGGAGAGCTCACGCCGACTGCGCGCCCTCCCGGCGTGGTTCTCCCTGATGGCATACGGCCGTGAGGGGCACCGCGAGATCGTCGAGCGCACCGTCGCCCTCGCCCACAGCCTCGGTGACCGCCTCACCGAGCTGGACGGCCTCCAACTCCTCGCGCCCGTCCGCCTCAACGTCGTCTGCTTCACCCTGACCGACGACCCGACCCGGGAACGGGTGGACGCCCTGGCCCAGGCGGTCACCGAGTCGGGCGAGGCATTCCTGACGCCGACGGTCTACGGGGGCACCCCCGGCCTACGGGCCGCGTTCTCCAACTGGCGCACGTCCGAGGCCGATGCGGACCGAATCCTGGACGCGCTCCGCTCGGCGCTCACAGATGTCGGAACGCGCGCCCCGTAAGGGGCGCGGGGAACTGCGCGACAAGCCACGACGGCGCAGCAGACAACAGACAACCCGGCACGGCACGGCACCCAGCGGAGCGCTCACGCGTCTCCGGGTCGCCGAATCACCGTGCGAAACCCGGTGTTGACCGCGGTGATGCCCCCGTCGACGGCCAGGGTCGTGCCGGTGACCCACGCCGCGTCACGGGAGGCGAGGAAGGCGACGGCCGCGGCGATGTCCTCCGGTTCGCCGACGCGACCCAGGGGATACAGCGGGCGCAGCGCGTCGAGTTCGTCATCCCGGCCCTCCCAGGCGGAGGTGCGAACCGTGCCCGGCATCACCAGGTTGACGCGGACTCCGCGCGGGGCGGCGTGCCCGGCGAGGGTGCGGGTCAGGGAGGCGAGGCCCGCCTTGGCGGCGCTGTAGGCGTGGTTGCCGAAGTCGTAGGCGCCGTTGACGGAGCCGATGCTGACGATCGCGCCGCGCCCGGAGGCGGCCAGGTGGGGCAGGGCGGCGCGGCAGCAGCGGTGGGCGCCGATGAGGGTGATGTCGAGGTCACGGTGCCACGCCTCGTCCGTGCCGTCCTCGAAAAGCGGGGTGTCGGGGGTGCAGTGAGCGGCGCAGTTGACCAGGACATCGAGGGACCCGAAGGAGTCGACGGCGTGCGCGACGGCGGCCTCCACCGAGGCCTGGTCCGCGACATCACACACCAACGCCTCGGCGCTCAGGCCCACTTCACGCAGCGCCGCCGCCGTCTTGTCCGCTTCCGGCCCGTCCCTGTCGGTGACGAGTACGCGTGCCCCCTCCTCGGCAAGCCTCAGGGCGACGGCCGCGCCGATACCGCGTGCCGCGCCGGTGACGAGAACTCCGTAGCCCTGGAAGCGTGTTGTGTGCGTCATGGGCGAGAACCTAGTACCGGAACGATCAATACGGCAGATACCGTGCGCTCATGTCCGCCTTCATACAACAACTACCCGCGCTCATCGGCGTCGTGATCGGCGCTCTTGGCTCCTATCTGGCGGTCGTTCGCAGTGACCGGGTCCGGGATCAGCGTGAGCGGGCGTCGCGGTGGGAGGAGCGGCGGCTGGCTGTGTACGGCGAGTACGCGCGCACGCTGAAGAAGTCCGTCACGCTGACCTACCGGGTGGCGTCGCATCTCGGCAACGACCCGCATCCGCACCCCTTGTCGCCTCAGGAGGCGGCGCCGCTGATGGCGGAGGCCACGCTTGCCCGGGATCCGTCCGGGGAGGCGCTGATCCTGCTGGGCAGTCCGGAGGTGGTGGAACGGGCCCGGGTGTGGGTCGTCTCCGTGATGGAGATGGAGACGTTCCTGCGCGCCGAGACCAGGGACCCCGAGGCATGGCAGGCCCTGCTGGAGGCCCAGCGCGCCGGGCGTGAGGGCTACTACGCGGCCGTACGCGACGACTTGGCGCTGCCGCCGGGACACTCGGCACGCTGGCCCCTGCCACCGGCGAGCGGCGCCTGATCCCACCGGCGGCCGGGACCAGGTCCAGCGACGTCGGCCATGCTCCGGTCGGGCGCAGGTGTGGCACGACGCGTGGCAGATCGTGGGGTGCAGTGTGGACGTCCACGGCGGCCACGTGCTCACTCACGTCCTGGCCGTCGACCGTGACGGTGTGGGCGCGCCCGTCGAAACTCAGCTGAAAGCGGTTTGGCGTCGTCATCGGCGGAGCCTGAGAACCTCCCGAGGGATGATCAACCGAACGTTGGTGATGCCGTGTGCCGTTGCCCCACCCGATAAGCACAACGACGGACTCCAGCCGTGACCGACGACCCAGCCGCACAAGAGCCGCACCCGTTTGGTTCTGCGGTCACCGATGCCAGGTCAGCGCAGCCGTTCAGCCACCTGCTCCAGGCCCTTCCTGATCAGCTGCCCATACTCCGTGATCAATCGGGACTCCTTCCTGGCACCGCCTCCTGCCCGGCGAGGCGCCTCGGCCAACTCCTCAAGCTGAACAACCCGTTCCCCGATCAATAGGCCATCACCACATGGTCCGGCAGGCAGCCCTCTGGCCCTACTCTGGCCGCCATGAATGGCAGAGAGTCCGCCGACTTCCACGGCAAGGAAATCGAGCGCGCCGACATGACGGGAGCACGGTTCACCAAGGTGAACCTGGACGGGACGACGTTCCGGGCATGTGAGCTCCGCCGTGTCGTGATGCGCGGCGTCGAGATCGTCGACACCACCATCGACGGCGAGATCCAGAACCTCGTTATCAACGGAGTCGACGTCGCGCCGCTCGTGGAGGCCGAGCTGGACCGCCGGCACCCCGACCGCCCCAAGTTCCGGCCGACCACCCCCGAGGGGTTCCGGGAGGGCTGGGACCTCAACGAGCGGCTGTGGGAGGCGACCATCGCGCGGGCACGCCGACTGGCCCCGGAGAGGCTGCACGAGTCGGTCGGCGACGAGTGGTCGTTCATCCAGACCCTGCGCCACCTCGCGTTCGCGACCGAATCGTGGGTCGGCCGCTGCGTCCTGGGCGATCCCAGCCCGTGGCACCCGCTGTCCCTGCCGTGGGACCAAATGGATCCCCGGCCGGGCGTGCCGCACGACCGTGACGCGCGCCCATCACTCGACGAGGCGCTGGCCTTGCGGCTGGGCGCGATGGCGATGATGCGGCGGGTGGTCGATGGCCTGACCGACGAGCAACTCGACAGCTGGACCGAGCCGCTCGTGGGCGCCGGCTGGCCGGACGAGGGCGACAGCTTCCCCGTCCGCGAGTGCCTGCTGATCGTCCTCAACGAGGAGTGGTGCCACCGCATGTTCGCCGAGCGTGACCTGGCCGTCCTCGAGAAACGGGACTGACGCATGAAACTCGTCTTCGCCGGCCGGGTGATTGAATGGCGCGGGCCGGCGCCGTACTACTTCGTCCCCGTGCCGGACGAGGAGTCCGCCGACATCCGGGAGGTGGCCGTGATGGCCACGTACGGCTGGGGCGTGATTCCGGTCCAGGCCCGGATCGGCGACATCACCTTCGAGACGTCACTCTTCCCCAAGGACGGCCGCTACCTGCTGCCGCTCAAGAACGCTGTCCGCAAGCCGCACGGCCTCGCGGCAGGTGACGACGTGACCGTGGATATGACGGTCCGTCTCCAGCTCTAGCCTCGGGTCCGATGGCGACGCCGGCGTCCGAGCCGTTGACGAGTCGGCGTGCGCTCCAGGACCGCCGATCCTGAAGTGATCGTTGCCGAGTTCGCCTACGAGTTCACGTTGCCGAACGACTCCATGACCATGGTGCCCTGCGCCTTCATCATGCGTGTCCGGGACGGTCAGATCATCGAGTCACGCGACTACATCTGCCCGATCCGTACGTACACGGCACGCGGGGACCTTGACCGCCTCATCGCGTCGTTGCGGAAGGATGTAACGCGATCACGATCCGGTCTTCTTGAGGCGTGTTTGAACTGGTGGAGCGGGGCGAAGGTCTGCTCGGCGACCAGCCGAGCTTACCCAGGCCCTTGATGTTCTGGGAGCCCTTGCGGGAGATCACCGCCTGGATGCAGCGGCGTTTCGCAACTCACCGCGCACAGCCTTCGAGTCGTACGCCTTGTCGCGGGTCGTCGGCGGTGCGCGCCCCGAATGCGCGATGTCCTTCGGGGCGCGCGGCAGAGTTCGGGTTCAGGCGTTGTAGCCGCCGTGGGCGTCCAGCACCGCGCCCGTGATGTACGACGCGGCGGGGCTCGCCAGGAAGGCGATCGCCGCGGCGATTTCGTCGGGGTGCCCCATGCGTTGCAGGGACAGCGAGCTGACCAGGGCATTGAGGGTCTCGGGGTCCGGCGGTTGCATGCCGCCCTCCATCAGTCCGGCCTCCACGACGTTGGCCGTGATGTTCCGGGGCCCGAGGTCGCGTGCGGCGCCCATGGTGTACCTCTCGATCCCTGACTTGGTCGCCGAGTAGTCGGCAGCTCCCGGGACGCCGACCCGGGAGCCCAGTCCGGAACTCACCGTGATGATGCGGCCGCCCGTGCGCAGCACTCGGGAGGCGGCCCGGATGACGGCGATCACGCCGAGGTAGTTGGTGGCGTGCATCCGGTCCAGCGCGGCGGTGTCGGCGTCCGGGTCGTCCACCGTGCCGGCCGCGGAGATCGCCGCGTTGTTGACGAGGATGTCCAGGCCGCCGAAGTGCGCGACCACGTCGTCGATCAGCGCCGGCGCACGGCTCGTGTCCGCCTGGTCGGACTGGAAGGCGACGGCCTTGGCTCCCTTGCCGTGCACCTCGTCGACGACGGCCTGCGCCTGCTTCTCGGAGCTGACGTAGGTGAAGGCGACGTCGGCGCCCTGCTCGGCCAGCAGCCGTACGGTCGCGGCTCCCAGTCCGCGCGACCCCCCGGTGACCAGGGCGACCTTGCCCCTGAGTGGCTTGCTCATTCTTCTCACCTCGTTGATTGACCTTCCCGGCAGTCGCAACGTTAGTTGTTACGACAGACTGTTGCAACCTTCACTGTTACGACTGCGCTGTCGTAACATGAAGCGTTGCGGCCGAGAGGAGGAGTCCATGAGCGCCAACAGCAGGCTGACCATCGCCGCCCACGCGCTGGCCTGGATCGGCCTCTACCAGCGCCAGGGCCATGAGGTCGCCACCTCCGAGCAGATCGCGAACAGCGCGAACACCAACCCAGTGGTGATCAGACGGCTGCTCGGCGAGCTGCGCAAGGCCGGGCTCGTGGAGTCCCGGCGGGGCGTGGGCGCGGGCTGGTCGCTGGCACGCGAGCTGGAGTCGATGACCCTGCTCGACGTGTACGAGGCAGTGGAACCCGGCCCGCTGTTCGCAATGCACCGCACCACCCCGGACCAGGAATGCGTGGTGGGTCACGGCATCCAGCCGGCAATGCAGAGCATCTACGAGGGCATCGAGGAGACCCTGAGACACGAACTGGCCCGCGTCACGCTCGCGAACGTACTCCGGGACGTACTCGCGGCACCTCGCTAGCCTCCCCGTTACGCCCTGACATCACCAGGATCTCCATCTACGCCCAGGCCGGCGACCAGCCTGGCAACCAGTCACGCCAAAGACCGTTGCAGTACTAAGCGCTCAGCTGGGAAATGCGCCTCGTTTTTGCCGCGGGCCGGTGGCGCCTGGTCGCGCCCACGCCGCGGAGCCACATATCGATACAGCCCCGGGCGCGGATCATCGGTGAGCTATCCTCCGCGCATGCGCGGACAGTTCACCGGCTGGCCGGAGCAGGCCATGGACGTGTTGTGGCAGCTCCAGGGCGAACCGGCCCACGCGATCCGTGAGCGCTGCCGCGCGGAGCGCGAACGCCTGGTCCGGCAGCCGATGATCGCCCTGCTCAACGAGGTCGCGGACGCCGACCCCCGGTACGAGGACTTCTCGGTCTGGCACTACCGCACCGACTCCTGGTGGTGGCAGAACCAGGTCGCGGTGATCCGGCTCGGCCGCAAGATCGAGATCGGTCTTCGGTTCTCGCTGGACGGCCTGCGGATCCAGGGCGCCTGGTGGTACCCCGATCCCGGCCAGGTGGACACGTTCCGCAAAGCCGTGGCCTCCGAGAGGAGCGGCCGTGAACTGTCCGGCATCGTCGAGGACGTACGGAAGAAGGGCTACGACATCTCCGGGGACGTGATGAAACGCCCCCCGCGCGGCTATCCGACGGATCACTCCCGTGCGGACCTGCTGCGCCACCGTTCGCTGATCGCCGCCCGTCCCCTCGGCTGCGAGGAGTGGCTGCACACCCCCGAGGCGGTGGACCGGGTCCTCTCGGCCGCCGCCGACCTGGACGCCCTTCTGATGTGGCTGGTCCGCCACGTGAAGCGCGCCGCCTGACCTCACAAGGGCCCAGTGCGCCGGGGGCCACCGGCGAGCGGCGCCTGATCTCACCGGTGGCCGGAACCCTCACCGATATCCGGTCACGTCCGCCGGTTTCCCCGCGTCCTGCACCTCCACCAGGTACCGCCAGGCGTCCGGGCGGCTGCCGTCGAGGTCGGTGAAGCCGTAGACCTGGGCGAGGCCGCCGCTGGAGAGGGACTCGCCGTTGAAGCGGGCGACGTCGGGGTCGGCGGCGAGGGCGGCGACGGCGCGGCCGACGTAGCGCGGGGTCTCCGAGATGGCGAAGTGGGGCACGATCTCCAGGGCGTCGCGCCAGTTCTCCTCGCGTACCTCGTAGTGGTCGAGCATCATCTCCGAGCGCAGCCAGCCCGGGGTGAGGGCCACCGCGGTGGCGCCGCGCGGGCCGAGTTCGTGGCCGAGGGCGAAAGCCATGCGCAGGACGGACGACTTGGCGAGGTCGTAGAAGAAGTTGACGCGGTAGTTGTCGCGGTTGTACTCGGCGGTGCCGTCGGTCATCTCGACGACCAGGCCGCCGGGGTGGCGCAGTAGCAGCGGCAGGGCGTGGTGGCTGGTGATCGCGTGTGTTTCGACGGCGAGTCGGAGCAGCCTGAGACCGTTGTCGAGGTCGTGCTCCCAGAGCGTGCTGTCCCACTCGAAGAGCTTCTCGCCGCCCCAGATGTCGTTGACCAGGATGTCGAGGCGGCCCTGCTCGTCGGCGACGCGGTCCACGAGGGTGCGGACCTGTGCCGGGTCGAGGTGGTCGGTGGGTACGGCGATTCCGTGGCCGCCGGCCTCGGTGACCAGGTCGGCGGTGTCCTCGATGGTCTCCGGGCGGTCGTACTCCGAGCGCTTTTCGCGGGTGGTGCGGCCGGTGACGTAGACGGTCGCGCCGGCCGCCCCGAGTTCCACGGCGATACCGCGTCCGGCTCCCCGTGACGCCCCGGCGACCAGCGCGACCTTGCCCTGCAGTGGCTGTGACATGTCCTGCCTCCCGTGTGACCGTCTCTGATACGAGGGTGACGGGTAAGCCGGACATCTTCTGTCGTGTTTTTCAGGCTCTCATCCGGCCGGGTTTTCAGGCGCTCAGCCGGTCGGGCGCAGCCGCTCGTCCAACTCGTCGTAGCCGGGCAGGAACCAGAGCTGGTTGCCCTGATTGCTCTCGTACACGAAGTCCCGCAGGGCCTGGCTGTCGGCGACGTGCTGTGAGATGTCCCCGACGACGGCCAGGCGCAGCCGGTACTGGGCGAACTTCTGCACGATCGCACCCGCGATCCCCGAGCGCAGCTGGAAGAACTCGTCCGGCACTCGCTCCGCGGGCACCGCGACCAGTTCCGCCTCGCGCCACCCGGCGTCGCCGATGAGGTCCAGCGCCGCGCGCTCGCCGTCGAGCGGTGGGCCGTCGGGGGCGCAGCGCAGGAGGGTGACGCCGTGCAGGGTCACGATCTCGTCGGCAGGCGGCAGGACGTCGGCGTCAGTGGCCACGGGTGATCCATTCCTCCAGGTGGGGCGACTCCGCCCCGATGGTCGTCGAGTCGCCGTGTCCGGTGAGGACCTTCGTCTCCGGCGGCAGGGTGAGCAGGCGGTCCCGGATCGAGGTGACGATCGTCGGGAAGTGGGAGTAGGAGCGGCCGGTGGCACCCGGGCCGCCCTGGAAGAGGGTGTCGCCGGTGAAGACGGTGCCGAGGCCCCGGTCGTAGAGGCAGACCGCGCCGGGCGCGTGCCCGGGGGTGTGCAGCACGGTCAGGTCGGCGCCCGCGGCCTCGATCACCTGGCCGTCGGCGAGATGGGCGTCGGGGTCGCGGTCCGGGTGGGTGAGCTTCCACAGCGGCAGATCGTCGGGGTGCAGCCAGATGGTGGCTCCGGTGCGGTCGGCGAGGGCGGGCGCGGCGTCGATGTGGTCGTTGTGGGCGTGGGTGCACACGATGGCGGTCAGCCGGCGGTCGCCGACGGCCTCGGCGATGGCGTCGGCGTCATGGGCGGCGTCGATGACGATGGCTTCGTGGTCGTCGCCGACGATCCACACGTTGTTGTCGACGTCCCAGGTGCCGCCGTCGAGGGTGAACTGCCCTGAGGTGACGAGGCGTTCGATGCGGGCGGCCATCAGAGCACCACCACCGAGCGCAGGACGTCGCCGTGGTGCATCCGCTCGAACGCCTTCTCCACCTCGTCGAGTTGGATCGTCTCGGTCACGAACGCGTCCAGGTCCAGGCGGCCCTGCAGATGCAGATCGATCAGCATGGGGAAGTCGCGGGAGGGCAGACAGTCGCCGTACCAGGAGGACTTGAGCGCGCCGCCGCGTCCGAAGACGTCCAGCAGCGGCAGTTCGAGCTTCATCTCGGGGGTGGGGACGCCGACGAGGACGACCGTGCCGGCGAGATCGCGGGCGTAGAAGGCCTGCTGGTACGTCTCCGGGCGGCCGACCGCCTCGATGACGACGTCGGCGCCGAAGCCGCCGGTCAGCTCGCGGATCGCCTCGACCGGGTCGGTCTCCTTGGAGTTGACCGTGTGGGTGGCGCCCATGGAGCGGGCCTTCTCCAGCTTCCGGTCGTCGATGTCGACCGCGATGATCTTCGCGGCGCCTGCCAGGCTCGAACCGGCGATCGCCGCGTCCCCGACGCCGCCGCAGCCGATGACCGCGACCGTGTCGCCACGGCCGACGTTGCCGGTGTTGATGGCGGCGCCGATGCCCGCCATCACTCCACAGCCGAGCAGCCCGGCCACGGCCGCCGAGACCGCCGGGTCGACCTTGGTGCACTGTCCGGCGGCGACGAGCGTCTTCTCGGCGAAGGCGCCGATACCGAGGGCCGGGGACAGCTCCTGGCCGGTCGAGGCGAGGGTCATCTTCTGGCCGGCGTTGTGGGTGTCGAAGCAGTACCAGGGCCGGCCGCGCAGACAGGCCCGGCACTGGCCGCACACCGCACGCCAGTTGAGGATCACGAAGTCGCCGGGTGCGACGTCCGTGACGCCGTCGCCGACCGCCTCCACGACACCGGCGGCCTCATGGCCCAGCAGGAAGGGGAACTCGTCGTTGATGCCGCCCTGCTTGTAGTGCAGGTCGGTGTGGCAGACCCCGCAGGCCTGGACCTGGA
Organism: Streptomyces sp. NPDC050211; assembly: GCF_040656035.1. Taxonomy (NCBI): domain Bacteria; kingdom Bacillati; phylum Actinomycetota; class Actinomycetes; order Kitasatosporales; family Streptomycetaceae; genus Streptomyces; species Streptomyces sp. NPDC050211. Next base: position 17,514 of record NZ_JBFALC010000084.1, read on the forward strand.
CGACGGCTTCTCCCGGCCCCGGGTCGGGCACGACGATCGTCTCCACCCGGACGGGCTCGTCCTTGCCCGGTGCGATCACGCCGCGTACTTCCTGCGCCATGGTGGGCCCCTTTCACCAACGATGTCCTGGCCAGTCGACACTACGTGCGACTGATCAGTAACGTCACCCGCCGGATCAAGTCACAGGCACCTCTACGCGAGCGACAGGAACAGCTTCTCCAGCCGGGCCTTCATCTGCTCCGGGCTCTCGCCGTCGCGCTCCCCCTGGGCCGGATTGGTGAGGCACTGCTGCAGGCCGGTCGCGATGATCGCGAATCCGGCCCGGTCGAGTGCGCGCGATGCCGCGGCGAGCTGGGTGACGACGTCCTCGCAGTCACGGCCCTCCTCGATCATCTTGATCACTCCGGAGATCTGCCCCTGCGCCCGCCTCAGCCGGTTCAGCACCGACTTGAGCTCGTCACCCTCGAACTGCAGCTCCACGATCACTCCCTCTGCATACCCTTAGGGGTATTTTACCTCAGGGCCCGCGCCGCCCCGGAAACCCGTTCGGATCCGGTCATCCGGGCCGTAGCCTGAGTACTCCGCCCGACTCCCAAGGAGCGCCGTGAGCATCGCAGCGACGAAGAGCAGTACGCCCACGTGGCGGCTCCTTCTCGGTTACGTCAGACCCCATCGCTGGGCCCTGCTGGCGGGTGCCGTGCTCTCCCTCGTCACCGGCGCCACCGGGCTGCTGCTGCCGCTGGTGGCACGGGAGTTGATCGACGACCTCTCGCACGACCGGACCATCACCGGCGCGCTCCTCGTCATGTCGGGTCTGGTGGTCGCCAACGCGGCGGTGGGCGCGCTGGGCGGGTATGTGCTGCGGCGCACCGCCGAGTCGGTGGTGCTCGGCGCGCGGCGCGCGCTGTCGTCGTATCTGCTGCGGCTGCGGATCGCCGCCGTGGACCGCAGCGAGCCGGGCGACCTGATGGCCCGGATCACCTCCGACACCACCTTGCTGCGTGAGGTCACCACCGACTCGCTGGTGGGCCTGGGCACGGGCGGGCTCACGCTCGTCGCGACGATCGTGATGATGGGCCTGGTCGATCCGGTCCTGCTCGGTGTCACCGTGGCCGTGATCTTCGGCGCGGGCACGATCCTCGGCGTGATCGTGCCGCGCATCAACCGGGCGAGCAAGCAGGCGCAGGACGCGGTCGGCGTCATGGGCGCCTCGCTGGAGCGGATCCTCGGCGCGCTGCGCACGGTGAAGGCGTCCGGCGCGGAGCACCGCGAGGAGCAGACGCTGCACTCGGCGGCCGAGGAGTCCTGGCGGCAGAGCGTGCGGGCCGCCAAGTGGTCGGCGGCGGCGGGCAATACGGCCGGTCTCGCGATGCAGATCGCGTTCATCACCGTCCTCGCGGTGGGCGGGGCGCGGGTCGCGACCGGCGCGGTCGACGTCGGCACCTTGGTGGCGTTCCTGCTCTACGTCTTCTATCTGATGTCGCCGATCCAGCAGGTCGTCGGCGCGATCACCCAGTACCAGACGGGCGCCGCGGCCCTCGCCCGTATCCAGGAGGCGCTGGCCCTGCCCGCCGAACCGGCCGCCCTGCCCGCCCCGCTGCCCTCGCCCGGCACACAGCCGGCCGCGCTCGCCTTCACCGACGTCCGCTTCCGGTACGCCGACGACCTGCCGTACGTCCACCATGGCGTGACGTTCGAGGTGCCCGCGCAGGGCATGACGGCGTTCGTCGGCCCGTCCGGCGCCGGCAAGACCACCGTCTTCTCGCTCATCGAGCGGTTCTACGACCCCGAGTCCGGCGTGATCACCGTCGACGGCCGGGATCTGGCGGACTGGGACCTGCCCCAGCTGCGGTCCGCGATCGGCTACGTCGAGCAGGACGCGCCGGTCCTGTCGGGCTCGCTGCGGGAGAATCTGCTGCTGGGCAACCCGGACGCGGACGACGCCGCCCTCGCGCGGGTACTGAAGACGACGCGTCTGGACGGCATGGTGGACAAGCTGCCCAACGGCCTGGAAACGCTCGTCGGGCATCGCGGCACCAAGCTGTCCGGCGGTGAACGTCAACGGGTCGCCATCGCCCGTGCCCTGCTGCGCCGCCCCCGGCTGCTGCTCCTGGACGAGGCGACGTCGCAGCTGGACGCGGTGAACGAGGCGGCGCTGCGGGACACCGTCGCCGATGTCGCCCGTACGACGACGGTGCTGGTGGTCGCCCACCGGCTGTCGACGGTGACGATGGCCGACCGGATCGTCGTCATGGACGCCGGCAAAGTGCGCGCGGTGGGCACGCACCGCGAACTCGTGGCCGCCGACCCGCTGTACGCGGAGCTGGCGGCCACGCAGTTCCTGGCGACGGCCGGCTGACCGGTCCGGTCAGAAGGGGTAGTGCGCCTGCTGGGTGGCGATGGTCACCCAGCGGGTGTTGGAGAAGGCCTCGATGCCCCAGCGACCGCCGAAGCGCCCGTAGCCGGAGGCCTTGGCACCGCCGAACGGGGCGTGCGGTTCGTCGGCCACCGACTGGTCGTTGACGTGCACGATCCCGGTCCGGATCCGGCGGGCGACGGCCAGCCCGTGGGTGGCGTTCTCGGTGATGATGCCGCAGGTCAGGCCGTTCTCGGTGTCGTTGGCGAGGGTGATGGCGGTGGCGTCGTCGGCGAACGACTCGACCACGCACACCGGCCCGAAGGCCTCGGCGTGGTACAGGTCGGCATCCTTCGGCACCTCGGTGAGGACGGTCGCCGGGTGCACCGCTCCCTCCGGCTCTCCGCCGCCGACGAGGACCTTGGCCCCCTTGGCCACGGCGTCCCGTACCAGCCCGGCCACGCGCTGCGCGGACGACGCGGCCACCAGCGGGCCGACCACGGTGTGCGGGTCACCCGGGTCACCGGACTGCAGGGAGGCGACCTTCGTGGTGAAGCGCTCGGTGAACTCCTCGGCGAGCGACTCGTGGACCAGGATGCGGTCGCCGGACATGCAGATCTGTCCGGCGTTCATGAACACGCTGAAGACGGCCGCGTTGACGGCGTAGTCCACGTCCGCGTCGTCCAGCACGATGACCGCGTTCTTGCCGCCCAACTCCAGGACGGCGGGCTTGAGATGGCGGGCCGCGTGCTCGCCGATGATCCGGCCCACGGGCGTCGAGCCGGTGAAGTTCACGCCCCGCACCCGCGCGTCCGCGATCAGCGTCTCGGCGATCTCGGCTGCGTCCTCACGGGCGTTGGTGACGACGTTCAGCACGCCGTCCGGAAGTCCCGCCTCGCGCAGGACGTCGGCGACCAGCAGCCCGCAGGCCAGCGGCGCGTCCTCGCTCGCCTTGACCACCACGGTGTTGCCCGCCGCGAGCGGCGCCGCGACGGCCCGTACGCCGAGGATGACGGGCGCGTTCCACGGCGCGAACGCGGCGACCACGCCCAGCGGTTCACGCACCGCCAGCCCCAACGCGCCCTGGGCCTGGGCGTTCAGCACCTCACCGCGCGGCGCGGTGACGGCGGCCGCGGCCTCGCGCAGCATGTTCGCCGCGAGGGCCACGTTGAAGTACGCCCACGGGCGGGTGCCGCCGGCCTCGTTCGCCATCAGCTCGGCGACCTGATCGCCGCGGGCGTCCAGCAGGTCGGCCGCCTTCAGGAAGATCGCCCGTCGCGCGAAGGGCGCGAGCGCCGCCCACTCCTCGAACGCCGCGTCGGCGGCGTCCACGGCCCGGCGCACGTCCTCGGGTCCGGCCGCGGCGACCGTCGCGTACACCTCCCCCGTATACGGATTGATGTCCTCCGTGGTGCGGCCGGAGGCGGCGGGCACGTCCTTGCCGCCGATGAACAGTTCACGGGTGATGGGCATGGTGCCGACCTTTGTGTTCGCCGTGTGAAAGTTGATCCACTCTACCGCGCATGCTGCGAGCCGGGTGCGGCAATGTCAAGGGTCGCAGGCCGCCGCTGCGCTTGCCGGGCCCGGCGGGGCGGAGGAGCCTCGGAGGTGAGGGCTCGCCTGGCCCGCTCCCCGTCGGGCCGCGGCCTTCGAAGGAGGTCAACGATGGGCACGTTCGACAGCAACACACTGCGCCAGGCCATAGAAGGAAACTCCGAGCAGCCGCTCCTCTCGCTCTACGCGGACGACGCGGAGCTGCGGATCGTGGACCGCAACACCCAGCCCAGCCACCCCAAGGTCCTGCACGGCCGGGACGAGATCGCCGAGATGCTCGCCGACGTCTACAGCCGCGACATCAAGACGCACAAGCTGGAGCGGTGTGTCGTCCAGGGCGACGACGTCGCGTTCAGCGAGTCCTGCGAGTACTCGGACGGCGTCCGGGTCCTCTCCGAGTCGATGGTGTCGCTGCGCGACGGCAAGATCGCCGAGCAGACCATGATCCAGGCGTGGGACGAGTAGGCGGGAACCGCCCCGGTCACGGTGGCCGGGGCGGTGACGCCATCCCTAGGTGAGCGTCCACTTCTGATTGGCGCCCGTGCCGCAGGACCACAGCACCAGCGGGGTGCGGTTGGCCGTACCCGCGTTGGAGGCGTCGAGGCACAGACCGGCGTGGACGTTGGTGATCGTCCCGTCGCCGTTGATGTTCCACTGCTGATTCGCCTGGCCGTTGCAGTCCCAGATCACGACCTTGGTGCCGTTGGTCGTGCCCAGGTTGTAGGCGTCGAGGCACTTGTTGCCGTACACCACGAGTTCCTTGCGGGAGGTGTACGTCCAGGACTGGTTGCGGCCTCCGTTGCAGTCCCACAGTTCGGCCTGGATGCCGTTGGTGATGGTGTTGTCGTGGACGTCCAGGCAGCGGGACGACTGGGCGCCGACGACGAGGGAGCCGTCGGTGCCGGGCAGGGGGCGGACCGCGATGCCCTCGACGGCGGGGCCGCCGGTGAACGTGAGCGTGTTGGCGGAGCCCTTGGAGAGGGAGACCTGGACGGAGACGGTGCCCGCGGCGGATCCGGTCGGCGGGAAGGCGACCGTGGTGCTGGTCTGGCCGTTGACCTGGAGGGTCGCCGTGCGGGTCGCGGAGGTGTTGTTGGTGTAGGAGACGTCCACGACCTTCACGCCCGTGTTCGCCGCCGTCACGCCGGTGAAGCGTCCCGTGGAGGCAGGATCGTACGTGCTGCCCGCCGCCTCCGTGCCGCCGGTGACCCTGAGCATCACCGAGCCGCCCGCCGGGACACTGGCCGTGTAGCCGGTGGCGTACGACCCCACGTTCTGCCGCGCCCACAGGTCACGGACGGTCGCGGAGGCGTTCGTCAGGCCGAGGTCGGCCCAGCGGACGGTGATGTTCTTCGCGGCCGAGGTGCGGTTGAGGAGGACGACGGCGCGGTTGCCGGTGCCGGACAGGACCTTGCCGTAGACCTGCGCTCCCGTGGTGTCCTCGGCGACCTCGACGCCCTGGAGGCCGCGCGGGTCCTGGTCCACGGCGATGACCTCGGGGTTCTTGAGGATGTTCGCGGTCTCCGCGGTCATCGTCGCGAGGTTGTTGCCGGCGAGGAGCGGTGCGCCGGAGATCGCCCAGAGGTTCATGTGGGTGCGGTTCTGCGCGGCGGTGAAGCCGTCCATGCCGACCATCAGCATGTCGGGGTCGTTGTAGTAGCCGGTGTGCTGGGCGGTGGGGTGCAGGTTGGTGTCGTAATTGGCCAACAGGCTCGGCATGGAGGGCTGGTTGCCCCAGTAGATGATGTCGGTGTTGGTCCGCCACATCGCGCCCTGGCCCGGCGCCCAGTTCCACGGGTTCTGCTTGCCCCAGTTGCAGATCGAGAGGGTCAGCGGACGGCCCGTGGTCGCCGTGGCCTTGGCGATCGCGTCGCTGATGGCCTGGTACGTCGACTTAGCGTCGAGCCCTTCGGCGTCACCGCCGCACCAGTCGACCTTGACGAAGTCGAAGCCCCACTTCGAGAACTGGAGCATGTCCTGCTCGTAGTGGCCCTCACTGCCCGAGCCCGGCGCGGCGGGGCGGCCCGTCGGGAAGTAGTAGCCGCAGCCGTCCTTGCCCGCGTCGGTGTAGATGCCCGCCTTCAGGCCCTTGCTGTGGATGTAGTCGGCGATGGCCTTCATGCCGCCCGGCCACTCGGCCTCGTCGATGGTGATGTTGCCGGCGCTGTCGCGGGTGCCCTGCCACCAGCCTTCGTCGATGTTGATGTACTTGTATCCGGCGGCCGGCAGACCGGCGGCGACGAACGCGTCGACCTGCTGCTTGATCACGTTGTAGTCGATCTTCGCGGCGAAGCTGTTCCAGGAGGCCCAGCCCATCGGGGCGGTGGGGACCGGTATCTGACGGGTCGCCACGGCGGCCGGGGCCGCCTTGAGGGGTGCGCTCGGGTTGGCGACGAGGAGTACGGCTGCCACGGCCGCCAGTAAGGCGACGGTACGCAGGACGAGGGTGCGGAACATACGGCTCCTTTGCCGATGGCCGGGATATCGAACGAGGATCGGTTAACCGAACGTTGCGGCGCGCTGAAAGTAGAGCCGCGAGGGGTGCAAGTCAACGGATGTGACACGTGCGGGGCTGAGTGGCTGACGCGCGCTAAGCGCATCGGCGCCCGCAGGCCCGCCCCCCGTCCGTCACCCCGCCTCCCACCCCGCCGGTCGCAGAATCCCCAGGAGCTGTCGGACCAGTTCGTCCACCGCCTCCTCCAGCGTGGCGTCCACCCACCCGGCGCTCCAGTCGTGGAGCAGGCCGTTGACGCTGCCGATGAAGGCTGTCGCCGCGATCCGGTAGTCGCGGGGTGCCGCCTCTCCTCGGGCGACCGCCGCGTCCGCCTCGGCGCACACAAGGTCGACCCAGCGGGCGCGGCGGGCCAGGCGCTGGTGTTCCAGGCGCGGGCTGACGCCGATGATCTCGACGAAGGTGATGCGGATACGGCGTGGATCGGCGGTGACGTTGGCGGCGTAGGCGCGGAAGATCGCGGTGGCGCGTTCGGCGAGCGGCAGGTCGGCCGCGGCGGCCACCGCGGCGAGTACGGCCTCCTCGGCCCAGTCGTTGACCTGGAGGTGGAGGGCGGCCAGGACGTCCTCGAGGGTGCGGAACTCCTCGTAGAACTGGCGGGTGGAGAGCCCGGCGGCCTCGCTGAGCGCGGCCACGGTCGTGGCCCGGTAGCCGGGTGTGTCGCCGAAGAGCTGCAGCGCGGCGTCCAGGAAGCGGCGGCGGCGTTCGGCCTGCCGCTCCTCGGCGGACTTGCCCCTGTACCGGCCGGTCGGCGCCCTGAGCCTGCCCGTCACGGACCCTCCCCGTTCCCTCGTCTGTCCCCGTCGATCAATTTTGTCGTGTACGCGGTCTTGTCGAACAGGACACCCCCTCCTTACTTTTCAGTAAGTCCACTGTGAAAGTAGTTGTGTTCAGATTCATCGCCCCGTCTTGACCTGCCCCACCCATGGCACCCGCCCCCCCAGAGAAGAGAGCACCCATGCCGGTCATCCGACCCAGGCACCTTTGCTCCATGGCCGCCGCCCTCGTCCTGACCGTCACCGCCCCGGCGACCGCGGCCACCGCCGCCACCGCCTCCACGGACGCCGCCGCCCTGCGCGAAGTGCTGTTCGTCGGCAACAACTGGGACGGCACCGCCGACGTCATCAAGTCCTCCGGCGACTTCGCGAAGATCGGCCGGATCAACGTCATCCCCGACAAGGACGCACGGATGGCGGAGATCAACGCGAACCCGATCAAGTGGATCTACTTCATGGCCATCCGCAACAGCGTCGGCGAGGGCCACGACCAGTTCGTGGACGACATGTACACCACGCCGGACGGTTCGTCGGTGGTCGTCTCCCGCCCGAGCTTCGCCGACGTGGTCTCGATCGACCTGGCCACCGGTGACATCAACTGGCGCTTCCCCGTGTCGGGTTACCGCTCCGACCACATGACGGTCTCCCCCGACGGCAAGCGCGTCGCCGTGTCCGCCTCCACCGCCAACACCGTGCACGTGCTGGACATCGTCACCGGCAAGCAGCTCGGTTCGGCCGCCACCGCCGACAAGCCGCACGAGAACATCTTCACCAAGGACGGCAAGTACCTCTGGAACATGGGCATCGGCGATGTGAACACCGCGACCGACGCGCCCTGGCTGGACTGGACGAAGGGCAACCGGTACATCACCGTCGTCGACGCGACCACGTACGAGCGGGTCAAGGTCATCGACATGCGGCAGCGGCTGGACGCCATCGGCCTCACGGACTACTCCGACGCCGTCCGGCCCGCCGTGTTCTCGCCCGACGAGTCCAAGCTGTACTTCCAGGTCTCGTTCTTCAACGGCTTCTTCGAGTACGACATCGCGACGGACAAGATCACCCGTACGAAGACGCTGCCGAAGAACCCGGCGACCAGCGACGACCGCACCACCTTCGTCAACGACTCGCGCCACCACGGGATTTCGATGAGTCCCGACGGCAGCAAGCTGTGTGTCGCGGGCACGATGGACGACTACGCGACGGTCGTCGACCGCGCCACCCTCCAGGAGGGCCCGCTGGTCACCGCCTCGAAGCCGTACTGGGCGACCGTCAGCGGCGACGGCAAGAGCTGTGTGGTGTCGGAGAGCGGCACCGACCAGGTCACGGCCATCGACTTCGCCACCGGCAAGAAGACGGTGTCCGTCCCGGTCGGCGACCATCCGCAGCGGGTGCGGCCGGGGCATGTGGCCGCGGACTGGACCGGAACCTCCGGCTGAGGCCGAGCGGTTCAGGCGGTGGCGCGGTGCCCGGACACCAGCCACCGCCACCGCGGGCGCTCCGTGACCAGCGTGGCGGCGGCCAGCAGCGACACCGCGACCGCCGCCCACACGGGCCAGGCCAGCCATGCGGAGACCACGGCCGCCACCAGCTGGAGCAGCACCAGAAGGATCGTGACCACCCCGGGTACCGGCACGATCCCGTGGGTCTTGTCCCCCGGTGTGGTGAAGACGGTCGGCAGCCCGATCAGCACCACCACGGACAGCACCGCGAGCGGCCAGGAGTATCCGGCCAGCGCCCAGGGCGTGGCCACCCAGGCGACGAGTTCGGTCGCGAAGCGCGGGACGGCCGCGCGTCGGTCATCGGGTTTCGGCAACGTCGTCTCCCCCGCAGATGTGCCCGTCAGCGGTGGGTGATCCTACGACGACCGGGCCGGGCCTGCTGCGACCTGCCCTCGCGTCGGGGTCCAGGTCGACCCCGACGCGAGGGGAGGCTGTCAGCCGATGCGCTGGGTCGCCCAGGCAGCCAGTTCGGCCTTGGCCGCGTTCAGCAGGGACGACGAGGGATCCGTCGCGCCGTTGGTGACGAGCGCGTAGTGCGGGGTGCCCGCGTCGGAGTCCGTCAGCAGCAGGCGGCGGCTGCCGGTGCCGCCGGGTTCGGGGGCCACGGCGATGGGGGTCGACGTCGTGTATGAGGGCGGGGCGTACGCCGTGCCCAGGTCGGAGACGACAGTGGTGGTCGAGGTCGGGAAGGACGCCGGGAGATGCAGTTCGGTGGGGGCCGAGCCGCTGCCCGAGCGCCACACGAGCAGGCTGTACTGCCCGGAGCCCACCAACCGGTCCACGTTGGGCAGTGACTTGGGAACGGGGTTCCAGGTCAGGGTCGTGGAGCCGTCGCGGGAGCGGTCCTCGTAGGTGAAGGCGACGGTCGTGCCGGAGGTGGCGCTCGGGTAGACACGGTCGACAAGCCGTGTGTCCTGGCGCAGGACGGCCGTACCGTAGTCGTCGAGGCGTACGGCGGACAGGTCCTCGTCGTTCCAGGCGTCGCCCTCGGTCTGCACCTTGTCGGGGTTGTCGTTCATCAGCTCGTGGTGGCGGCCGTGGTAGATGTCCCACTGCCACTGGCTGCCGGAGAGGACGGGACCGGAGCCGGTCGGGTTCGTCCACCAACTCGCCCCCGGCACCCGGGAGTCGAGGGCCTGGTACATCGCCTTGAGGACCGTCGGCGCCTTGTCGGAGACGGTGCCGGCCAGCGGGTGGCCGAACTCGCTGACGATGGCGGGCGTCTTCGTGGCGGAGGCCCGGTCACGCACCGTGCCGAAGTCGCCCGCGTACTGTCCGTCCGCCGCCTTGCCCCACATGAAGATGCCGGAGATCGCCTTCTGGTCGTAGAAGTGGGTGTTGAAGACGAAGCGCGGCCCGAGCGTGCCCGCGTCGAGCAGGCCGCCCTCCTGCTTCTGGAAGTCGAGGTTGGCGTTCCAGAACAGGTTCGGTTCGACGAACGCGGGCTTGTCCTGCCAGCCGGCCGCGTCCATCCGCGCCCGGAACTTCCCATAGAAGGGCCACAGGACGTCCTTCTCCCAGGCCCGGCTGGTCTGGCCCGAGTCGTAGACGCCGGCATGGGGTTCGTTGTACGGGTCGAAGCCGACGATGCCCGCGAACTGGGCGGCGGTGAGGTTCTGCTTGAGGTACGCCATCGCCTTCTGGGCGGTGTCGAGGAACGAGTCCTGCAAGCCGTACGTGTTGTGCCAGAAGTCGTACGTCGCCTCCGTCACGGCCGCGTTGGAGGTGATGTTCTGGCCCCAGAAGGGACAGATCCCGCAGTACTCGTCGGGGTAGTCACCTAGGTCCACGGCCCACTTGGGGGCGCCGTCGCCGGTGTACCAGCTGTCCGAGTCGAAGAGCCAGCGGGAGTAGAGGTCCTGGTGGAAGTCGGGGTACACCCGGATCCCGGCGTCGAGGAACGCGCCGATCTGGGCGGTGACGGCAGCCAGGTAGGCGTGGTCCACCTGGCCGCGCACGGGCTCGGCGTACGCCCAGGACAGCAGGAAGCGGACCGAGTTGCCGCCGCCGAGCGCTCTCAGCGCGGTCGCGGACTTCTTCGCGTCGGCGACCGAGGCGAAGGGCAGGCCGTTGTTCTCCTTCAGCTTGGTCTCGCCGGAGACGTTGTAGCCACGCAGCACGACCTCGCGGCCGTGGCCGTCGGTGAAGCGGCCGTTCTGCACGGTGAGCGGGGATTCGTCGAACCAGAGGGAGTCGGGGACGGAGGCGGCGGTGGCGGGGCGGGCGCCCGCCACCGACAGGAATCCACAGAGGAGAACCAGAACAAGGAGCACACGCGCACGCTTATTCGGCATGTTCACTACCGTCCGGTAATTTCAGGACACCGTCAACACCCCTGACTCTGGAGTAAGTTAAGTCTCGGCCGGCTCAACCACTCACTCTGCGCGTCACGTTCAACAGGTACTCCTTGCGGTTGAGCGGATTGTGGTCGGTGCGCGGACGCCGCGGGACCGTGCCGCGGGTGACCGGCGCGTAGTGGTCGAAGGCGCTCTCCAGCTCGCCTTCGCCCCGGGTGAGCCCCGGCAGCCGCTGCTCCAGTTCGTGTACCCGGCCCGCGGGAACGGCACCCTCCAGAACGCCGGTGCCACCACTGGTCCCGGTGGTCTGCGGTACGGCCCGCAGCGCGGCCAGCACCGGGAGCAGGGCGCCCAGGGTGTCCACGGGCGTCTCGATGCGGAAGCGGTGCATGGGCTCGTACACCTGGGTGCCCGCCCTGCGCAGCGCCTCGATCAGGACCAGTGGCGTCACGCCCCGGAAGTCGGCGCCGGTGCTCGACATGCTCTTGTCGAAGCCTTGGTGGGCGTGGCTCTGCCGGGGCCAGTAGCCGGAGTGGGTCATGGTGACCGTGCAGTCGGTGACCTGCCAGCCGCTGAGGCCCTGTCCGAGGGTCTCGCGCACGGTGTCCTCGACGGCCTTGAAGAACGCGTACGGCATGGAGCCGAGTTCCACCTCCAGCCGGAAGGCGACGCCCGAGCCGGTCGGCGCCGGGTCGACGCGCAGGCCTACCGTCGCGAGGTACGGGTTGGCGTCCTTCTTGATGAACTCGACGGCCGCTCCCGTGCCCACAGGACGCTCGACGCAGATCGTCGACGTCTCCCGGAAGGTGACGTCCAGGCCGTAGTCGTCGGCGAGCGTGGCCTGGATGACCTCCTTCTGGACCTCGCCGTAGAGGGACACGGAGATCTCCTGCCGGATCTCGTCGTGCCGGAGGCCGATCAGCGGGTCCTGCTCGGCGAGTTGGGTCAGGGCGAGATGCAGGGACCGCTTGTCCACGCCCGCGCCCGGGACGACGACGGTCTCCAGGGTGGGCGGCGCGAAGAAGTGCTCGTACGCCTTGTGCGGCTCCCCGATCGCGTCGCCGATCCGGATGGCGTCCAGGCCCCAGAGCTTGGCGATGCGGCCCGCTGGGACCGTCTCGTCACGGGAGTCCGCGCCCTCCTCGAAGACACTGATCGAGGTGATCTTGCCCTCGGTGTCGCCGTCTCCGAAACGGATGCGGTCGCGGACGGCCAGCGTCCCGGAGAAGATCCGCGCGTAGGCGATCTTCTCCCCCGCCGGTCCCCGCTCGACCTTGAAGACGGTGCCCGACACCGGCCCGTCCGGATCGCCCTCGGCTGCGGGCAGCAGCTCCTTGATCCCGGCGATGAGAGCGTCCACGCCCGCGCCCGTGATGGCGGACCCGAAGTAGACGGGGTGGACGAGGGTCTGCCGGGTCTGGTCGGCGAGGGCGGTGCGCAGGCGGTCGTACGAGACCTTGTCCTCGACGTAGGCCGACAGCAGGTCGTCGTCGTGGTCGGTGAGGACGTCGATCGCGGCCGGGGCGAGCCCCGGGGCGACGCAGGCGCCGCGCGTGCCGAGCCCGGCGACCGTGCCCATCGGTACGACCGATGCCGTGAGCCGCTCGGCGATCGCTCGCAGCACCCTGTCGTACCCCGCTCCACGCCGGTCGATCTTGTTGACGAAGATCAGCGTGGGGATGCGCAGCCGCCGCAGGGTGCGCATCAGGACGCGGGTCTGCGGCTGGACGCCCTCGACGGCCGAGACGACCAGGACGGCGCCGTCGAGCACGCCGAGGACCCGCTCGACCTCGGCGATGAAGTCCGGGTGGCCGGGGGTGTCGATGAGGTTGACGGTCACGTCGTCGAGGGGGAACGAGACGACGGCGGACTTGATGGTGATCCCGCGCTGCTTCTCCAGCGCGAGGGAGTCGGTCCGCGTGGAGCCGGCGTCGACGCTGCCGATCTCGTCGACGACTCCGGCGGCGTACAGCAGCCGCTCGGTCAGGCTGGTCTTACCGGCGTCTACGTGCGCGAGAATTCCGAGATTGAGCAGGTGCACTGAGCGTCATGTCCTTGGTCATCGGAGGGATTCCTTCCTGGGTGGACATGCACGCAGTGCGCATCTGTGCTCCTCGTGTGTGACGTCGTATGTCCCCAGCAGTGCAGCAGAACCGGGCGCGCCGCAGCAATCGATTAACCGTCAACGAAGCCCGTCGCAGCACTCGCCGCCGTCAGGACGCGGTCATAGAGTGACGTACATCGAGTGACCTGCATCACGTTTCGTCGCTGATTTCCCTCGCTTCCGCCGCACGGCCTGGAGGGCACATGACCCACATCTCGGTGAACGTGGACGGCACGACGTACGAGGACGAGGTCGAGCCCCGTCTTCTGCTGATCCACTACCTGCGCGACCGCCTCGGTCTGACCGGCACCCCGATCGGCTGCGACACCTCCAACTGCGGGGCCTGCACGGTCGAGTTGGACGGGGAGAGCGTCAAGAGCTGCTCGGTCCTTGCCGTCCAGGCGGACGGGAGCGAAGTGACCACGGTCCAGGGGCTCGCCCGGGACGGCGAGTGGACCGGGCTGCAGAAGGCGTTCCACGAGCAGCACGGACTGCAGTGCGGCTACTGCACCCCGGGCATGATCATGGCGGCCCGGGATCTGCTGCGGGAGAACCCGCACCCCAGCCCGGACGACGTACGCCAGGCCCTGGAGGGCAACCTCTGCCGGTGCACCGGCTACCAGAACATCGTGCGCGCGGTGCTCGCCGCCTCCGGGCAGGAGGTTCCGGCATGACCGACCAGATGGCCGGACCCGAAGTCGGCCGCTCCCGTGCCCGCAAGGAAGACGCCCACCTGATCACGGGCCAGACCAACTGGACCGACAACATCCAGGTCAGCGGTCTGCTGCACCTGGCGATCCTGCGCAGCCCCATGGCGCACGCCCGCCTCGACCGCGTCGACGTCTCCGCGGCCCTCGACCGGCCGGGCGTCATCGCCGCCTTCACCGGGCGCGACCTCGCCGACGGCATGGCTTCGATGCCGTGCGTATGGCCGGTGACCGAGGACATCGTCATGCCGGACCATCCGGCGGTGGCGGTCGACGAAGTGCGGTACGCGGGCGACCCGATCGCGGTCGTCGTGGCACGGGACCGCTACACGGCGGCGGACGCGCTGGAGGCGATCGAGGTCGACTACACGCCGCTGCCCCCGGTGCTCGACCTGGAGGACGCGCTCGCCGAGGGCGCCCCGCTGGTCCACTCCGACAAGGGCACCAACCGCTGCTACGTCTGGCCGCTCGCCACCGGCGAGAGCTTCGACGCCGTACGCGAGCGCGCCGACCTCGTCCTGAAGCGGCGCTACATCCAGCAGCGCCTGATCCCCAACGCGATGGAGCCCCGCGCGGTCGTCGTCACCCCGCTCGCGGCCTCCGGCGAGTACACCCTGTACTCCTCCACCCAGGTCCCGCACATCGCACGGGTACTGCTGGCCATGGTCACCGGCATCCCCGAGCAGAAGCTCCGGGTCATCGCACCCGACGTGGGCGGCGGCTTCGGCTCCAAGCTCCAGGTGTACGGCGAGGAGGCCCTCGGGCTCGCCGTGGCGCGCAAGCTGGGCCGGCCGGTGAAGTGGACCGAGTCCCGCTCCGAGAACTACCAGGCCACCCACCACGGCCGCGGCCAGATCCAGGACATCGAGATCGCCGCCACCCGCGACGGCAAGCTGCTCGGCCTGAAGGTCGACCTGCTGGCCGACATGGGCGCCTACCTGATGATCATCACCCCGGGCACTCCGCTGCTGGGCGCCTTCATGTATCCGGGGATCTACAAGATGGACGCCTACGACTTCACGTGCACGGGCGTCTTCACCACCCGCACGCCCACCGACGCCTACCGGGGCGCGGGCCGGCCCGAGGCGACCTTCGCCATCGAGCGGATCATGGACGATCTGGCCGTCGAACTCGGCCTGGATCCCATCGAGTTGCGGCGCCGCAACTGGATCCGGCACGAGGAGTTCCCGTACACCTCCGTCGCCGGGCTCACCTACGACAGCGGCAACTACGAGGCCGCCACGGAGAAGGCACTCGACCTGTTCGGCTACGACAAGCTGCGCGCCGAGCAGGCGGACCGCAACGAGCGCGGCGACACCGTACGCCTCGGCATCGGCGTGTCGACCTACACCGAGATGTGCGGGCTCGCGCCGAGCCGGGTGCTCAGGGACCTCAGGTACGCGGCCGGCGGCTGGGAGGCGGCGACCATCCGCATGCTGCCGACCGGCAAGGTCGAGGTCGTCACCGGCACCAGCCCGCACGGGCAGGGGCATGTGACCTGCTGGAGCCAGATCGCCGCCGACGCGCTGGGCGTGCCGTTCGAGGACGTCGAGGTGGTGCACGGCGACACCAGGGCCGTCCCGCAGGGCATGGACACCTACGGGTCGCGGTCGCTGGTCGTCGGCGGGATCGCCGTCCACCACGCGGCCGAGAAGGTGGTCGCCAAGGCCCGCAAGGTCGCCGCGCATCTGCTCGAAGCAAGCGAGAACGACCTGGAGTTCACCAACGGCGTCTTCTCGGTGAAGGGCTCACCCGAGGCCCGCAAGACCATCCAGGAGGTCGCCTTCGAGACGTTCTCCTCGCACGACCTGCCCGACGGCATGGAGCCCACCATCAACGCCGAGCATCTCGTCGACCCGGAGAACTTCTCCTACCCGCACGGCACCCATCTGTGCGCGGTCGAGGTCGACACGGAGACCGGGCAGACCCGGATCAGGTCGTACGTCTGTGTCGACGACGTCGGCAAGGTCATCAACCCGATGATCGTCGAGGGCCAGGTGCACGGCGGTATCGCCCAGGGCATCGCGCAGGCGCTGTACGAGGAGGCGGTCTACGACGACGAGGGCAACCTGGTCTCCGGCACGATGGCCGACTACCTGGTGCCGTCGGCGGCGGACCTGCCGGACTTCGTGACTGACCGGACGGAGACGCCGTCGACCCTGAATCCCTTGGGGGTCAAGGGAGTCGGTGAGGCGGGGACGATCGCCTCGACGCCGGCCGTCGTCAACGCGGTCGTCGACGCACTGCGCCCGCTGGGCGTGGCCGACGTGCGGATGCCCTGCACCCCGCAGCGGGTGTGGGAAGCGATCGAGGAGGCGGCGCGATGATCCCCCCGGCATTCGACTACGCCCGGCCGAGCAGCGTCGAGGAGGCGGTGCGGACGCTCGCCGACGCGGGCGAGGACGCGAAGGTGCTGGCCGGCGGGCAGAGCCTGCTGCAACTGCTGCGGCTCAGGCTGGCCTTCCCCGAACTGGTCGTCGACGTCGGCCGCATCCCCGAGCTGCGCGGGGTGCGCGAGGACGGGAACACCCTCGTCATCGGCGCGATGACCACCCACCACGACGTCATCCACGACCCGCTCGTCCGCCGCCACGCGGGACTGCTGGCGACGGCCACCGCCACGGTCGCGGATCCCGCCGTACGCCACCGGGGCACCCTCGGCGGCTCCCTCGCGCACGCGGACCCAGCCGGGGATCCGCCCGCCGCGGTGCTGGCGCTGGACGGCGAGCTGGTGGCCCAGGGTCCGCGGGGGCGGCGCACCATCCCGGCGCGCGAGTTCTTCGTCGACTATCTGCAGACCGCGCTGGAACCGGACGAGCTCCTGGTCGAGGTGCGGATCCCGAAGACCGACGGCTGGGGTTTCCACTACGAGAAGTTCCACCGGGTGGCACAGTCCTGGCCGATCGTCGGCGTGGCCGCGCTGGTGCGGCGCGACAACGGGCAGATCACCGAGGCGCGCGTGGGCCTGACCAACATGGGCTCTACAGCCCTGCGCGCGTCCGCGACCGAGGACGCCCTGTCGGGGGCCGGTGACGCGCAGGACGTGGCGCGGGCCGCCCAGTCGGCGGCGGAGGGCACCCGGCCGTCGCAGGACACGTCCGCGTCGCCGGAGTACCGGGCGCATCTCGCGCGGGTGCTCACCAAGCGGGCGGTGCTGGCCGCCGCCGGAATGGGGTGAGGGCCGATCACGCACATCGACGGGCCGGAGCAGGTGCGGGCCCGGCTGGAGGAGACGGGGTACCTCGTCGACGAGGGTCTGGCCGTCGCCTGCTTCCTGGCCCTGCGCCTGCACCGGCCGCTGTTCTGCGAGGGCGACGCGGGCGTCGGCAAGACCGCGCTCGCGTCCGCGCTCGCCGAGGCGCTGGACGCCCCGCTGATCCGGTTGCAGTGCCACGAGGGCATCGACGCCTCCCAGGCCCTGTACGACTGGGACTTCCCGCGCCAGCTGCTGCATCTGCGGGCGGCGGAGGCGGCCGGGGTCACCGACGCCGACCGGCTGGAGGGCGAGCTGTACGACCGGCGGTTCCTGATCGCCCGGCCGCTGCTGCGTGCCCTGGAGACGCATCCGTCGGTACTGCTGGTCGACGAGATCGACCGCGCGGACGACGAGTTCGAGGCGTTCCTGCTGGAGCTGCTGTCCGAGTTCTCCGTCACGATCCCCGAACTGGGCACGCTGCGGGCCGAGCAGCCGCCGGTCGTCGTCCTGACCTCCAACCGCACCCGCGAGGTGCACGACGCCCTCAAGCGCCGCTGCCTCTACCACTGGTTCGACCACCCCGGCTTCGCCCGCGAACTGGCCATCGTGCGGCGGCGGTTGCCCGGCGTGTCGGCACGCCTGGCCGAGCAGGTGACCGCACTTGTCCAGGCGCTGCGCGGCGAGGACCTGCTCAAGCCGCCCGGGGTCGCCGAGACGATCGACTGGGCGCAGGCCCTCGACGCGCTCGGCGCGACCGAGGTGGACGCGGAGCTGGCGGTCGCGACGCTGGGCTCGGTGCTGAAGTACCGGGAGGACGCCGAGCGGGCGCGGGGGCTGGATCTGGCGGCGGTGCTCGCCGTGCGAGGGGCGTGAGGAGCGTGCTCGCCGCGGACGCCGCGCTCCTCGGTTTCGCCCGTGCGCTGCGGGCGGCCGGCGTCGACGCGAGCACGGAACGGCTGCACGCGTTCCTGAGCGCGGTGGACCTGCTGCGCCCGGAGGTGCGGGCGGACGTGTACTGGGCGGGGCGGCTGACGCTGTGCGGGGGCCGGGACGATCTGGAGCGGTACGAGCGGGTGTTCGCCGCGTACTTCGGCTCCGGCTCGCCCGCCACGGAGGCGGTACGGGCCACTGAGCGGCCCCGGCTGCGCCTGGTCGTACGGGACGCGCACGCCGGGGGCCACCACGAAGGAGATCGGCAGGGACCGCCCGCCGCCGCCCTGGCCAGCCCCGCCGAGGTCCTCCGGCACCGCGACGTGGCCGAGCTGGACGCCGTCGAACGCGAGCAGGTGCGCCGGCTGCTGGCCGCGTTCGCGCTGCGGGGCGAGGC
>NZ_JBFALC010000085.1:0-34794 GCF_040656035.1 Streptomyces sp. NPDC050211
CGCCGTCGTGGCCTCCCTGCCCGCCACGGTGATCCTCGTCCTCGCCCAGCGCTACGTCGCCGCCGGCGTGACCGCCGGAGCCGTCAAGGACTGAGCCCCTCACCTCGTCATGCCGACCGACGCGCTCGCACGTCCGCCGGCCGTCGCCCCCTGCTCCAGAAACGAGCCACGCCACATGACCGCCGCCCCGTCCGGCCCGGCCTTCTCCGTCCACGACATCCCGTTCAGCATGTACGGATCCTGGTTCGACATCTCGCCCGTGGTGGCGGAGAAGACGTACGCCGAAGACCTCCACCTCGTCTCGCACCAGAACGGCATGCACGCCGTCCTGCGCCTCGTGCCGCTCGACCCCGCCACGGGCGAGCGGGCCGACACCCGAGTCGAGGCGACACCGGGCCTGCTCGGCTGGGTCGGCGAGAGCGGGCGCGTCGACCTCGCCTACGAGTCGCCGGACACCGTACGGCTGCGGGGGAGCGGCCTGGACTTCGGTGTCTTCGCCGCCGCGCAGACCCTGACCCCGTTCAGCGGGACGTACTTCTTCCACGACCTGGCGGCGAACGGGTACGTCTTCACCTCGTACGAGACCGGACGCCGCTACCGCGTCACCGTCCTGTCCGGCACCATCGTCGACACCGCCGGAGCCCAGGCCCTGGCCCGCGCCGACCGCGGTCTCGCCGTGACCGCGGCTGCGGACGGCGCCTGGGAGATCGCGGTCGAGGAATTCGACACCTCCCGTCCGCCGTACGCGTCCGCGGCGAGCTTCGACGACATCGCGGAGTCGGCACGGGACGTGTTCGCGGACTTCGTCGACAGGGTGGCCCCCTGGCGCTCGGACGCCACCCCGGCCGCCGAACTCGCCGCCTACGTCGTCTGGTCGGCGACCGTGGCACCGGCGGGCCTGGTCACGCGACCCGGTGTGCTGATGTCCAAGCACTGGATGGACAAGGTGTGGAGCTGGGACCACTGCTTCAACGCCCTGGCCCTGGCACCCGGTTGCCCCGACCTGGCCCGGGACCAGTTCCAGCTGCCCTTCGACCACCAGGACGAGAGCGGTGCACTGCCGGACTCGGTCACCCACTCCGAGGTCCTCCGCAACTTCGTCAAGCCGCCCATCCACGGCTGGGCCTTCGGCCACCTGCGCCGCAAACTGCCGACACCTCCCGGCCGATCCGAACTCACCGAGGTGTACGAGCGTCTGGAGCGCTGGACCGAATTCTGGCTGACCTTCAGACGGGCCCCAGGAGCCGAACTGCCCCACTACCAGCACGGCAACGACAGCGGCTGGGACAACGCCACCACCTTCGACCCCGAACGCGTGGTCGTCACCGCCGACCTGGCCGCGTTCCTCGTCCTCCAGCTGCGCGAACTCGCCGATCTGGCAGCGGAGTTGGGCAGGGCGGACGACGAACATCGGTGGGTGTCCGTAGCTGAGGAGACCCAGACCGCGCTGATCGACCAGCTCTGGCAGGGTGACAGGTTCGTCGCCCGGGGAGTCGCCACCGGGGCCACCTGGAGCAGCAACAGCCTCCTCGACCTGATGCCCATCGTGCTGGGCGAACACCTGCCCAGCGAGATCAGCAGTGCCCTCGCCGACCACATCAAGGCCCACCTGACCCCGTACGGCCTCGCCACCGAACTGCCCAGCTCCCCGCACTACCTCCCCGACGGCTACTGGCGCGGCCCCATCTGGGCCCCCACCACCGTCCTGATCGAGGACGGCCTGCGCCGCGCCCGCCACGACCGGCTGGCGGACGACATCAGCGCCCGCTTCCGCGCACTGTGCGAGACCCACGGCTTCGCCGAGAACTTCGACGCCCTCACCGGCACGGGCCTGCGCGACCGCGCCTACACCTGGACCGCCAGCAGCTACCTCCTCCTCGCGGCAGCGCACGCGCACCGAGAAGGCCACTGACCGGCTGTCCTCCCACAGCCCCGGGACCGTTCGGGCCCCGGTCTCCTCCGTCACCGTCCTCCTGACCGCCCTGGGGCCGTCGGGTCACCTGTTCGCCCTCGACGACGAGAAGGGCAAAGCCACCGCGGCGCGCACCGTGCTGAGGCGACGAGTGCCACGATCTCGTCGTGGTGGCCGCGCGGGACGAGAAGGCGGGAGATGATTGCGCAGCCCTGTCCGGAGTGTGCGCAGACGGTGAGCGCGGCGACCATGGCGGCCGTCGCGAAGTCCGCGTCCCCGAAGACGACCACGGCGGACTTGCCGCGTCGCGCGGTGCCGGCCCGCCGGCGTGCGTCGTGTCGGCCGGATCCCGGGCACGGTGGACCGGGCGCATGGGAACGGCATTCGTGGTCGCCAACAAAATGGAGCGCGACGACGGCACGAACCAGACCATCCACGACCTGCTGTGATGGCCGCTGTGGGGTAAGGAGCGGTGGGTGCGGCCGACGATGAGGCTGAGGATGGTCTACGCCTTCGGCCTCACCGTCAGGGGACGGCCGGCTGGGACACCGATCTGTCAGTCGACATCAACGGCCTTCGCGGCGTCGTCCCAGAGCCTGTGTGCGAGGGCGGTGTCGAGAGCAGGCCCCCTCAACAGTTCCTCCTTCGCCTTGTTGAAGTACCGGCCCGTGCCCTTGGATGTCACGAGGTCAACGATGGCTGGGGCTGCCTCGTCGGCGGGCTTCCAGAATCGCTTGGCGGCGTTGGCGACCAGCCCTGCAACCCGGCCGTGCTCGCCGAGCCCGGTCCGCAGGACGCCGGGATGCACGGCGTCGATCGTCTTCCCGGCATCCTTCCACCGCTCGGCGAACAGCGGGACCATCAGCAGGTTGGCCAGCTTGGTGTCGCAGTAGGTCCTCATGGAGTGGAAGTCCTCGCCGGTCGGAGTTCGGTCGGGATCGATCTTTCCCCTGGTGTAGAGGCCCGCGCTGACCTGCACGACCCTGCGCAGCCGCTCCTCCAGCAGATGGTTGATCAGGAACGGCGCGAGATGATTCGTGAAGAACGCCTGCTCGAACCCGTCCTCGTTGAGCTCGCGGCGGCCGGGCCACAGTGCCGCGTTGTGGACGAGTACGTCGATGTCGGGGACGGCGGTGGTGATCTCTGTTGCGGCCTGCCGCGCCGTCCGGGCAGACGACAGATCCGACCACGTACGCGTCGCGGTCCACCGCCCCCTGGGGCAGCTCGGCATTCGCGTACACGGCCATGCGCCAGTGCGCCGGCACGAGCTTGTCGTCGACCTCCCGCGGCAGCAGCGGCTTCTCGCCCACCCTCCGCCGCGACAGCGCGGGCAGTCGCTTCACGCCGGCCAGGATGCGCGTCCCGCCGGTTGCGGCCCCGAGCGCCGAGGTCTCGCCCAGCAGCGACAGGAACGGCTTGACGGTGTTATAGCGCAGCGCCAGCGCCCCGCGCAGCGCCGTCTCCGCCGCGTCGTCGTCCTCAGGCACCAGGCTCACCACCGTGACCGCCGCGCTGGACAGCGCCGCACGGGGCGCGACCTCCTCAAGCGCCCGCCACATCGCTGCCACGTCCACATCCCAGCCGGTCTCCTTGATGAGCTC
Organism: Streptomyces sp. NPDC050211; assembly: GCF_040656035.1. NCBI lineage: Bacteria > Bacillati > Actinomycetota > Actinomycetes > Kitasatosporales > Streptomycetaceae > Streptomyces > Streptomyces sp. NPDC050211. The sequence goes on from NZ_JBFALC010000085.1 coordinate 3,514, forward strand.
CAGCTCCTCGATGACCACCGTCGCCGCCCTGGCCACGATCCGGGATGCCTTCTCCAGCCGCGGCAGAGTGGACAGGCGCTGCTTGTCCGTGGACCGCTTCGCGGTGCTGATCAGCCTCGCTGCCATCAGGATCTCGAACAGGTCCAGGGCGTCGTCGATCGCCTTGGCCTCCAGGTGGCGCATCACCGCGGTGAGCATCGCAGTGCGCTTGGGCTCCGGGGTCCGCTCCAGCTTCGGGGCCTTGGTGCCCAGCCCGTACCGGGCCAGCGCGGACAGCCGGTTCGGCGGGATCTGCTCCAGCTTCACCCGTCCCAGCTGGAAGGCGGCGATGTCGTCGACCTGCTGCAACGCGCCCTTCATCGCGGTACCTGTGGTCCGTGTCGGCGGCCGGCGCATCCGCTCCAGCTCCGAAAACCGCTTGCCCTCGGGAGTCTTCAATGTTTCCACCAGGTCCCCGGGCAGCGCCGCATCCGCCCGCCGGGCCGCCTTGGCGACCGTGGTGTGCAGCCGCCTCTCCGCGACCCCGCGGACCTCGGCGACCTGCCGGGACAACACACTCACCCCCGGCAACAGCACCCGGTTGCGGCGAAGCCAGCCCACCGAGTGATCGAACAACGCCTTCGGCCCCTCGGCATGGGTCCACGCCCGCCCGTGCAGGAACGCCCGGAACTTCCGGCCCTGGGCATGGTCCTCGAACAGGTGGTAGCCGTACGCCTCGCGTATCTCCCACGCGTGGTCGTACACCGTCTGCCGCCGGTCCGCGTACCGCTTCACACACGACGCGTCCTCAATGCCCAGCTGCCCGGCCAAGTGCTCCACCACCGGCCACGGCACATCCAGCGGGTCCTCGCCCAGGAACAGGCCCACGTACCGCACCGTGCACATCTGGAGCGCGAACCCGAGCTGGTGATGCTGCGCACGCCGCAGCGCGATCAGATCCCGGTCCACATCGTCCAAGAAGAAGAACCGCTCCAGCTCGGGCTGCGTCGGCTCGTCGGCGAACTTCCCGTACGCCTCAGCTTGCTCATCAGTTGAGAACTCGACTGGCATGCGGCGGACGTAACCACCTGCCCGCGAGCGACCGTGGCTCTTTGAGCGAACACCCGTACGTAAAAGATCATTTGTCCTAATGGATCACGGAAAGCCGACCAAGATCGATCTCACTGATACTCGCTGTTCCCTTGGTCCCCCAGGCCGGTACTACCCGACCCCCACCGACGAGCCCGTGGGTCGACTGCTGCTGGCCACCAACCGGCACCCCTACCGGCCGGCCCACATCCACTTCATCGCCACCGCGAACGGCCACATCCCCGTCACCACCCATATCTTCCTGGCTGGGAGCCCCTACCTGGGACTCGGACGCCCTGTTCGCCGTCGAAAGCAGCCTGATCCGGGACTTCTACCGCGTCGACGACCCCGGTACGGCCGCCGAGCACGGGCTGCCCAACCCCGATGTCCACGCCCACGTCGAGTTGAAGACCGTTGTCACTGATCGCCTGCGGACGGGCCACCTCGTGAAAGCGCGAGGCTAGAGTGCCAACAGGCCCTGCCCCCACAGGAGGACGGATAGGGCACGCCCAAGACGAACGCCACCATCACCGGCCTGGGAGCACCCGTACGGTGCCCCGCCGTGTCGACGACGCCGCGGCGACCGCCACGCGGATGCCGGGTACTCCGCAATCGGCCATGGTGTTGCAGCGCGCCATCGGCAACCAGGCGTACAGCCAGATGGTGCAGCGGGCACCGGCGAGCGGTGGCTCCGCTGCTCCGGAGGGGGCCAAGATCGGCCTCACGCTGTCGGCGGTGAAAGAGCGGTTCGAAAAGTTGAAGGTCGAGGATCCGGAACTGGCCAAGCAGCAAGAGGCCAGGTGGGGCAAACTTCTGTACGTCTTGCAGGAGTTCGACAACTGGATGCGCAGTATCGAGGTCGGGTACCGGTTCGGCGGCAGCCTCATCGCGTACATCTACGGGGGAGCCCGGGCGCCGCAGGACATCGACATCGAGGTGTCGAAGGGTGACAACATGCACCACCTGCTCACCGCGATGAAGAGTTCGGGCACCTGGTCCGGACAGCTCGGTGCCCAGGGCGACCAGCTCCTGTCCATATATTGCATGAACGAACGGGTGCCGGAGTTCCAGTTCGACGTGTCCAGCGAGACCCAGGGATTCAACACCCCGTTCAAGCTGAAAGAATCGATGCAGGTGGAAGGGGATGCCGTCGTTTCGGGTGACAAGGTCTCGCGCGACGAACTGATCCTCAACTACCTGGACCGGATGATCCAGAAGCCCGACATCGCGAAGAACAAGGGCGACGACAACCAGATTGCCGGCCTTCTGAGTGCCGCCGGGTGCCGTACCCCCGCCGATGTCGAGGAGTACTGGAGGCGGAACCTTCAACCGGCCATCAAGGCGGGCGACCACCGTATACCGGCCCTGCGCGACAACCTGGCGAGCATCGCCAGGGAGAAGTTCGCGGGCGGGGCCCAGGCGCCGAGGGCCGCCTCGCCCGAGCCGATGGAAATCGACGGGGACGAGATGGACCTCAGCTGATCCCCGGCCCGTCCGGCCCCGGTCCCACCGGAACTGCGTGCGGGTCCGGGCCCGGCACTCGGGCGCACGAGCCCGCGAAGCCTGCCCGGCTCAATGTGGGTTCGGGATCACTTCGTTCTGAGTCGGTTGCCGAACTCCTCCAGCCCACCCGCGTGTTGAAGCGGTCGTGTCGCTGGAGGTGCTCGTGTCTCGACTCTCGGGGAGGCGAGAGTTGTCCGTAAGGCCAGTTCGAGGAAACAGCCAACGCCCCGCCCAATGCGCCTACTTGCTGCTCGTGCCGCACGTGCGGTGGTACGGGACCGACGGGAGCAGGCGGTGCCATTCCGTGCGGGTCAGGGCGTGGGCGAGCGTGGTGCACAGGCGCTCCGCCGTGGCGTCGGGATCGGTGCGCCACAGCTGGGCGGTGCGGTCGTCTCCTGCGGTGGCCAACAGATCGCCGTCCGGGCTGAAGGCGAGTGCGCTCACGGGGGCGGTGTGGCCGGTCAGGGCGGCCAGGAAGGTAGGCTCCTCCTGCCTCTCCTGGTCCTCGTGGTCCTCCACCGCCCACAGCAGGACCGTGTTGTCCGAGCCGGCGGCGGCCAGGGTGTGGCCGTCGGGGCTGAACGCCACGGTCAGAGCTGGGCCGGTGCTTCCGGTGAGGGTCGTTTCGGGTTCGTGGTCGGCCACGTTCCAGAGGATGACCCGGCCATCGCGAGCGGCGGTGGCGAGCGAGGCGCCGTCGGGGCTGAAGGCCACGTCGCTCACCCAGTTGGAGTGCGCGCGGAGGGTCGCTACGCGTGATCGTCCGGCCACGTCCCACAGGACGGCCCCGTTGGAGTGGGCGGTGGCCAGCAGACGGCCGTCGGGGCTGAAGGTCACAGCGTTGCTCCAGGTGGCTCCGCTGTCGAAAGCGGTCAGCCGGGTCCGGTGCTCGGCGTCCCAGAGCACCACCCTTCCGTCCATGCCCACCGTCGCGACCGTACGGCCGTCCGGGCTGAAGTCGACGCCCATGACGCGGGCGGTGTGGCCGGTGAGGCGGGTCGGCGCGTCACGCTCCGTGGGATTCCAGAGCGTGAGGGTGGAATCCTCGGGGCGCTGCGGGTCGCCGGTCGCCGCGGCGATCGTACGGCCGTCCGGGCTGAACGCCACGGCGTGGACGGGCCCCTTGCCCCTGCCGAGGGTGGCCGTGCGGATGCGGCGCCGGGCGTCCCACACCATCAGGGTGCCGTCATCGGTGGCGGTGGCGAGTGAGCCGCCGTCGGGGCTGAACGCCACGTCGTTGAGCCGGTTGGCGTGGCCGGACAGTGGGATGCGCGCCGGGTCCCACAGCACGACCCTGCCGCTCTCGTCGCCCGAGACCAGCAGGGCGGCACTCGCCTTCCCGCCGCTCGCCGAACCGGCGCCCCCGTACCCCTCGCCCGTCTTTCCGCTGCCCGGTCGGAAGGCAAGCGCGTAGATATTGCTCGTGTGCGCCGTCAGGGCGGCGCGGCGGACTCGATTCAGTGGGTCCCAGAGGACCACCTCTTGATCGTCCCCGGCGGCTGCGAGGGTGTGGCCGTCGGGGCTGAACGCGAGGGTCCTGACCCTGCGGGAGCGTTCGGTGAGGACGGTCGCGCCCCCGTTCGTGCGGTTCCGCATGTCCCACAGGCGGACGGTGTGGTCCTGGCCGGCGGTGGCGAGGCTGCGGCCGTCGGGGCTGAAGTCCGCGGCGTCGAGGGCGCCGGTGTGGCCCCTCAGCGTGGCGAGCGGTTCGCCGGTGGGCGCCGACCACAGCCGTACCGCGCCGTCGGCGCCGACCCCCGCCACCGTACGGCCGTCCGGGCTGAAGGCCACCGCGTTCACCCCGCCCTCAGCCCCCCTCAGGACGTCCCGCGTCGTCCCGCGCCCGAGGTCCCACAGCCGCACGGTGCCGTCGGCGGCGCCGCTGGCCGCGAGTTCGCCGTCGGGGCTGAACGCGATGCTCGTGACCGGCCCGGTGTGACCGGACAGCGTGGCCGTGCTCCTGCGTCGCGTGACGTCCCAGAGCGTGACGGCCCCGTCGTCCACGCCGGTGGCCAGCAGCCGGCCGTCCGTGCTGAATGCCACCGTCCGGGGCGCGGCGGTGCCCTGGCCGCGCGGGGCGGAGAGCGTCGCCGGGGTGCGGTCAGGCACGTCCCACAGGCGCACCCCGGCGTCCCGGCCCACCGTGGCCATGGTGCCGTCGGGGGCGAGGGCGACCGCCCGCACGGGACCCGGGCCGGCGCGGACCTCGCCCTGGTAGTACTCGCGGGACGACATGGTCAGCAGCGCGCCGCGCGCCTGGGGAGTCGGCGCGGTGCGATACGCCTCCACGCTCAGCACCATCGCCGCCTGCGGCTGCGAATCGGCCAAGTGCAGCGCCCGGGCCGCCAGTTCACGGGAGACGGCCAACCGGCGGGCTTCCTGGGCCTCGCGCCGCTGCTGTGCGGCGAGCACGCCGACCACCGTCGCCACGAGGAGCAGCAGGGCGAGGCCGATCGCCAGGCCGCGCAGGCGGCAGTCGCGCCGGGCCGCGGACCGCCGTTCCTCCGCACGGGCGTCGAGGGAGGCGGTGAGGAACTCCGCCTCCCGCTCGGTGAGTTCGGCCTGGAGCCGGGCCGCGACGAAGTGCTCCCCGGCCGTGGCCAGTCGCGTGCCCCGGTACAGCGCTCCGGGATCGCGGCCCAGCGCCTCCCACTCGGAGGCGGCGGCGGTCAGGTGCCGGTGCACGAGGAGGTGTTCGCGCTCCTCGTCGATCCAGCCGCGCAGGCGGGGCCAGGAGGTGATCAGGGCTTCGTGGGCGAGGTCCACGGTGTCGTCGTCGATGGTGATCAGCCGGGCCCGGACGAGGCGTTCGAGTACGTCGGAGTCACGGATGGCGTCGAGTTCGAGTTCCGTACGGTCGACGGGGCGCCGTGTGTCCTCGGCCCCCTCCCCGGGGGTGATCAGGCGCAGCAGGATCCTGCGGGCGTGCTCCGCCTGGGTCGGCGGGAGGTCGTCGTACAGTTCCTCGGCCGTACGGGCGATCGCGCCGCGTACGCCGCCCGCGGCCTCGTACCCCGCGACGTCCAGCCTTCCGCCTTTGCGGCGGCGCCATGTCTCCAGCAGCGCGTGAGACATCAGCGGAAGGCCGCCGGGTTCGTCCGCGACCTCGTCGACCACCCTCGCCGTGAGGGCCCGTTCGACGACGAGGCCGTGGGCGGCGGCGGGTTTGACGATCGCCTCCCGCAGCTCCGCCCGGGTCATCGGCCCGACCAGCAGGGTGGCGTCCCGCAGCGCGTCGGCGAGCCCGCGGTGGCCGGCGCAGTGGCCGAAGAAGTCCGCACGGACGCCCAAGACGACGCGTAATCGGCTCTCAGGCCGACGGGCGGCCAGCACCAGGTCGACGAACTCCGCCCGCTCGGCCGGGTCGCGACACAGGGTGTAGACCTCCTCGAACTGGTCCACGACGATCACGGTGTCGCCGCCTGCGCCGGTATCGTCCGCCGCCACGAACCGGCGGCCATGCGTACGGGCGGGCTGCGGCCCCGGCGTGAGGATCCGGATGGTGGCCAGGCGCTCCGGCCCCGAGGCACCGCAGTCCCGTAGGGCGGGGACGAGCCCGGCCCTCAGTAACGAGGACTTCCCGCTGCCGGAGGCGCCGACGACCGCTGTGAGGCGATGGGCGCGGACCATGGCGGTGAGATCGGCGGTCAGGCGGTCCCGCCCGAAGAACCGCTCCTGGTCCTCCGGTTGGAAACGCCGCAGGCCGGGATAGGGCGGTACGGCGTCGCCGTCGTCGAGCACATCCGCCCGCTCGGCCGCCGCGGCCTCGTGCCAGCGCCGCTCCCACTCCTCGGCATCCCCGGCGCACGCGGTCACGTAGGCCAACGTGACGGGCAGCGACGGCAGTTTCACGCCGGCGGCGGCCTGCGCGAGAGTCGCCGTGGCGTAAGGCACCTTCCGTGCCATGTCCCGGTAGGTGAGGTCTCCGGCCTTCTGCCGCAGCTTGCGCAGTTCGAAGGCGAACCGCGCCACCGGCCCCGCTGCCGGGTCCAGAGAATTCTCCCGACGTCCCGTCACGGCACCCCCGTCTCCCGTCCCCTTCACGACGAGCCCGGCGTCCACGCTAGGCACCCTCTGATCGGGCGGACAAGGCGGCGCTCCGGCCCCGGGGTACGCGGCGTACCGCCGGTCACGGAGCACCGGAACGCCCCCTTCCGTAGCGGCGCCCGGTTGTCCATTCCCGTGAACTGGTCTTACGGACAATGCTCGCCGCCCCGACAGTCGAGACTCCGGCCCCCCAATGGGCGCTGGATACGGACAGACCCGCACCACCATTCACGAGATCCGCAAGACACCTCAGGGGGACGAAAGAAGTGAGAGCACGAGCGAAGTGGGTGCTGGCCGCCGCACTCGGACTGGCAGTCGCCACCTCCACACAGGCCCACGCGGACACCACGGCCCCGCGGGGCGACGCCGGCGTCCTGAAGGTCCACGAAATGGAGACGGAGGACCGCGAGCCCGGCGGGCAGATCCGTTTCAACACCAACACGGACTGCACCTACGTATACGACCGGCAGCCCGACGGGCTGGCCGCCGTCGGCTACGTCTACGAGTACATCGACTCCGACACCCGCGGCGACCTGATCTACAAGCTGGTCAACGAGGGCGCCAGCGACCCGTGGGACCCCTACCGGTGCGCGGCCCACGGCGGCAAGTACAACCTCAAGGAGGGGCGGAAATTCTGGTTCCGGATCTGCTTGACGGCGGACGAAGGGCCTCCCGGGTTCTGCGACTGGGCCGCATGGCGCAACGTCAACACGTAGCCGAAGGACGAGGACACGACATGAGGACCCCGAGCACCATCCGCCGACGTACAGCCGGCGCGGCCACCGCTGCCGCCCTCGCAACCCTTCCGGCCATGCTCGGCATCGCCGCTCCCGCGTCCGCCGGCACCGTGGCACCGGTCGGCGCCAAGGCGGCGGCACAACCCCGTGCCGACCTACCCGCCCTGGGCCACTTCCGCAACCACCCCGGCCAGGATGGCGACTGGGGCGAGCGCATGCAGCAGGCGGAAGACCTCTACGGGCCGTTCGAGGGGCACTGGCGCGGCTACCACCCGGCGGGCGGCGCGCCGCCGCTCGCCGACAACCCGACGGGACAGGCCGAGAAGGCCGCGCTCAAGGCGGGCAAGAAGCTGCACCTGTCCTGGCGTCCGTATGAAGACCCGGACAATGGCGGGAGCTGGGCTCGTACCGTGAGCGGCGACATGCTCCGGCAGACCATGGGCCGGCTGCAGGACCATTGCGGCGAGCGCTGCCCGGAGGTCTGGCTCTCCGTCGTGCACGAACCGGAACTCGATTGGCGGGACCACTGCCCCACCGTCAACCCCTGTCCGGGCTGGACGTACGCCGACTTCAAGAACATGTGGGACAAGGTCGTCCAGGCCCGCGAGGACGCGGGCGCCGGCAAGGTGAAACTGGCCTGGGTCGTCCAGGGCAACCCGGACCGCCAGAAGCACTACAACAGCCTGTGGCCCGGCAACGACAAGGTGGACATCGTCGGCCAGGACCCCTACATCGACCGGGGCGACAAGGCGGAGGCTCTTCCGAAGCGCATGATCGAGCGGACGAAGTGGTTCAGGGACGAGTCCGCCAAGCACAACGGCAGGTACGACTACGCCTCCAAGCCGCACATCTTCGCCGAGTACGGCTGCGACCTCGGCGGCGACGAGGAGGACCGCGGGACCGCGGAACACCGCGGCAGGTGCATCGACGAGGTCCGCGAAGCCCTCCCCGAGATCGCCGGAATCCCCGGGATCCAGGTGGTCGAGATGGACTTCTTCGATGCCGGGTCCGGCTGGATCGAGGACGCCGACGGCTCGCCCGACCATGAGGCCTACAAGAGGCTGAAGGCGGCCACCGAGCGCTGAGTGCGCGATGCCGGGAGCCGGAGTGTGACAGGGGTGCACTCCGCCCCCGGCATCCCCCTTGTGTCGCTGTTCGCGGCGATGCGGGCGACCGCGTCGGGGCAGGGTAGCCAGCTCAACGTGTGCCCGCCTCCGACACGATCTGCGTACCTCCAAGGGAAGTTCACGAGTGAGGCCGACGTGCTCCGCGATGGTTCCCTCGGCCACTGCGCTACTCCTCACGCAGCCCGATGTCGAAGTCAGACACGATCGCCTGGCTCACCGCGTCACCGATCCCGATGTCGTGCCGGAACCGGTGCTCCAGGCAGGCCAGCAGCAGGGTCAGAGCCTGCCGGGCGGTGTGCCCGAGGCCCTGACCTCGCCGCAGCCCGGCCACCTCCGCCAAGTCCTGGCGGCTCAGGGCACCCATGGGGCCGGTGAGGGCCGATGCGCGCGGCGTGAGGTCGTAGAGGTGGATGGTCGGCCCCTTACCCACGACCGCGAGCATGTCTCCCTGGGGCGACAGCCGTACGCAGGGTTTCCAGCGCAGGGCGCCGACCAGTTGGATCCGCTGGGGCACGAGATCGTCGGGGAAGCGCAGGCCGGGGGCCGGCGGTACGGCGAGGAGCTCCACGTGCCCGTCCCTGACCGTCACGAACCGGTGCAGGGCGGATGACCAGGCGAGCCCGGTCGGGAGGTCGTCGTGGGGCCAGACATGCGACGTGGCCGGCGGGGATGCGGAGGTGAGCGGATCGTGCCAGACGTTCAGCTCGCCGAAGAAGGTGACGCGGACCAGCGCGGACGGCGACAGGGCGGCCTGTGCCTGGAAGAGCCCCCCGTTCCGGGGGACGTCGAGCACGTTGACGGCACCGGAGGCGAGATCGGCGACCACGATGTCCTTCGCGCCGAACACCGCGACGCGCCGCCCGTCCGGGGCCACGGCGGTGCCCCGCGGAGAGAAGTCGTTCTTACCGTGCAGCAACCGCGTCTTGGCCGGGGGGCCGTCACCCGAGCCCAGGAAGACATTGAACGACGCGGAGGCCCCTGTGGTGTCCTGCTCCGCCACCACCATGAACCGCTCATCCGCGATGCGTTGTGGCCCGCGGATATGCCCTGCCGCGGAGCCGAGCTGCCGCACACTGCGCCGGTCGACGTGGTGGAGCTTCCGCTGCGCCTGCGCGGATCCGACAGCACGCGGATCGTCCTCGACGACGACGAAGGCATCCGGTGCCAGGTGCGCCACTGCGGACAGCCGGTGCGCAAAGCCGCGCTGGATCAGCGTGACCGTCCGGGTGCGCAGATCCAGTACGCCCGCGAAGGAGTGTCCGACGAAGGCGAGGTGACGCCCGTCCTCGGAGAAGTCGAGAGCATGGGGAGCCGTCCCGACGCTCTGGGTGAAGTCGACCGCTACGGGCTCGATGCTCGACGGCAGGACGGACACGGCCCTGAGGCCGTCGTCGACCACCCATGCGTCCGCCGCACGCAGGGCCTCGAACAACTCGCGATCCGCCTCAACGGGGGGCCGCCATGTCCCGAACCGGTCGACGGTGTCGACGGCTTCCGGCAACGACATCAGCGGAACCAACCGCCACAGCCGCTCCCAGTCACCCCGGCGCGTCAACTGCGTGACCAGTAAGTCGCGTTCGGCCTGCGCGAGCGTCGCGAAGTCGTGCCGGTCGGAACGCTGTCCGGCCAGGATCCGCAGCATGTCGACGCCGCCCATGGCCGCCATCGCGGTCCGCAGCGCCGTCCGCTCCTCCGTCCCGGCGGCGCGGTAGCCGCGGGCGAGCAGCGTGCCGTCGGGATCCAGTGCCTCGTACTGCTCCTGCTGCCCGGTCCGGACGAAGAACAGCGCGCGCTCGGTCTCGTCGCTCGGGGCCAGTCCGTGGGTGAGGCAGTACTCCAGCGCGTCGGGCAATTCGACCGCTGTCGCGCAGAAGTGGGAGACGGCCAAGGGGTCGGCCGCTGTGAGCAGCCGTTCGCGGGCCGACTCGCCGATCGGGTGGTCGAAGCGGGCGGCGGCACCGGCGAGCATGAGCGGATCCGGGGACAGGTCCGAGGCGCCGAGCGCGAGTCTGCTGAGGTTCCGGGTGCGGGAGCCGGCGGCGGCCGAGGCGGGACGGTTCCACCCTCGCAGGAGCGACCACAGGGCGGGGTCGGGATCCGCCAGCCAGGCGCTCCACGCGGTGTCGACGACCCAGGTGGGAACGGTCGAGACATCGGCCGTCAGTCCGGCCAGTGCCGGGGAGTCCCACGGCCGGGCCGGCCCGCCGGACTTCGCTGCCGCCAGCCAGACCCGCCACACCACCTCGTGGCCATGGCGCTCGACGGCTCGTGCGAGGGCCCGCAGAGCGGCGGGATCACCGGTGTCCGCCACGCCGAGGACGACCTGAAGAGCACGCCGGCCACGGGGGACGCCAGGCGAGGCGATCAGCAGCAGGAAGGAAGCGGTCCGCAGGCGCATCGGCCTCATCCCGCCGTTCCGCGCGCCCAGGGCGATGTCGGTGGCGCTCCCCGGCGACTTGGATCCCCTGCCCAGCGCGATGTCGCCGCTGAAGCGGTTCGCCAGACAGGCCCCCAGCAAATCGAGCGCGTCCCGCACCTCCGGACCATTTCCACATGAAGCCATTCTTGCGCCCCCTGCCGGACCACGGATGTGACGGCCAGTTCGGACGCGTCCGCCGAGAAGGATGCCGGCAGCCTGTTCCCGGGAGCGCTGTGAGTGATCAGGCGGACCCGCGGCAGCCGGCCGACAAGGGCCCGTAGCTGCTCGGGAGAGCGCTCCGCGAGCATCGAGAGCGAGTCGGCCGCGCCGCCCGTGCGCTCCCGTTCCGGCAGGAGACGGGCGGCCTCGGCTGCCTCGGCCGGCGGAAGGTCGAGCGTCAGCCGGCGCAGTTCGTCCCAGCTCTGATGCCGCGCCAGCTGATGCCTTACGTAGTCGAGCTCGTCGGTGGACATCTCCGCGATCCGGTCGCGCCGATCGCCGGTCACCATCACCCGGATCACCTCGGCGTCGCCCTCGGATGCCATGACCGTACGCAGGCGCGCCCGCGCCTGCGCAGCCGCCGCCCGATAGGCCAGGGCCGGCAGCGAGCCGTCCGGATCGAGTGCCCTGTACTGGGCGCTCTGCCCGATGAGGACCAGATAGGCGGCGTCGGCGGGTTCCTGCGGGGCTACGGCCACAAGCTCCTGCACATCGGTCTCGGGCAGTTCGGCGGCTATGGCCCGCACTGCCTCCTGCGCGGCCGGATCGCCCGCGGCGCACCTCGGCACCAGCCGCCGCCACGCCCTCCGGGTCCACAGTCCGCGGGCACCGTTCGCCCGCCGCCGCGCGGCCTGACGTACCAGCCGGGCTGCGTCTTCCGTGCTGAGCACCATTGTCCTCACACCTCGCCCAGCTCGATCTCGAAGTCCCCCGCGTCCGTTGTCTGCCCGATCCCCACGTCGTGCCGGAATCGGTGTTCCAGGCAGCTGTGCAGCGCGCGGAGAATCGGCCGGGATGTGTGGTCCAGGGCGGGGCTCTCCAGCGCTGCGGTCACGTCGGACAGATCCTGGAGACTCATCAGGCCCATGGGCCGTACGACGCGTGGCCGCAGGGCGAGGAGGGGCAGGTAGTAGAGCTCGACGGTCGGGGTCAGGCTTACGGAGTCCAGCGAGGCCAGGACGTCACCCTTCGGCGACAGTCGCACGCTGCCCGGGTGACCGGTGAGGCCGACCTGACGGGCCACGAGGCTGTCGGGCAGGGGACTGTCGCGGGTTTCGGGTATGTCGAGGATCCACAGGGACAGCGACAGGTCGGGCCTCCCGATCGCCACGAACCGGTTCAGCGCGGGTGACCAGGCGAGGCCGTACAGGGACGTCTTGGACGACCAGACGGTTCTCGACACCGGTGCCCGGGTGGACACGAGCGGTTCGTGCCACATGTCCAGGCTGCCGCCCAGGTCGTCGGCGCGGACGAGGACCGTGTCCGACATGGCGGCGAGCGGCCTCGGGTGGGTGCTCCTGGGCCCGTTGTCCAGAACGTTCACGACGGTTCCCTCACGGTCGGCTACCACGGCGGTGTCGGTGTTGACCATGGCGATCCGATGGCCGCCGGGACCCACGGTGATGGTCTGTGGGACGACGTCGGGCAGTCCGTCGAGGATTCCGCTGTCGGCGAGGGAGCCGTCACGGTCGCCCACGGACACGCTCGCCTGCCAGCGGAACCCGTCGATCTGTCCGAAGGAGACGAGGAAGGCGCCCTCGCCGGTGACGCGTTGCAGGCTCTTGATCCGGGTGGCCGCGAAGCCGAGTGGGCGTACGCCGTCCGGGGCGAAGCGGTGGATCCGCTTGGGATGGTGCATGTCGCCGGGCTCTTCCGCGTCGACTGCGATGATGGTGTCGGCGCCCAGGTGCGCCACCTGGTCCAGCGGGCGCGCGGCGTCGGGATACCGCCGCGACAACTGCCCGCTGCCGAGGTCGATGATCCCGGCGAGTCCGCGGTCGCCCACGCGTCCGGCGACGGCGAGTTGGGTGCCGTCCGGTGCGAAATCCATGTCGTGGACGATGGTGACCGGCTCGCCGAGGCCGGGCATGGTGATGCGGGCCGGAACGAGTCGCGACGACCCGTCACCGAGACCGTCACGCGTCCACGCCTCCAAGGCAGCGGCTTCGACGCCCCGCAACGCCTCGAACACCCTCAGGTCGTCGTCGCCCGTCGGTCGCCAGGCCGCGCCGGCATCCTGGACCGCCCGCACGGCGTCGAGCAGTGGCATCAGCTGGACCAGCTGCCACCAGTGGTCCCAGTCACGACGGGCCGCGAACTGCTCCAGCAGCCGCCTGCGTTCCGTTTCGCCGAGCGAGGCGAAGCCGCCGGGGCCGGAGTGCCGGCCCGCCAGCACACGCAGCAGATCGATGTCACCCGTCTCCGTCACCGTCTCCAGCAGGGCCCTGCGCTCCTCGGACGACGCGCCGCGGTAGCCGAGCGCCAGCAGGGCCCCGTCGGGGTCCAGCGCCCTGTACTGCTCGTGCTGCCCGGTCCGCAGGAAGAAGGCGGCGCGTTCCACTTCGTCGGCGGGAGCCAGGTGGTGCGTGACGCAGAAGGCCGTGGCCTCGGGTGAGGTGAGTGCCGTACGGCACAACAGGCCGACGGCCTCGGCATCGTTCAACGCGATCAGGTGGGCACGGGCCCGCTCACCGATCGGGTGGTCGAAGCGGGTGGCGGTCTCGACCAGCAGTTCCGGGCCGAGTGCCACGTCCTCGTCGCCGAGCGCGAGCCGGCTGAGGGCGTGCGTCGAGGGCTCGGCTCCGCTCGCCGCGCATCCGCGCCTCTCCAGCAGGGTCCACAGCGCCGGATCAGGTGCGCCGAGCCAGGCCTGCCACACGGTGTCGAGGGCTCGCCTCCGCAGGGGGCCATGGCGCAGGGGCAGCCGCAGCAGCCGCGCGGCGGTGCGTGTGCGCATCGGGCTCACCGATTCCCGTCCTCGCCGAGGGCGATGTCGTGCGGGCCGCCGAAGGGGCTCGAGCCCGTGGCGCCAAGGGCGATGTCGCCGCCGAAGCGGTCGGTGAGACAGGCCGAGAGCAGGCCGAGAGCCGCCCGTACGTCGGGGGCGCCGATCTTGCTCCGCAATTCCCGGATCAGATGGAGGTCCGAGGGAGTGGCGTGCAGCAGGGGCCGCTCCAGGAGTTCGCGAGCGGAGGAGAGGTGGGGGCTGTGCACTTCGACGGCCTGCCTGCCGCGGCTGACCTCCGTGACGTACATGTCCTGTCCCGGTGACAAGGCGATGAGAGCGCGCCGTGCTCGCCCGGAGGCGGTTTTGGCGTCGAGCTGCAGCCAGTGCGCGCCGTTGTCGACCCAGGATCCGTCGACGGCATGGATGCGTTCGGCGAAGGCGTCGTCGAGGACGAGGCTGCTGCGCCACCCGTGCGGGAGGAACCCATTCCGGATCGGGCCCCAATGCCTGGCGGTGTCACGCAGGGTGCCGTCCGGCCTGAACTCCCAGACGTGGGTCACCGGATGCTCGGGCCTCGCAGCTTTGTGGTGCACCGCCAGTGAGTCGGGGGAAAAGAAGGAGAGCGCGGGGTCGAACCGGGCGGATTCCCGGGGCATCGTCATCGCGCGCAGCAGGTCGCCGTCCTCGTCTGCCACGAAGGCATGCTCCTTCGTGCAGAACGCGACGAGCCGGGCTGTGGGCAGTGTGGTGAGACCCCCGAAGACGCCCTCGTGGCTGAGCCGGCCGTACGCTCCGTTCTCGCCGAACTGCGGCATCGTCAGATACCTCAGATCCTGGGCATGGCGGTCGACGAAGGCGAACCCTTCGGGACAGAGCATCACCGCGCCGCCGCTCGACCTTCGCATGACGGATACGGGGGCCGGCGGGCCGACGGTCTCGCGCTCGGGGAAGATCCGGATGATCTGTCGAAGATGCTTGCTTGTCTTCTCCCTGACGAGGATCTCGTCTCCGAGGTGCAGGATCGAATTGCCGCCGACCGGTCCAGTCACTATGTGCCGGGTGAAATGGCGCGTGACTTTTCCAGTCCCTATCCGGAAGATCTCAGCGTGGACATCCGTGGACCACGGTGTGGGCCGGGAGTATTGCAAGGCCAGTTCAGAGGCGTCCGGCGAGAACGACGCGCCCTGGTACGAGCCGACGAAGTCATGCCGGATCAAGCGCCGCCGCGGCAAGCGTTCGGCCAAGGCCCGGAGCTGTCCCGGCGACGGCACGGACGGATCCGAGAGAACCTCCGCCGCCCCCGCTCCGCGCTCCCCGGCGGGCAGCAGCCGGGCTGCCGCGGAGGCCTTGGCCAGGGGGAGGTCGAGGACGAGGCGGCGCAGCTCGTCCCAGCTTCGGCGCTCGGCCAGGTGGTGGCCGAGGTGGTCGAGTTCGTCGTACGACATCTCGGCGAGCCGGTCGCGCTGTTCGCCGGTGACCACCGCCCGGATCACCTCGGTGCCGCCCTCGGCGGCCAGGTGCGCCCGCAGCCGCTCACGCACCTCGGGAACAGCCGCCCGGTAGGCCAGGGTCAGCAGGGAGCCGTCGAGATCGAGGGCCTGGTGCTGCGCACCCTGGCCGATCAGGACGAGGTAGGCGGCGCGGGCGGCGGGCTCGGCCGGTGCCGCCGCCAGCAGCCCCAACACGTCCGTGTCCGTCAACTCCATTGTCTGTACGGCCTCCTGGGCCGCCGCATCCCCGGCCGCGCACGCGCTCACCAGCCGCCGCCAGGCGCGCCGCGCGCGCCACCCGCGGGAGCCGTCGTCGCGCCGGAGACCGGCCCGCTCGGCCAGGCGGGCGATCTCGTCGGCACTGAGCATCTTCTCCACCCCTGTCAGCGGCCAGTTCGTTTTCGTGGCTCCCCGCGGCCACCCCGCCGCGGGCGTCACCGATCCCGATGCCGCCGCCGAATCGGTGCTCCAGGTACGTCCGACGCAGCGTCAGCGTCGCCCGCGACGCCTCGCCCAACAGGGGGTTCTCCAGGACCGCGACGACATCCTTGAACTGCTCGGGGGTCATCAGTCGGTCCTGATCGACTCGGAGACGAGGCACCGGGGGAGGGGGTCGTCGCGGAGCGCCGGAATGGCGAGGATCTCCAGGAACAACGACTCCCCGCCGTCCGTGATCTCCCGCTCTCCTCCGCCATCAACTCACCCTTCACCACCGGGATACGACACGCCACCATGCCGCACAGGGCTCGGGAGGGGTCCCGAGTACCGGGGAAGGGTCCACTGCGCCGCTCACCGGTCACCGCCGATCGCCGGGCGGGCGTCGGCGGCGTTGTTGGAGGCCGTCACGATCAGCCGATGAGTCTGTCGAGCAACTCGAAGGTCTCATACGGCTGGTCGTAGTCGCCGAAGTGCCCGTCATCGCGGACGATCTGCGTGCCTCCCAGCCGCTCGAACAATGCGCGCCCCTGCCTGTCGTCGCAGCCGTACGGGTCGTGGCGGGAATTGATGAAGTACAGGTCGCGAACATGGGCCTTGATCGCCGCCCAGTCATAGCTGGTCTGCAGGACGGGTTCGTCTCGGGCGTTGGGCTGTGTGGAATACCCGGCTACGAGGACGCCCTGGGACACCGTCACGTCGATGTGCTCAAGGACCGCGAGCAGCAGCGCGGCGCCTCCCGAGTGACCGACCAACACCGTGCGCTCGTCGAAGACATGGTTGGCCAGCACCTTTGGCAGGAACGTGGCAATGGGCTCTTGGTTCAGGTCGGGGTAATGCGGTATCTCGACGGCGTACCCGCGCTCGGCCAGTTGTCGGCCCAGCCACGGATACCAGCAGACCTCCGGGTTCGCGCCCGTTCCATGGAAGATGATGACGTTTCGCTGCACAGGACCCTCGGTCTCCCTCATGGCGTCGTTTCCAGTGTCGTTGTCCCGGGGCGGTTGCCTCTTCGCAGGTAGACCGCGAGTGCGCCGCAGACTCATCGGTCACCGGCCGAGTCCTTCTGCAGGACGGAACCCGCCCGAGGGCAGACAACCTGCCGGCACAGGGACGCAACCACCGCCGCCGTGCGACCCACCTCACACCAGTCTTGTGATCCCTGACTAGATCTTTCGACTTTGTCGACTGATAAAGTCTGTCGAACGGAAGCTCGCTGCCTCCCCTTCGTTCCGTGCACCCACCCCTGCCCTCGGGGGACTGCGCGGATCCCCTTGACGAAAGGACCGCCCTCCATGCGTGTGTTCATGAACGAACCGGTCGAGAGAATGAACGGGCCCTACGCCCGGCGCTGGTGGGCGCTGCTCGTGCTCTGTCTGAGCCTGCTGATGATCGTGATGGCCAACACCGCCCTCACGGTCGCGGCTCCCTCGATGACTCAGGACCTCGGCTTGTCCAGCACGGACCTGCAGTGGGTCATCGACGGCTACACCATCCCGTACGCCGCCCTGATGCTGCTGTTCGCCGCGATCGGCGACAAGTACAGCCGACGCGGCGCGCTCGTTCTCGGGCTCGTGCTGTTCGGTGGCGGAGCGATATGGGGTTCACTCGTCGACAGCGCGACGGGGGTCATCGCGGCCCGTGCCGTGATGGGTGTGGGCGCGGCCCTCATCATGCCCGCCACGCTCTCCCTCGTCGCCGCGACCTTCCCGCGCGCCGAGCGGACCAAGGCGATTACCTTGTGGGCGGGCACCGCCGGTATCGCCATCGCCGCCGGACCGCTGATCGCGGGCGTGCTGCTGGAGAGCTTCAGCTGGCAGTCCACCTTCCTGATCAACGTTCCCGTGATCGCCCTCGCCATCGTCGGCGCCTTCGCCCTGGTACCGCCGTCCAAGGCCACGCACGCGCCGCGGATCGACTACGTCGGCGGACTGCTGTCGGTGGTGTGGATCGCCGCGCTGGTCTTCACGCTCATCGAGGCCCCGCACGGCTGGGACGCCAAGGCGGTCACGGGTACGGTCGTCGCGGTCGTGGGGCTCGTGGCGTTCGTCCTCTGGGAGCTGCACCACCCGCACCCCCTCCTCGACCCGCGCCGCTTCGCGAACCGCGCGTTCACGGGCGCCAACATCGCCGTCGTACTGTTCTTCCTCGCCGTCTTCGGTGCCTTCTACTACGTCACTCAGCACCTCCAGTTCGTCCTGGCGTATGACGCGTTGGAGACCGGCCTGCGCATGCTGCCGCTCGCCGGCGCGGTCTTCGCCGGCTCCGTGCTGACCGGCTACCTCACCCCGCGCGTCGGCAGGAGGGCGGTGATCGTCGCGGGCATGGTCGGCGGCACGGCGGCTCTCGCGCTGCTCACCCAGGTCGACAAGTCGTCGTCGTACGGCGATTTCGTGGCGCCCCTCATCACGCTCGGGCTCGCGATGGGCCTGGCGATCGCGCCCTGCACGGACGCGATCATGGGCGCGTTCCCGGAGGAAGAGCTGGGCGTGGGCAGCGCCGTCAACGACACCTCCACGGAACTGGGCGGGGCGATCGGCATCGCCATTCTCGGTTCGCTGCTGTCGACCTCGTACTCGTCGGGCCTGTCGGACGCGACCGCGGGCAGCAAACTCCCGGCCGACGCGCTGAGCCAGGCGCAGGACTCGGTGGCCGCCGGGTACGGGGTCGCCCAGGGCATCGGCGACCAGGCGCGACAGCTCACCGAGCAGGCCGCGCGGGCGACCGATCCGCAGCAGGCCGCGCAGCTCCAGGAGCAGGCCGACCAACTCGCCAACGGCGCCCACCAGATGGCAGACGCGGTCGGCTCCGCCTTCG
The DNA here is from genome assembly GCF_040656035.1 of Streptomyces sp. NPDC050211. Taxonomy (NCBI): domain Bacteria; kingdom Bacillati; phylum Actinomycetota; class Actinomycetes; order Kitasatosporales; family Streptomycetaceae; genus Streptomyces; species Streptomyces sp. NPDC050211. The sequence goes on from NZ_JBFALC010000085.1 coordinate 22,104, forward strand.
CGGACGCGGTAGCTCACACCAGCCTGGTGGGCGCGGCGATCCTGGGAGTGGGCGCCGTGACCGTGGCCCTCCTGCTTCCGGGCAGGGGCCGAACTGCGGACACAGCGGCGGAGAGTGGATCCAAGCCTGGGGAAGGGAACATGTCCTCGGCTGGCTTGGAGAAGGAGCCCGAGCTCACGCGTACGAATCCGTAGCAGGACCTGGCGGAACGTTGAGGACGACTCCTGTCCATCGCGAGCTGACTCACCCTTGCGGCCTTCGTCGTGGTCACGTGCATCCTTGATCGGAGCTCCGTGATCAGTCGAAGGCCGCTTCGGCGCTGGTCATCAGCGGGAGCCCCGGCGAAGCCGCAGCCCTCCTGCCGGGGCCAGGTGCTCGGCGGTGGAACCTTCACATCGTCAATCGGTCCGGGTGCGGAGGCTCCGCGCCAGGGTGGGGATCATCACCGTCGCAGGGACGAGGTGCAGCCCTAGGAGGGCGGTGGTGGCGGTGTTTGCCCCGGAGGGGAGGCGCACGAAGAAGAGCGACGGCAATGACGATGCCCACGACCGAGAAGAAGCCGGTCACCACGGCGAAGCCGGACAGCGGGATCGTCTCGCCACCTTCGGGAACTTCGCAGTCGACGCCAACGGCCTGGGCAAGCGCTGCGGCGAGGGTGGTGGCCGCCATCGCCGCTAGCGTGGCGATGAAGCCGGTGCCGGCGAGCCCGCGAAGTCGGTGGGGGTGGCTGGTCCGGGCCGATGCCGGGCCCCGCCGGTGACGACCCTGGTGTCATTCATGCTGTGCCCGTCGTTCCTCCCTCATTCGGCCACGGGCGTACGGGTGTTGACTGGCATGGGCCGGTCCTGGCCTTGGGCGTGACGATGCGTACCTTGGCCGTGCGACGGCCGGGGTTGCGCAGGGCGCGGACGCCGGTGCCGCGGAGCCAGAATCCGGCGTCCCGTCCGAGGACCGGCCCCAGCTCGCCGTCGCGCAGCTCCAGCTGCACCCGCCCGCGGGTGACGATGCCGAACGCGTCATACCAGTCCGCCGCGACGACCGCGACACGCGCGCCACCGCGCAGGGCGAGTGTCCGCACCGGGACTACTCCGTGCCGTCCGCCGGCAGGCGCTCGGGCAGCCCGAGCCGCGGGAACTGGTCGTCGTGGAAGGTGACGATCTCGCTGATCGCCCCGCCGGTGACGCGCAGGACGTCGAGCGTCAGCGGCAGGTAGGCGCCCTCCTGCTTCTGCCAGAGGTAGAAGGCGGCGGCGGGTTGCCGGTTCACGGAGGTCAGGATGGCGCGCAGGCCCTTCATGCCCTCGAAGCCGTCCTCGACCCAGTTGTTCACGACCGTGTCGCGGCCGACGTACAGGCCAGGTGTGGGCGGCATCGAGCAGCGGACGTCGTCCCGCAGCATCGCGGCGAGCGCCGGGATGTCCGTGGCCACGCTGGCGTCGGTGAAGCGGCGCACCAGCTCGCGCGTCCCGGCGTCCTGTTCGCCGCCGGTCCAGTCCTGCCGGTCGGCGGGCAGGTGCTCCCGCATGCCGGCGCGGGCCCGCTGTAGCGCGCTGTTCACGGAGTTGACGGAGTCCCCGAGGGCTTCCGCGACGTCCTTCGCCGGCCAGCCGAGCACGTCCCGCAGGATCAGCACGGCCCGCGGGCGTGGCGCGAGGTGCTGTACGGCGACCAGGTACGCCAGCTCGATCGTCTCCCGCGCGACGGCGACGGCCTCCGGCTCGTCCGCGTCGCCCGCGGGCAGCTCGTCGAGCAACCGGTCCGGGTAGGGCTGCAGCCACAGCACCTCGCCGCCGGTCGCGGGCTCCGGGCGGCGCTTGGCGAGCAGGTCCAGGCAGGCGTTGGTGGCGATCCGGTACAACCAGGCCCGGAACGTCGACCGGCCTTCGAAGGTCTCCCGGCGCCGCCAGGCACGCAGGAACGTCTCCTGCACGGTGTCCTCGGCGTCATCGAACGACCCGAGGATCCGGTAACAGTGCACGTGCAGCTCCCGCCGGTGCCGCTCCGCCAGCTCCGAGAACGCCGGCTCGTCGACCTCGCCCAGCCCACTCTCGCCCAACCCGCTCACGCCCAGCTCCTCCAGCCGCGTGTCCGCACTCATCACGTCATCCTTCCGCCTCGTCGTGTCCCGTCGTAGGTGTGACGGGTGCGAACACGAAAACTCATCACTGGGGTCGGTCAGCGGCTCCGGTGCGTCCGTGGCGTCGTTGTGAATCCGCCCCGTCAGTAGCTGAAGGTGGTCGCGCCCTCGTCGCCGATCCACTGCCACATGGGAACGGTTCCACCCAGTTCCGCCCCTTCGATCAGGTACTGCTTGTCGAGCTTGCGGGCGTCGAAGCAAATGGGGCAGACCAGATAGCGCCCACCCGCCTTGGCGTACCGGGCCACGAGCTCTGCCAGCGCCGGGCAGCCGTCGCAGGCGACGCCGGTCGCCACGCCGTCCATGGTCAGCCGGGTGGCCTCCTTCGTGAGGAACATGAGCGTGGGACGCCCCAGTTCCGCCGCACCGACGGCCACCAGGAACGCCACGGTGACCCGCTCGGGGTCCTCCAGGCCGGTGGTCAGGCTGATGACCGCTTTACCAGGCATGTAGCTCCTCCTCGGGGGCGTGTTTCTGTATCCATTCCTGAGACTGGGGGACGCGCCACCGCCGGCCTAGTACGTTTTTTGTAGCGGCGAGGTCCGAACCGCGCGTAGAGGACGGGGCCCATGAAGCGCTACGGCCAGTACTGCCCGGTCGCCCGGGCCGCAGAGGTCCTCGCCGAACGGTGGACGCTGCTGATCATCCGTGAACTGCTGTGGGGCGAGGACCGGTTCAACGCCATCCATCGCGGCCTGCCCCGGGTGTCGCCGTCGCTGCTGGCGACGCGGCTACGCGAGCTGCAGCGGGCCGGTCTCGTACAGCGCCACCTCATCGACGACGAGCCCCGCTACCGCCTGACCCCGGCCGGGGAGGAACTGCGGCCGCTACTGGAGCAGATGGGCGCGTGGGGCGCACGCTGGATGCAGGAGCTGCGCCCGGACGAGTTCGACCCTGTACTCCTGATGCTCGACATCAGCCGGGACTCCCGACCGGCACGCATGCCCGAACGCGCAGCTACCGTACAGCTCCATTTCCGTGACGCGCCCACCGGTCAGCAGCTCTGGTGGCTGGTCCTGTCCCGGTCCGCCGGTGCGGACGTGTGCGACACCGACCCGGGATTCCCCATCAGTGTGTGGCTGGAGACCGACGTGCCGACCCTCACCCGCATCTGGATGGGCGACATGAGCTGGTCGGCGGCTCTTCGCGACGAAGCGCTGCGCATGACCGGCGACCACACCGCCTGCCGTGCCCTGCCGCAGTGGCTCCACCTCAGCCCGTTCGCCGCCGTCGAGCGGGCGGGGGTCTCGTTGCCCCGATAACGGCACCGCCGGAAAGGACTCGATGACTCCAGCGAGCGCGCTCCCGCGGCTCCGACAGGTCCTGCGCGTGCAACGCGGGTATGCACACCGTGGCCGATAGTGGCCTGCGTCGCGCGGTCCCGGCCGGCCAGCGGCCGACCGGTGAGGTCCCCTCGCGAACGTCCAGCGTGCCGCTGCCAGAAAGGAAATGCGCACACAATGAAGGTCATCATCGTCGGTGCCGGCGTGCTGGGCGTGAGCGTCGCGAGGCAGCTTGCCGTCGTTGGCGAGAACGTTCTCCTGCTCGATCAGCGGGGAGCCGGCACCGGCACGACCGCGACCACCTTCGCCTGGACCAACTCCAGCCGGAAGCCCGACCCGGACTACCACCGGCTGAACCTCGCGGGGATGGAGGAGCACACCAGGCTCGCCGCGCAACTGGGCGGTGCACCCTCGTACTTCCCCAGCGGGGCGCTGCAGTGGGCGGACGCCGCAAACGAGCGGCGGCTCGCCGACAACGTGGAACGACTGCAGGCACTCGGCTACCCCGCACACTGGGTCACCCCCGACGAAGCGGCGCGGATCGCAGGCGCCCTCCGCATCCCGGCGGCCATCACGTCCATCGCGCACTTCCCCAGCGAGGGATACGTTCTGCCGGACCGTTTCGTGAACAACCTGCTGGCGGACGCCGAGGAGCACGGAGCCACGTGCGCGATCGGCGAGGTCGTAGCCATCGACGACAGGCCTGACGGAGTATCCGTCACCCTGGCCGGAGGCGAGGTCCGCACGGGCGATCGAGTCGTCCTGGCGGCAGGCCGCTGGACCCAACGGCTCGCCGCACGGGCCGGGATCGACCTTCCCATGGTGACGGATACCGGTCGCGGAGCGCCGACCGTCGGTCTGCTCGGGTACGCCAGGTCCCCGGAACTCGACCTGCGCTGCGTGATCCACAGCCCCGGCCTCAACCTCCGCCCCGAGGCCGGCGGGCATACCGTCCTGCAGGCTCTCGATCTGAACGCCGACGTCGATCCGGCAGACCCTCCGTCCGCGGACGGGGACATCGCGAGCACCCTTGCCCGACGGTTCTCCGCACTGCTGCCCGACCCGGGCCGGGCACCGGAGATCGACCTGCGCATCGGCTTCCGGTCACTGCCCGCGGACGGCCACACCGTCGCGGGCTATGCCTCCGCGCAGTCCCGCGTCTACTGCCTCGTCTCGCACAGTGGGATCACCCTGGCGCCGATTCTGGGACGGCTGGTCGCGGCCGAAATCTCAACCGATCAGGAGCAGGACCTCCTTGGGGCCTTCCGGCCCACACGACTCACCGGCGTACGGCGCTCGGACATCGAGGTGGATCAACACGCCACCGGTCTGGGCGAGCAGTAGCCGACAGCAGCGACGCGTGTGCACGGTCCCGTCGCGACCTCCTCCGTCTCGTAGGCCTCGTGGAGGATGCGGTCTTGCCGCAGAGTCTGCATCGACATCCCGGTTCGCTTGAAGTGAGTCGCTTATGGGTGACCGGTGAGGAATCCGGTGACCGCTCGTCGGTACACGTGGGGCTGTTCGGCGTCGATGATGTGTCCCGCGCCCGCGATGGTCCGGAGCGTGGCATTCGGGAGGACGTCGCGGTACTCGCGGGCGATGGCGGGGTTCTTGTAGTCGCAGGCGCCGCGCAGGATGAGTACCGGGACGCGCACGCGGCGCAGCGCTGGACGCGGGTCGGGAACGGTGAGCTGGTCCTCGGTGGTGAGCTGGTTGGAGTAGAAGCCGGGCAGCGAGGCCGGCAGGTTCTTGAGCGGTAGGCCGGGATGGCAGGTGGCCGCCGGCGCGGCGATGGCCAACAGCTTGGCGAAGACGGGGTCGAGTTCGGCGTCGGGGACCAGCGCGTGGGCGGCGCGCGGATCGGCGTCCATGAGCAGCGACCAGGCCGCCAGGCGGGAACTGGCCTCAAGGGCGTCGATCCCGCGTTCCTGCGCGGGGGTGAGTCGGTCCCAGATGTCGCCCTCCTCGCGGTCCTGCCACGCCGGTGCCCACAGGACGCCGGGGGAGGTGAGCACCATCCGGGTCACCCGATCGGGGTGCGCGGCCAGGTATTCGGCGGCGAGCGTCGCACCCCAGGAAGCGCCGAGCAGTACGACACGATCGGCGCCGATCCGCACTCGTACGGCCTCCAGATCGGCGACCTGACGGGCGACCGTGTAGCCGGTCGGGTCGGTCAGCCGGTTCGAGCGGCCCGAACCGAGCTGGTCGTAGGCGTACACGTCGTAGCCGCGCGCGGCGAGGGCGCGTTCCACCGGATCGGGGCCGTCTCCGGGGGTACCCGGGCCGCCGTGCAGGACGATCACCGGAGTGGGGCGCGGGGTGCCCTGGGCGCGCTGGAGCGTATAGGCGAGCCGTGATCCGGTCGGTAGGTTCCAGTAGCCGGTCGGTTCGGATCGGGGCTGCGGCGCAGCCACATCAAAGGGCTGAAACACCGTCAGAAATGCGGCGAGCGAGGTGATCAGCGACACGGCCGCGGTGACGGCGGCGGTCACGCCCCGTCGGCGCACGGCCCCGTACACCGGCAGTCCACAGGACACGATCAGCGCCGCCAGCGCCGCGGCCAGGAGGAGCGGGATACGGGGTGTCGCCGTGGCGGTGACCAGAAAGGCGGCGGCCGCGGCGATCGGTCCCAGCACAACGCCGAGCGGGATCAGGACAACGGTCAGCAGCACACGGCGTCGCCTGGGCTTCACCGGCACTGCCTGGTAAGGAAGTTGGGTTGTTGTCGTCATACGGCGATGCTCGGCCCGGGGCACGACAGGGCGCGTCAGCCGGTCCGGCCGGGCCGGTCCCCGTCCGGGTGGACCCGATGTCCACCGCGAGGGGGACGGCCGCGCACGCCGGAGGCCCGTAGCGTGGCCCGCGTGGGGGACAGGGGAGACATACGTACGCGGTGGCGGCCCGACCATGACGTCGACCGCGGCCCGCTGTGGATGCTGCTCGACCTGATCACCGCGTACCTCTCGGCGGTCATCGCCATCGGGCCGTCCGACCACACCGCGTCGGTGCTGAGCGGCCCTGTGGTCGAACGGACCTGCGCGGTGGTGTGGTTCGTGGCGATCGCGGGTCGCCGCTACGCGCCCGGATGCGCGCTGTGGGCCGCGGCATCGGCCACCGTGGCGGCGGCGGCATCCGGGGTGCCCGTCACCAATGTCTCGCTGGCCACGGCGCTCGCCCTGACCCTGGTCGTGCAGGGCCGTCCGTCCCAACGCGCCCTGGAAATGGCGGTGTTGCCGGTCGCCGCCGTGCTCGCCGTCCTGGCCGGCGACTCGGACGCGTTCATCCCGGCCGTCGCCGTGCACACGGTGGCCTGGCTCGTCGGGCGCGCTGGAAGGTCGCGCTGGGAGACTGTGCAGGCGCTGCGGGCCCGCGACCGCGAGCGGGTCGCGACCGCTGAACGGACGTGGATGGCACGGGAGTTGCATGACGCGGTCGGGCACGCGGTGACCGTGATGGTGACCCACGCGGGCGCGGCCCGCCTCTCCCTGGGCGAGGACCGGTCGCCGGTGCGGGAGGCGCTCTCCCGTATCGAGGAGGTGGGCCGCGGCGCGATGACGGACCTCGACCGAGTGCTGGGGTTGCTCACCGAGGCGTACGACTCCGAAGGGACGCTCCGTGCACTGGTCGACCAATTGCCACCAGGCGTCACAGCTGATCTGCGGCTGCCGCCGGACCCGGCCCGGCTGCGCGAGCTGACTCCCGCTGTCGCGGAGACGGTGCGCCGCGTGGTCCAGGAGTCACTGACCAACGTCGTACGGCACGCTCGCCCGGCCCATGCCGTCGTACGCGTCGATGTCGTCGCCGGTGCGATACGAGTGACGGTCACCGACGACGGCACGCCCACCGAGCCCAGCTCTTTTCCTGGAGGCCGCGGCCTGACCGGCATGCGTGAGCGCGTCGCCCGCCTGGGCGGCACCTTCGAGGCCGGTGCCGACGAGTACGGCGGCTGGCGCGTGACCGCCCTGATCCCATTGAAGGAGCTGCCGTGATCCGGGTGTTGCTGGCCGACGACGAGGACCTCATGCGCGCCGGGCTGCGGATGATGCTGGACACCCAGCCGGACATCACCGTGGTCGGCGAGGCGGCCGACGGCCGGGAAGCGGTACGGCTCGCGGCAGCGGCCACACCCGACATCGTCCTCATGGACATCCGTATGCCGGTCCTGGACGGGATCGCCGCGACCCGCGCCATCGCCGGCACGGCAGTGCACAACAGCCCCAAGGTCCTGGTCCTGACCACCTTCGAGCTGGACGAATACGTCTTCGCGGCCGTCCGTGCGGGCGCAAACGGATTCCTGCTCAAGCGCAGTCCCCCCGAGACATTGATCGAGGGCATCCGCACGCTCGCGGCGGGCGAGGCCCTGCTCGGTCCCTCGGTCACCCGCCGCCTGCTCGCGGAGTTCGCCCGCGCCACCCCCGCTACGCCCCCGCCCGATGTCGTCCACCGCCTGTCCCGCCTGACCGACCGCGAACGCGAGGTGCTGCTCCTGCTGGGCCGCGGCCTGTCCAACGCGGAGATCGCCGCCCGTCTCCACGTCGGCGAAGCCACGGTGAAGACCCACGTGGGTCGCGTTCTCGACAAGCTCGGCCTGCGCGACCGCGTCCACGCGGTGGTATTCGCCTTCGACCACGGGCTTGTCCGGCCCGGCAGCTAGGCTACTGCGGAGGTTTCGGTGTGTCATGCGTGCGGTACATCGCCTGGACGTCCAGCTCAAGCTGGACCGTCGGCCCGACGACCGCGATGCCGCGCGCGAGCATCGAGCGCCAGTTGAGCGTGTAGTCCTCGCGGTGCAGCTCCGTCTTGGCCAGGGCAGCGCACCGCAGTTCCTCGCCGTAGCCCCCGTTCACCATGCCCAGGTACGTCGTGTCAAGCGCCACCGACCGGCTCACGCCATGCATGGTCAGAGTGCCCTGCAGCGTCCACTTGCTGCCGCCTCGGTAGGCGAAGCGGGTGCTGGTGAAGTCGATGTACGGAAAGTGGTCGACGTCGAGAAAGTCGGCGGAACGCAGGTGCGTGTCCCGGGTGTTGTTGCCCGTGGTGATGCTGGACGCGTCGATGCGCACGTGGACGTGGGACTGGGACATGTCCTCGACGACCTGGATCCCGCCCTCGAACCGTTCGAAACGGCCGTGCACATGGGCCATGCCGACGTGCTTGGCGATGAAGCGGATCGCCGTGTGCGGCGGGTCGAAGAGCCAGGTGCCGGTGACCGGGAGTTCGAGCTGCCGCGCCGACTGGAGCCACACACGTTGCGGGGACGGGTCGGCGTCCGCGACGACCTCGATGGTCTCGCGGTGCGGTTCCAGCCCCTGGGCCGCGACCAGCAGGCTGTAGCTGCCCGGCGGCAGGACGGCCATGAAGAAACCGTATGGGTCCGTGGTGCCGCGTGCCGAGATCTGGTGGCTGCGGAGTTCCGTCACCGTCACATCCGCGGCGCCCAGGGGCTGGTTCACCGGATCCAGTACCTCACGAACGACGACACCCGCGCCGGCCGGAACGGGAAGCGCGAGGCCTTCAGCGCCCCTGGAGGATTTGCTGAGTCGCCGCCGGAGCAGTCGAAGGGGCATGGAGTTCACCTTTCAGTCCAGTCTTTGTCGGAGCTTCAGCGAGACCTCGGTTGAGGTCAGCACTTGGGTGGAAGTGGGACGTGAGTGGGCGTCCGGACCTCAGTGGGGGGGTGCTCGAGTGCAGGCCGCAGCCCGGTGCGGTCACGGCCGCCCCGACGGCCGGCCTTCCTCGTAGGCGGCACTCAGGACGTAGAGTCCGCCCGCTGTGGTGAGCGGCCGCGGATCGGGGTCCGCCTGCCGGTCGCCTCGCGCGCCCCCACCGTCACGTCGCTGTCCGCCGAGTTCGGCCAGGGAGCGGGTGTATCGAGGTGGCCGCGGAGACCTCACAAGGCTTCCAGCGCGTCGTCGGTGTTCAGGGCGAGTGCGACGGAGGCGCCGGCGGGGCCGCTGCCGACGATCAGTACGTCGGTCACGACATCGGGCTCGACGGTGTGCACGGGGTAACGCTCCAGGGCAAATGGGAACACGGGCCGACCTTCCAAGAACATGAAGGGGAAGGCGGTGGCGTGGGTGTCTCAATAAGAGACAGTGCGTCGGCCGTGTCACGGGGAATACGCGCCGGGATCGTTGCGCGTTCAACCGCTCGGGTAGGGTGAGCGCCGTCGTGACCACCGCAGAGCATCCCTCCGTCCGACCCGCGCTCGCTTCGCTGCGCAGGGCCCGTGAGCTGTTCCTGATGGGGCATGAACTGCCCGACGGGGTGCCTGAAGAAGTCGTGGCGGCCTGGAAGCGCGCCCGGTTCTTCGGTGTGCGGCACGACGTGGCAGACCCGGTACCGGACGCGTCACGGCATTCTGGACAAGCGCCCGAGTCCGCACTGCTGGCCGCGGCCCAGCCCGTCCTTGAACGGATCGCGCCCGCCGTCGGCACAGAGCAAGCGTCGCTTGTACTCACCGATGGGGCGCTGCGGGTGCTGTGGGCCACCGGGTGCGCGCCCGCCGGTCGCCGCTGCCTGGAACTCTCCGAACAAGTGGTCGGCCACAACAGCGCAGCCCTTGCACTGCACATGCGCCGCCGCGCCGAGGTGCACGGTCCCGAGCACTTCCTCGACCTGTGGCAGGACGTCTCCGCGGTCAGCGTGCCGATACGGGCACCGGGGGCCGGAAAACCAGTGGGCACAGTCACGGTGACCTCCCGCCTGTGCGCCGAGTGTGGGCCGCATCCGGGGGCCCCGCTCGCCGAGGCCGCGACGATCGCCGTCGAGGCGGAACTCCTCTCGCGGTCGCGGGGGGTTGAGCGGGTGCTGCTGGACGCGTACCTGCAGGCCGCAGGGGAGCAGGCTCGCGCGGTCGTCGCCGTCGACGGTCTCAATCGGCTCGTCAGCGAGGCGGCGGGGCAGTTCCTGTCGCCGGAAGGACTGGAGGCACTGGAGCGGAACGCGGTCGCCCTGCTGCAGGACTCGGGTCACTGGGCGCTATCGGAGTTCGCGGCCGCCCCGGGCACGGTTGCGGTGTCCGGGATCGACCTTTCACCGGTTCCTGCAGCACGCCCGGGGGCGGCGCCCGATCCGACATCAGGCACTGCCGAAGCCTCGGCATCCAACCCGCACGCGACATCAGGCCTTGACGGAGGGCGCGAAGCGGCTGCCAACATGGCGAGTTCGGCCACGTACCGCATCCGGATCCCGGACGGCACGGGCTGCTACGCGACCCTCACCCCTGTGCGCCACCTGGGCTCGATCGTCGGAGCGGTGGCCGTGCTGGAGCCGGTGGGTCATGGCGTCGTGGCTTCGGCCACGGGCACCGTCGTGGGACTGGCCGGGCGATCGGTGCCCTGGCGGCATGCGGTCGGCCGCGCGATGGAGTTGAGCAGGCCTCCAGAGCCCCTGCTTCTCATCGGCGAGCGCGGCACCGGGAAGACGTCACTCGCACGGGAACTGGTCTCGAACCCTTTGATCGTGGACGCGGCGGAAGGTGAACTCGGCGTCTCGATGGACGAGTTGGTGAAGGGGCGACCGCTCCTGATTCGTCATGTCGAGCGTCTTGCGCAGTTCGACACGGCGACCCTCAACTCGCTGCTCGCATCGCATCCGGCCGTACCCCTACTGGTCACCTACACACCCGGCACGTCGCCGGGTCCGTGCCTCCAACGACTCCTGGACACCCTGACAGCACACTCGGTGACGCTTCCCGCGTTGCGTGAACGGCCCGATGACATCAGGGAGTTGGTCGCGGCCCTGACTCCCGCGCCCGCGCCGGGACGACCCCCGCTCTCCTGGACGCTGAATGCGTTGCGCGCCCTGGAGCAGTACTCGTGGCCGGGCAATGTCACCGAACTCGCCCACTTGGTACGGGCGTTGGCCGAGAGTCGTCTCGCGACAGGGCCCGTCCGGCGTGCCGAGTTGCCGGACCCCGTGCGTGAAGGCCCGGCGCCCCGGCCACTCAGCCCGATGGAGCATGCCGAACGCTCCGCCATCCTGGAAGCCCTACGCCTTCATGGCGGCAACAAGACCCGCACGGCGGCGGCCCTGGGCATCGCCCGCGCCACGCTGTACCGGAAACTGCGGACCTATCGCGTGCGAACCCCTCACGCCAGGTAGGTGGTGTTGTCGCCGTTCGCCGTCCAGGTCGTCGCATTCCCGCCGGCAGGCCTTTCGGCGGTGACTGCCGACTCGCGGTCGGCCCTGTCGTAGGCCCGAACCTCGACGGAACCTGCCCTTGAGCGGGCAGCCCGAGTGGTCGGGCGGCGATGGTGTGGTGCGCATGGCGTCAGCGGCGGCGTGACGCCACCCGGGGCGGGATCAGGCAGCCGGTCCGCCAGCCGGGCTGGGCCGGGGGTTGATCGCGGAGCGGAGTCGCTGCTCCTGGGCCGGCGCACCCCGGCCGGCCGCGACCTGATCACCGGGTACGTGGACGCGCTGCGCGATCAGGGCCTCAAGGTGGGCCTGCACTACTCGCACTCCGACTGGAACCACCCCGACTACGCGAGCACCTGGCACCCCGGGATCGACGAGTGACCGGAGTCCTTTCCGGGCGGCGCTTGGGAGCGTCCGCCATCGGCGACCTGCCTGTCCATGAACCACGACTTCCTGAACCGCGACACGGCCATCGGGATCCTCTGCGACGACCAGGCCAAGTTCGACGAGACGGTGGACTACTTCCACAACGGTGCGGGCAATGGCTCTCTGGCCAACGCGGTCTCCTGTGTCTACGACGACGTGGGCCTGGCCCAGTGGCAGGAGAGCGGGCGCGACCAGGCCCACAGCCTGATGGGCATCACCACCAACACCTGGAAAAACGGCCCGCACTGCGTGGAAACGAAGCAGACCGTCATCTCCGAAGGCGGCCGTGGCCATGAGCGCTCGGTCTGGGAGCAGGTCTACCACCACTACGCCATCAGGCGCGGAATGGACATGTTGAACACCGGACAAATGGTGGCCCGCATCATGCCCGAGGGCGGTGGCGGCGACTACGGCCCGAACAGCGGCGGATACGACCAACTCGGCTTCGGCGCACTGGCGTTCACCCGGGACAAGGCCACCACCGCGGCCGAGTCGGCAGCCGCGCCGTCCGGGTCGGTGCCGACGCCTGCCGCCATCGGCAGGAACGGCTCGATCAACTTCCGTTGCTCGTCCGAGAGTTGCCTGCGCGTCACGAAAGCAGACCCTAGGAACGCAGGAAAGCCCCGTCGGGGGCGGGGGCCCAAGGGGGAGCCCGGCCCGCCCGGGCCGGGGGGGCCCGCCGGCGGGGGACCAGCCGCCCGCCC